>CAMOUQ010000097.1 GCA_946626595.1 uncultured Prevotellaceae bacterium | reverse complement strand
TGATTGTTTCATTGAATAGATTGATTCTTATATCAACCTATAGCAGGACAAGACACAAAGGGTGCAAAACCCAAAACGCTACGGCCCGAAGCAAAGGCCAAAGGTTCTTGAAGCTGTGGGCCAAGGTTCCCGAAGCTTTGCCTCGTCCCATGCGTGGGACACGCTCAATCCATACTAAGGATGCACCTCGTCCCATGCGTGGGACAGCCCCCATCGACGGGTTCTTGGGCTGCCGTCGACGTATTATTCCTCCAGTTTCTTAATGGTCCATTGCAACTGTTCGCCCAGACCGATGGTATAGCCTTGCGAACAGAATACTACCCGGTTGAACGTGTCGGATATGAGGAATATGGGCAGTTGCTCGTTTCTTAATTTCATGTTCGTCATGATTTGGCGGCGTATGCTGCCGTCCCGGTCGATGCCGAAGAGCGTGTTCTTGGGCAGCTGACCATAGTCGGAGGCTTTGAACTTACGTGCCTCCTCCTCGCTCTCGAAGAGCAGCAGCAAGGGGCGACCCCACTGGTCGAAGTCGTTGCGCACCTTTGCAATGTCGCGCAGGGCATGGTTCGTGGGCTCTTGCCCCATGCCGATGAGGCCAACGACGAAGTAGCCCCGGCCCGTCTGCGACAGGATGCTGACAGTCGCCGCGTTGGCAAAGGCCTTCGTGTACTTGCTTTCCGAATCAAACGAACCGATGACGCTCACCTCCGTGTCCGTCTGCCGAAGAACGAGGGGCAGGGTAGTGGTCTCGCCCTCGTGAATCCGGAACAGGCGGTTGGTGGCCAGCACACTGCCGTTGGCCAGTCGGGTGCCGGTGGTGAGCAGATAGGTGCCCGCGTCCAGTGAAGTCCCGTTTCGGAACGTATTGCTCCAGCTCGTACCGCCTCCCATGTCCACTTGGCCTTCCTCGAAGTTCAGGAGGCTGGTGCCGCCGCTTTGCGTGATTCGTGTGATGGTAAAGTGGCTGTAATACTTCGGGTCGTCAACGTATTTGTCAGGTTCGTAGGTCAGCAGCAGCGTGCCCTTGGGACTTTCCTGCTGTTCGGTCGCATCGAAGTCGACGTCTATCCAGGGCCTCATGCCTGCTCCTCCGGCCTTCCCCTCTCTGTATTGCACCTTGCCCGTGACGGCATCCTTGCGTGCCTCTATGCCCAGGCTGCGGGCCAGGGCCACGAAGAAGATGTCGCGCGAACGTGTGTCGGTCACTCGCGACTGCCACACTCCGACGGGCGTCTGTGCAATGCGCAGGGCTCGCGTGTCGGGGTTCAGGCGTATGTTCTCCTTCACCCATTTCACCAGGTCCGCAGCGCTGATGTCGTGCGCATTGCCGTTTTCCGCCTGCCAGGCTTGGCGGAGCCGATGCTTGTACGGGTGCAGTATCATCTCGTTCTCCACGCGAGGGCACAGTTGGTCGCTCTCGGCTGTCAGGTTGTCCTCCAGGATGTCCAGGGGCATGTCCCTGAGGTCCTTGTCGGAGAGCGTGGCCAACAGGCGGTAGACGCGTTCCTCGCGTGCGCGATTCTGCTCTATAAAGGTGAGTATGACGGGCCAGTTGCCGCGGCTCTTCACCAGCATGTCGGCAAAGCGCGGATAGTACTGCCTGGCCATCCGCTCGGTCAGGAACGTGGCTTCGTAGGCATGCCGTAGGGAATCTTCGTAGGCCAGCCTCCGCTGGTTTTCCTGTTTCAGTTCCGTCGGCACTTCGGGTATCAGTACGCGCTCGGGCGGCGGCACGATGTCGATGGTTTGAGTTTCGAGGTTCCTCTCGTTCCCTATCCTTATCGTCACGCTTTTGTCTTTGCCAAACGAGGCCTTGGCATAGCCGAAGCGCCCGTCCTTCGATGCCCACACCAGCATGTCGCCCTTGCCTGCGGTCAGGAAGGTGCGCCCCCGTGCGTCGGCGTATTTGGTGGCCACGGTGCAGAACTCGGCATAGTTGTAGAGCTTGAAGTCGACGCGGGCGTCGCTGACGGCCTTTCCGCGTTCGTCCACGATGCGGAAGTCGATGCGGGCACTCGAACCGTAGTTGTCGATGAGGTTAATCTCGGTGAAGCACGATGTGCGCAGCATCACCTCCTCGGGCCCCCGGTAGTCGCCGAAGGCCCTTGTGTGCATGAGCATGGCTCGCGAGGCCGGTGCGTTGAACCATCCGAGATCGAGTACGGGTTCTGGTTCGCAGGCCCCCAGGAAGTACCATCGGCCGTCGGCCCAGGCCTCCACCCAGGCGTGGTTGTCGTCGGTGTGTGCCCAGCGCGGCGTGTAGACCTGTCGGGCCGGGATGCCTATCGAGCGCAGGGCCGAGACGGTGAACGTCGACTCCTCGCCGCATCGTCCGAGTGCGTTCTTGATGCAGGCCAGGGGCGACAGCGTCCGGCCGTCCGAGGGGGCATAGGTAACCCGCTCGTGGCACCAGTGGTTCACCTCCAGTATGGCCTCCTTCATCGAGAGCCCCCGGACGCGTTCCCTGAGTTCGCGGTAGAATACCCATCGCGATGAATCCAGGGCCTCGTTGTTGACGCGCACGGGCAGCACGAAGTGGCGGAACAGCAGGTCGGGCACATCCTTGCCCCAGGGCATCTGTTGCCGGGCCTCGAAACTGGTGCGCACGTTTCGCAAGTGGAACTCCAGCGGATAGTCGGTGATGTCGGCCAGCGGCATGTAGGCATACAGGAAGCGCAGGGCCTCCTGCTCCGTTGGGTCGGACAGTTTATCTATATCCTTAGTGTATTGGTTCCCAATTATTTTAACCTTTTCGTTGAAGGCTTTGTCAATGTCCTGCGCCTGCGCGGCTAACAGGGTCGTCAGGGCAATGCAGAAGGCAAGTGCGTGTCTCATGGCGTGAGTTGTTTGATGGTGTTACGTACCCGTTCGGCAGTCGTCAGCATCCGCTTGCCGAAGTCGAATTTTCCAGTCGCCACGCCATCGTAGGCTACGGCCTCGCGTGCCGAGAAGTGGAACTCGCAGATGCCCGTCTCGCGCTGGATGTGTGCGATGTTCGACTCGTCCACGCCACTGCCTGCCAGCAGGATGATGCGCCCATGGGCCAGTCTGTTCAGTTCGTTCAGCAGGGCGATGCCTGCCTCCGCCTTGGGTTCCTGGCCCGAGGTGAGTATGCGGTCGAAGCCCAGTGCGATGATGTCCTCCAGGGCCTGTCGGGCATTGCGTGTGCGGTCGAAGGCGCGGTGGAAGGTTGTCGACATGCCCTGGGCGACCTCCATCAGTCTTTGGCACAGCGGTGTGTCTACGTCGCCATCCTTCGTCAGGCAGCCGAACACCACGCCGTCCACTCCCAGTTGCCGACACATTCGTATGTCCTCCAACATGCGCCCGGCCTCCAGTTCGGAGTACACGAAGTCGCCGCCTCGGGGGCGAATGATGACGTGCAACCTGGTGCGTGTCAGCAGTCGGCGTGCCTGCAGAATTTCGCCGTACGATGGTGTCGTTCCCCCCTCGGGTATGCCGGCGCACAGTTCCACGCGGTCGGCTCCGCCCTCCTGTGCCGCCAGGCAACTCTCCACGCCGTTGGCGCAGACTTCGAATCGGTATGTCTGGTCTCCTTTCATCTTGTTTTGCATGTCTTTAGGGGCAAAGTTACAGATTATATTTCGTACATGCAAACGAAGATTGAAGAAAAAATCGGCGCGCAGTGCAGAACTATGGAAAAGATTTCGTATCTTTGCACTCGCGTTTATCAACCAATAATCGATTATTATGGCAAAGATTGTGACACTGGGCGAGATAATGCTCCGCCTGTCTCCACAAGGAAACGACCGTTTCATTCAGAGTGAATCATTCCGCATCATCCCCGGCGGCGGTGAGGCCAACGTGGCCATTTCGCTGGCCAACTACGGGCACGAGGCATACTTCGTGTCGAAGTTGCCTAAGCACGAAATCGGCCAGATAGCCGTCAATGCATTGCGTCGATATGGCGTGGATACACGCTTCGTGGCCCGCGGCGGCGACCGTGTGGGACTGTACTATGCCGAGACGGGTGCCTCGATGCGCCCCTCGAAGGTCATCTACGACCGTGCCCACAGCGCCATAGCTGAGGCCCTGCCCGAGGATTTCGACTTCGACGCCATATTCCAGGGTGCACAGTGGTTCCACTGGAGCGGCATCACGCCGGCCATCAGCGACCGTGCTGCCGAACTGACCCGACTGGCCTGCGAGGCTGCTAAGCGCCACGGGGTGAAGGTGAGCGTGGACCTGAACTTCCGCAAGAAGCTGTGGACGAGCGAGAAGGCCATCTCCGTGATGCGCCCCCTGATGAAGTACGTGGACGTGTGCATCGGCAACGAAGAGGATGCCGAACTGTGTCTGGGATTCAAGCCCGACGCTGACGTGGAGGGTGGACAGACCGACGCCGCTGGCTACGAAGGCATCTTCCGCCAGATGCGCGACGAGTTCGGATTCGAGTACGTCGTGAGCACCCTGCGCGAGAGCTTCTCGGCCACGCACAACGGTTGGAAGGCCCTGATCTTCGACGGCAAGGAGTTCTACCAGTCGAAGCGCTACGAACTGAACCCCATCATCGACCGCGTGGGTGGTGGCGACTCGTTCTCGGGTGGCCTGATTCATGGCCTGCTGACCAAGCAGACGCAGGGCGAGGCACTGGAGTTTGCCGTAGCAGCCAGTGCACTGAAGCACACCGTGAACGGCGACTTCAATCTGGTGTCGGCCGAAGAGGTGGAAGCCCTGGCCGGCGGCAGCGCCAACGGCAGAGTGCAGCGATGATGGATTGAGAATTGAGAATTAAGAATTAAGAATTGGGAATTTGCAAATGGCAAAATTTGATAAACTTGCAGTATTGCAAAAGATAGGTGAGACGGGCATGGTGCCTGTGTTTTACCACAAGGATGCCGAGGTGGCCAAGAAGGTCATCAAGGCTTGTTACGACGGAGGCGTGCGTGCCTTCGAGTTCACCAATCGTGGCGACTTTGCCCAGGAGGTGTTTGCCGAGTGTGTGAAGTTTGCCGCCAAGGAGTGCCCCGAACTGGCACTGGGCATCGGCAGCGTGGTGGATGCACCTACGGCTGCCATGTATCTGCAGCTGGGTGCCTGCTTTGTGGTGGGCCCGCTGTTCAACCCCGAGATTGCACCCGTCTGCAACCGTCGCCTGGTGCCCTATTGCCCGGGCTGCATGACGGTGAGCGAGATAGGCAAGGCGCAGGAGCTGGGATGCGACCTGACGAAGGTCTTTCCCGGCGATGTGGTAGGCCCCAACATGGTGAAGGGTCTGAAGGCCCCCATGCCTTGGTCGAAGATTATGGTTACGGGCGGTGTTGCCCCTGAGGAGGAAAACCTGACGAAATGGTTCAAGGCCGGTGTCTACTGCGTGGGCATGGGCTCGAAACTGTTCCCGAAGGATCGTGTGGAGGCTGAAGATTGGCAGTACGTGACCGAGAAGTGCCGCGAGTGCCTGGCCATCATTGCCCGTGCGCGTGCATAAGAATAAGGAATGGCAAAGAACAAGAAACAGAACAGGTGGATTGTGCCCGACGGTCAGCCACTGACCGACATGGACCGACGCATACTCTCGTATCAGGAGCGAGGCAAACTGGTGCCTACACGCGAACTGATAAAGACCCCCGAACAGATTGAGGGGATACGGCGGGCGGGCGTGCTCAACACAGCCGTGCTGGACACGGTGGCCGAACGCATCCGTCCGGGCATGACCACACTGGAGATAGACCGCATCGTCTACGACTATACCACACAGCATGGCGGCATCCCCGCACCGCTCAACTACGAAGGCTTTCCCAAGTCGTGCTGCACAAGCGTGAACGACGTGGTGTGCCACGGCATTCCGAACGAGAACGAAGTGCTGGAGGAGGGCGACATACTGAACGTGGACGTCACCACCATACTCGACGGCTACTATGCCGACGCCAGCCGCATGTTCGTCATCGGCGGACAGACGCAGCCCCGATGGCAGCAACTGGTGGATGTGGCATGGGAATGCCTGAAGATAGGTGAAGAGGTATGTCGCGAGCCCTACGTCTTCGTCGGCGACATCGGCAACGCCATACAGAAGCACGCCCACAAGAACCACATGTCGGTGGTGCGCGACCTGTGTGGACACGGCGTGGGCCTGCAGTTCCACGAGGAGCCCGATGTGGAGCACTACGGACATCGCGGCACCGGCATGCTGCTGGTGCCCGGGATGGTGTTCACCATCGAACCGATGATCAACCTGGGACACTACCAGGTGTGCATCGATGCCGACGACCCGACGGAGTGGACCGTGGTGACGGAGGACTATGAGCCTTCGGCACAGTGGGAACATACCTACGTGATGACGGAGAACGGAGTGGAAATATTGACGCATTAGGATGGAAAAGTCTGTAGTTATACTGGGCATCGAGAGTTCGTGCGACGACACCAGTGCTGCCGTCATCCGGGACGGCGTGCTGTTGTCGAACGTTACGGCCAGCCAGGCCGTGCACGAGAGCTACGGCGGCGTGGTGCCCGAATTGGCAAGCCGTGCACATCAGCAGAACATCGTGCCCGTCGTGGACCAGGCGCTGAAGCGGGCTGGGGTAGGGCGCGAAGAGCTGTCGGCGATAGCCTTCACCCGTGGCCCCGGGCTCATGGGCAGTCTGCTCGTGGGCGTCTCTTTTGCCAAAGGAATGGCCGCTGCCCTGGGCATACCGATGATAGACGTCAACCACCTGCAGGGCCATGTGCTGGCGCACTTTATCAAAGACCCCTCGCAGACGGAGGACGCTGAACAGGACGAGTCGCCCACGTTCCCCTTCCTGTGCCTGCTGGTGAGCGGCGGCAACTCGCAGATTGTCAAGGTGAACGCCTACAACGATATGCAAATCGTGGGGCAGACCATCGACGACGCTGCCGGCGAGGCCATCGACAAGGCGGCCAAGGTGATGGGCCTGGGCTATCCGGGCGGTCCTGTCATCGACCGCTTGGCCCGTAAGGGCAACCCCGACGCATTCCAGTTCTCGAAACCCCACATCCCGGGCTACGACTATTCGTTCTCGGGCCTGAAGACCTCCTTCCTCTACAACCTGCGCGACTGGCTGAAGGACGACCCCGACTTCATCCAGCATCATCTCGAAGACCTGGCAGCCTCGTACGAGAAGACCATCGTCGACACGCTGATGAACAAACTGCGACTGGCTGCCCGCGACCTGGGCATCCGCCAGGTGGCTGTGGCAGGCGGCGTCAGTGCCAACACGGGATTGCGGAATGCCTTCCACGAGTATGCCAAGCGCTATCACTGGAAAATCTATATTCCCAAATTCAGTTATACCACCGACAACGCTGCGATGATAGCCATCACGGGCTACTTCAAGTATCAAGACCACGACTTTTGTCCCATGGAAGCACCGGCATATAGCCGTGTTACCCTCTGATTTCCCCCGAAATGAGGCAATTAGTGAAAAATAAGGAAGAAAGATTTGGTGGAACGAGAAAAAAAGTGTAATTTTGCACGCTGTTTGGAAGAAACTATTGGAATATAGTAAAGAAAAGAAGA
>CAMOUQ010000096.1 GCA_946626595.1 uncultured Prevotellaceae bacterium | reverse complement strand
CAGCACGCCGGTTTTCAAGACCGGTGTAATCGACCACTCTACCATCTCTCCGAACACTCTGTGCGAGTGACTCTTGGTAAAAGCGCTGCAAAGGTACGAATAAAATTTGAAAGTAGGAAACCGAACGTTGAAAATTTTATTCAACAGGACGTTTTTTGTTGCCAATGCGTATCAGAAGGAGGCCGATGGCCACCCAGATGAGTTCGCGCAGACGGGTGATCAGACCTGTCAGCACGCCATAGGCCGCATTCATGTGAAGGCTGTCGGTGACAATGGCCAGTCCGCCTTCCTTGCTCCCCATCTGCATGGGGATGAAGAAGAAAAGATTGGCAAACAGACTGGCAAAGGCTTGCATCAGGACACAGTCCCAGTAACTGATGTCGGAGGTGAAGATGAAGAGTATGAACTGAATCTCGAGGCAACCCAGCATGCGGGCGGCAAACTCCAGCAGCAGACTGCCGTAGAAGGTGGTGCGGCGCTGGGCATGGAGGGCGGCAATCTGGTTGTCGACCTCACGAATGCCCTCGTCATGCTCCCGAATGTAGCGCCCTACCCTGCTGCCTATCAGGGGCCAGCGGGCAAGGAGACGGAGCGTGCGCATGGCCAACCCGTTGCGATAGCTGGAACGGAAAAAGAGGAGACCGGCCAGGCAGAAGGCGATGATGAGCAGCAGCACGGCCAGGACGGGCCACGAGAGGCCGCGACCGTAGCGCAACAGGAACAGCCCCACACTGAAGAGCCAGAAGCAGAAGTGGGAGAAGATGTGCATCATGGCATAGAGGATGACACTGCTGGCGGCACGGGCACTGCCCACCAGGGGCGAGAGTTCCATGATGCGATAGGGTTCGCCACCCAGGAGGCCGACGGGAGTGACGCTGTTCAGGGCGTAGCCGGAGATGGTGTACTTCAGCACACGCCAGAAGCCCAGGCGGCGCTCCGAACCGTCGTTGACAATCATTTGCCACGCGCGCGCATTCATCATATATATGGGCAGCCACAAGAGCACGACAGCCGGGAACCAAATGCCGGCACGGCGCACATGGCCGACAATCTCGTCCCACGACATGTCGAACGAAAACAGCATGACAACGACTGCTGCCACACCGATGAAAAGGAAAATATTGCGGTAGCGGGCAGGCACCGTGGCAGAGGGGGGTTACTCGTCGCGATGCGGACGACGTTCCTGACTGCCCTCGTCGCGCGTACGAGGCGAGGTCTGTTCCGACGGGGTGCGGAAACGCGGGGCACCCACCTCCTCACGACGGTCGTGATAGAGCTTGGGCAGGGGATTCTGCCGGGCCTCGTCGTAGTTCTGGCGGTTGCGCCAAATGTCGAGTGCGGTGTATATGGCCTGGCGGAAGGAGTTCTCGTCGGCCACACCCTGTCCGGCTATGTCGTAGGCTGTGCCGTGGGCCGGGCTGGTGCGCACAATGGGCAGTCCGGCCGTATAGTTGACGCCATTCTCCATGGCCAAGGCCTTGAAGGCCGTCAGTCCCTGATCGTGATACATCGACAAGACGGCATCGTAGTGCTCATAGGCCCGCGTGCCGAAAAATCCGTCGGCGGCATAGGGGCCGTAGGCATTGATGCCCTGCTGGTTGGCCTGTTCGATGGCGGGCATGATGATGTCGTTTTCCTCGTTGCCCAGGAGGCCATTTTCTCCGGCATGCGGATTGAGTGCCAATACGGCAATGCGCGGCCCCGTGAGGGCAAAATCGCGGCAGAGCGACTGGTTCAGAATGGTCAGTTTCTCGAGGATGTTCTCCGTAGTGATGGCATCGGCCACCTGGCGAATGGGCAGATGTGTGGTGACGAGTGCCACGCGCAGGCTTTGGTTCATCAGTATCATCAGTGCCTGCTGCCCCTCGCCCACGCGGTTCTGGATGTACTCGGTGTGTCCGGGGAAACGGAACTTGTCGCTCTGGATGCTGTGCTTATTGATGGGGGCTGTGACGAGGACATCGATTTTGCCTTCGCGGTAGTCGGCCAAGGCCCGCTCCAGCGACTTCAGGGCTTGCTGTCCGGCCTCAGGAGAGGGCTGTCCCAGCTCGATCTTGACTTCCGTATCGTCCACTACCACCAGGTTCAGACGGTCGTCCTGAACCTCGTCGGCCTGTTGGATAGAGGCAAAGTTTGTGCTCAGCGACAGGCCCTTGCGATGGTAGGTGGCAATGCGGGGATTGCCGTAAAGAACGGGCGTGCACAACTCCAGCATCGTGGGGTCGGCAAATGCCTTCAGTATGATTTCGTAGCCCACTCCATTCGTGTCTCCCTGGGTGATGCCTACTCGGATTCTCTTTTGTTCCATATCTTTTTATTTTTTAGTATTTTTCTCTTCGTTTTCCGTCTTCTCTTCCTCGTCGACGGCGGTCTCTATCTCCGACTGCTGTTCCTCGGGCAGGAGCAACATGTAGAGCGAACCTTCCATGCGACGCATCAGGCCGCGCTTCATCTTTTCGGGGGCAAAGACAAAGCCCTCCACCACCACTACGCGATTGTTCTCGGTGTCGACTCGCGAATGGCTGACGAAGGGGCCGCCCATGCCGTCGTTGCGCATGAACCACAGGCCGCGGGCCTCCATGGCATACTTGTGGTGGACGACAATGGGACGTATGGAGGTGAAGGCCGTATCGGTCTGCACGAACATATCGGGGTCGCTGCCGGGCATGTTGATGCGCATCACGGAGTCGCGCTTGTGCAGCATGTAGCGTTTGTTGAAGGTCTCCGGGCCCTCGTAGGGATAAGAGTACATCATGATGCTGACCATGCCCGTGGCCGTGTTGTTGGTGGTCCACATGAAGTCCTTGCCACGCTTGAAGTTTTTCAGCTCCTCGGGCGCCCTCAGTTCGCAACCGAATATTTCCTTGGCCAGGTCGAAGGTCAGCTTGGAGTATTTCTTGCTGAGATCCTGACAGAGGCGGTTCATCTCCATCTTCGTGAAGAAGTCGATGATGTCCTGCCCGTGCTCGGTGACATACTGGGCAAAGTCCTGCTTCGAACCGCTGCGGATGTGCAGTATCACCTGGCCGTTGGCATAGACGTTGCGCACAAACTTCATGCGGGTCTGGGTGTAGATGCTGGGATTTATCTCCACCTCGATGATGTTGCGGAAGATGCTGAGCGTACGGTTCATGTCCTTCGGCCCCACCTGGGAGATGTGGAACGAGCGTTCGGGCTGTGGCAGTCCGGGGATGTCGGTGTCCAAGACATTGAACAGGGCACGACCCTCGGGAGCCTCCCAACTCTGTTTGTCCATGACCACAAGCACTTCGTAGGGGCGACCGCTGGCCTGGGGCGTGGCCAGATGGCCATTTTCGCATCCCACCAGTGCCAGCAAGGCAAATACCGTCAGTAATGACTTTATTATTCTCATATTTCGTTCTCCTTTTTAGCTGTATTCAACAATCCACACGCAGCCATGATGTCTTCGCCCCGACTGGCACGGATGGTGCAGGTGACACCATGGAGGGTCAGGTAGTCGCGCATGCGTTCCATGGTCGGTTCCGAGGCACGGCGGAAGGGCGAGTCGGGTATGGTGTGGAAGCGGATGAGATTGACACGGCAGCCCAGCGGTGCAAGCAGCCGGACCAGCTCGCGCATGTGAGCCTTGGAATCGTTCAGTCCCTCGAAGACGATGTACTCAAATGACAGGCGACGCTGTCCGTGCCAGTCCTCGTGGCCCAATTGTGGAATGAACTCTGACAGCGAATAGCTGCGTTCGGCAGGCATAATCTCGGCCCTCTCCGCAGGGAAGGGATTGTGCAACGACACGGCCAAGTGGCACTGGCTCTCGCGGAGGAAGCGTTCCATGCCCTTGCGCAGGCCCACGGTGCTGACCGTGATGCGGCGCGGACTCCAGGCCATGCCGTATGGGGCAGTCAGCACTTCGGTGGCACGAAGCACATTGTCCAGATTGTCAAAGGGTTCGCCCTGGCCCATGAAGACCACATTGGTCAAGCGGTCGCGCTCGGGCAGGCTGTATATTTGGTTCAGGATTTCTCCGGCCGTAAGCTGTCCGTCGAAGCCCTGGCGACCTGTCATGCAAAACTTGCAGGCCATCTTGCAACCTATCTGGCTGGAGACGCAAAGCGTGGCCCGGTCGCCGTCGGGGATATAGACACTCTCCACGAAATGCCCGTCACCGGCCGGGAAGAGGTACTTCTTTGTCCCGTCCACCGAGGTCTGACACACCACGGGTTCGCTGCGGCCCACCACATACTTTTCGGCCAGACGCTCGCGACCGGCCTTCGACAGATTTGTCATCTCGTCGATGCCGGTGACACACTTATCATAGAGCCAGGCGGCTATCTGCCCGGCAGCGAAGCGCGGCAAACCAATCTCGGCTGCCACCTCGCGCAAATCCTCTATATTCTTTCCCAATAGGCTTTGCATGGTACAAAGATACGGACATTCCGCAAATATTCCAAATAAAATTCAATTTTCACTAACTCTTTTGTTTCTATATGTTTTTTTTTGTACTTTTGCAGGCGACATGCTTATAATTAACCTAATAATTAACTTAATTAACCAACTTTATTAAGCAACACATGAAAAAAATTCTACTCATCATGGCATTGGCGCTGACCGCGGGCTTCAACGCCCATGCTCAGGAAGAAGGGGAAGAAGTCACCACTCCCATCCACAAGGGAGTGCTGACCGTCACCCTTAACGATGCCAAGTCCCTCGTGGCCGACAGCCACTACACCCAGGGTCAGGACGACCTGCAGACTGCCATCGCTACTGCCGAAGCTGCCTTCGAAGGCCTGGCCGACGACGTCGCCGTGCGCGAGGCTACCATTGCGCTGCGCAGGGCCATCGACCACTTCGTCTACTTCAACGACCATGTTGATGCCACCGACCGCATCGAAAACCCCACCTTCAACAAGGATGGCAACAATTCCAAGACCGTGACCTCCTGGACGGTTACGAACTTCAAGCAGAACCGCCGCAGCGTGAGCTATCCCACTACCCGAATCAACGAGGAGGGTATTGAGATGAGTATGACCGACTTCGTGGAACAGTGGGTCAATGCCACGGCTCTGACGGGCTCTGGCGACATCAACCAGACCATCAACAACCTGCCCGCCGGACACTACCGACTGACCGCCGACTGCTTCGTGGTAAGCCAGAAGGATGCCAACGTCGAGGAGGCCACCGGTGCACAGCTGTATGCCAACGACACCGCCATCGACCTGGCTATGACGGACGTGCTGGACGGCGTGAATGCCGCTGCCTTCAGCATCGACGTGGACATTGCCGAGGGAGAGGCCCTGACCATCGGTTTCCGTTATGCCGACCTCAATGTCAACTGGCTGGGCTGGGACAACGTTACTCTGATCTTTGTGGGCAATCCCGACGACTACAACAGCATCGTGAATGCTGAGAAGATTGCTGCCGCCCGCGAGGCTCTGCAGGCATCGCTGAATGCCGCCAACGAGGCTCTGGGCAAGGCCGAGGAACTGCCTCTGGGCCGTCCCGACTTGCAGACTGCCATCGAAGCTGCCACGGCAGAACTGGAAAGCAACGAACTGGATGCCCTGGAAGTGGCCAAGAGCAACCTGGATGCTGCCCTGAAGGACTTCAACGGCTACAACAAGTATTTCTCTAACCTGCAGAAGGCCATTGCCAATGCCGAGGCCCTGATTGCCGCCGGCGAACTGACCAACGAGGTAGAGGCATTCCAGGAAGCCATCAACCAGGCTAAGGAGGACATTGCTACATCTCTCCAGTATGCCGATTCTCCCACCGAGGCCATCGTTGTACTGGAAGAGGGTCTGGAGGACCTGCAGAAGGCTGAAGCTACTTTCCGCATCGCCAATGCATGCTACTCTAATCCTGCCAACGTCATCACCAATGGTGACATGGCTTCTACCAACGGCTGGGAAATCCTTGTTCCCGGTGCCAACCCCGGCCTGCACATCAACACCTCGGGCAACGTCGAAGGCTTCAGCAAGCCCTTCATGGAGTGCTGGGTGAAGAGCACCAGCACCGAGATTGGCAACTACGGCCAGGAGAACTATGCCAAGCAGACCGTAAGCGCACTGCCCGACGGACAGCCTCTGCCTAAGGGCTACTACGTACTGAAGGCTGCCGTCGTAGCCACCCAGCAGGGCGACGCTTCGGCTGAGGTGAACGGCGTATCGCTGAAGCTGGAGGACGAGGAAGTGGCCGTAAGCACCGGCAACGGCATCTCGAAGACCTATCTGCTGGGCTACGACAAGCAGGAGGTTGGCGGCGAACTGACCATCGGTCTGTACATCGACGCCGAGACCAATGCCAACTGGATTGCCTGGGACGAGGTGGAACTGCAGTTCGTAGGCGACAAGGACAAGTATCTGGAAGAATATGGCATCGCCGTGCTCGGTGAGAGCCTGACCAAACTGAAGGAGGCCGTTGCCGATGCTAACGCCCTGATGGAGAGCGTAGACCCCAACGGCATCGACATCGAGAGCACCGACCTGTTCAGTGTAGTGGACGAAGCCCAGTACATCATCGACCATCCTACAGACAAAGATGCCACTAAGGAATACATCGACCAGTTGCTCGAGGAGATTGCCTCCACAAAGGCTGCATTCTACACCTGTGGCGTTTCGCCCAAGGAAGGCAACTACTTCGACTTCAGCTCGTTCATCAAGAACGCCGACTTCAACACCGCCCCGACCGCCGAGGAATGGGAAGTTGTTAGCGGCATACTGCCCACTGGTGATGATTGTCCGAATTGGTGGTTTGGCAGTACGGGACCCGAAGAACTGATTCATGAGTTCCAGCAGACCATCTTCGGAATTCCCGCCGGCAACTACCTGCTCGACGTACAGGCAGCCGTTCGCGTGGGCATGACCTACAGAACCGACGAGTACAAGCAGGAGAACCTGCCCAACTACCTCACCTCTTGTCAGGTATATGCCATCACCAGCGAGAGCAACGACAGCACCAATGTTTATCCCTTCTTCTATGAGAACGAAGAGAAGGGACAGACCCTGGAAAGCATGCTGGCCATGACCAACGAGTATGACTACCGCCACGGCAACGGCACCCTCATCGACACTATGCTGAAGGAGAGTGGCCTGTTCCACAATTACGTTCCCTTCACGCTCACCGATGAAGGCGATGTCACCATCGGCTTCCGCGTAGAAGTTGCCAGCAAGAACGGTTCCATGCCCTTCATCGACTTCTTCCACCTGCTGTACTTCGGCAACCAGGATACAAGCGTCTACACGGGCATCACCTCTGCCAATGCCGAGCAGCCCATGCGCCACACAGGTATCTACAACCTCAACGGCCAGCGCGTACAGAAGGCCGTCAAGGGTCTGTACATCATCAATGGCAAGAAGGTCGTGGTTAAGTAATCACAACCTGTTACAAACAAAAAAGCCCCGGAAGCGCGATGCTTCCGGGGCTTTTTTGTTTTTGCTTATGCGAATCAGTCCATGTGGAACAGTTCGGGCAGGGGGATGGTCACCGGCGAGTTGTCGGGGTTCACCTCCATGATGTCGGCCATCATGTCCCACCAGC
>CAMOUQ010000095.1 GCA_946626595.1 uncultured Prevotellaceae bacterium | reverse complement strand
ATCATGGAATTCAGGGAAATGAGAAGAAAACGGCAACTGCTGGGCCGCAAATACAATCCCAACCAGGAGGAAGCCCTTCAGGCGGAAATCGAAAAGGGCCTTTCACGCATGGTTGTCATCCGAATGGACATCGAGCACCTTACCGGAAAGGAAGCTATCGAACTTGTGAGACAGAAGTGAACAATAACAAAGAATAAAAAGTATGAAATTCTTAGGTAACATCATTTGGCTTATCTTTGGAGGGCTTCATATAGCCTTGGAGTATTTTGTGGCGAGTTTCGTCCTGATGATTACGATTATAGGCATTCCTTTCGGATTGCAAAGTCTGAAACTGGGAATCCTCGCCATCTGGCCGTTTGGTTCGAAGGTGAAATGGAAGGAGTCGGAACCGGGGTGTCTGAGTCTCTTTATGAACGTGCTTTGGTTCTTTGTGGGAGGAATCTGGATATTCCTTACACATCTGCTCTATGGCATTGTTCTATGTATTACAATCATAGGCATTCCTTTCGGGAAGATGCACTTCCGCCTGGCCAAGTTGGCGTTTTCGCCCTTCGGTAAAGATGTGGAATAATAACAAAGAATAAAAAAAAGAGATAGAAGCCTGTCTTCTATCTCTTTTTTGTAGCGCCTACGGGAATCGAACCCGTGTTCCATGCGTGAGAGGCATGTGTCCTAGCCGCTAGACGAAAGCGCCAAGTGTGCACCTGAGCTTCAGACACCCTTGCGGAAGCTGGGGGATTCGAACCCCCGGTACGGTAACCCGCACGTCAGTTTAGCAAACTGGTGGTTTCAGCCACTCACCCAAACTTCCTTTCTTGCATCCTCCGATGCGCTTCTTCGAGGGTTGTTTTCTCAAATGCGATGCAAAGGTATAACTTTTCTTTGAACCTGCCAAACTTTTCCCTAACTTTTTTCGAATAATCTTAACTTTTTGGGCTAATAGAGGGGATTCGGTCTCGAATTGGGGCTTTATCCCCTACTCTGTCGGCAGTGGAATGGTCTTTCTGTACCCCATGCCAGTGACGTGGCAGATGAGGCGACCTTCCTGGTTGGTGACCTGAACTTCTACGGCGGGAATCTTTCGATGATCGGAGACGAATACGGCCTCAGCCCGAAGTTTGTCGCCCAATTGAGCACTGGAGACAAACATGATGCTGTTGTTGATGCCGAAGGTCAGTTGCCCCTGACTGTTCATGAGGGCCGCGATGGCCAGGTCTGCCAGGGTGAAGAGTGCCCCACCCTGGCAGACGTTCCCACCGTTCAGGTGGTCGTTTGAAACCGTCATCTCGGCCACAGCATGCTGCGTGTCTACCTCTGTGATTTGGCATCCGGCATTGGCCGCGAACCGGTCGGTCTTATTTAGCAATTCTTGTATGTTCATTCTATACATATTTCAATAAAGGACAATGGCGCACTCGGCAGGAATGGTGGCGCGCAGAGTGCCGCGCTTGTCGAGGGTGACCTGTCGGGCACTGGGCGACTTGCCGTCTGTGCCATCGCTGAGCTGGGTCACCTGCTTGCCTGCCAGCATGGGCAGTGCCACGTTGACATCAAGGGGCTGCTTCTGACCATTCAGGGCACATACATACCAACGGTCGCCACTGCGGCGTGCCAGAACGATGTACTTGCCGGGATAGCCATCGACGAAGCAGGTTTCGTCCCACAGGGTGGGCACCTGCCGCATGAAGTCGATTTCGAACGAAGGCGTCACCTTCGGGTCGAGATTCATGGGCGTGAGGGCAAAGTTCTGAACGGACGACTGGAAGGCAATGGCCGTGCCCAGTTCGAAGACATCGGAAACGCGGCGAGTGGTACCACCATTGTTCCCCCTGTTGAGCCTTTGCTGCAGGACGGTGCCGCCAAACTCCATCGAGCCGACAGCATTGCGACAGAAGGGATGCAGCGTGGCATTGAAGCCTTCCATGTCGTCGAAGTGCTGGTTGAAGACGAGATTCTCCGATGCCAATACGGCTTCGCTGCTGACGTAGTTTGGATACATGCGTTCCCATCCGCGGGGCAACGTGCAGCCGTGGAAGATGACCTGTATGTCGTAGTCGTTGGCGTCGCTGAGTATCTGTTCGTAGAGTTTGATGGTCTCCTGCTTGTCACCAGCGAAGAAGTCAACCTTGATGCCCTTCACGCCGTGCTCGTGCAGCCATTTCATTTCCTTCTTCCTCACGATGGGGCTGTACATGCGCTGCTTGGCACACTGGGGAGCATCGTTCCATCCGCCGTTGGAGTTGTACCAGACAAAGGGATGAACGCCCTTGCCGAGCGCATAGGCAAAGAGTTTTTCCATGCGTTCGCGACCGATATTGGTCTCCCAACCGCCGTCGATGAGGCAGTATTCCCAACCGAGAGCCGCAGCCAGGTCGATGAACTTCACCTGATCGTCGTACACGATGCTGGCGTCCTGCCAGATGATCCACGACCATGTGCTGCGTCCGCCTTTGTACGTAAAGTTTGGTTCGTAGAGCTGTTCCACAACGTCCCACGTGACGGTGCTTTCCACGATGGGTTTCAGTGTCTGGCCCAACGTGATGGTGCGCCACGGGGTCTGTCCGGGCAGTCCGAACTGTGCACCAGTGGAACCGAATCCATTGTTCTCGCCCTCCATGGGGAAGGCAATCAAGTAGCGACCGTCGCTGGTGGCGTCAGAGAGGTGCGTACCGCAATAGCGGCCGTCGAGCCCTGTCTCGCTAATCTGCAGCCATCCGCGTTCTCCGACATGGAACAGGCAGGGGAAGGTGTAGCCCTGACCATATCGCGAAGGCGTGCCGATGGGTTCGTCGGGCGTATATTCCTCTTCATAAGAGGGTTTGGTACGCTTCCAGCCAATCATGGACGAACTCTGCGGAGAGAGGAAGGTCGTCGTGCCGGCGGGGAGGTCGAAGCCCGAAGCCTCGCCGGTCACCACGATGGCAGCCGTCTCGCCCTGCATGGGTATGAGGTAGCGATAGGCCACATTGCCGTTACCCACACGGAACTCGATGGTGAAGGTCTTCTTTTGTGGCGTCTGCAGTGTGAAGCATCGCTGTGTGTAGTCGTTCACCACATGGCTCTGCTTGGATTGCCACATGCGGTAGTCGTTGTGGATGTTGGCCCCCTTGGTGGTGGTCAGCACCAGGTGTCGTGTGAAGTCGGCCACATTGGTGTAGAGTCCCAGCGGCGACGCCTCCAGCATCTCCACATCCACCGTATCTTTCTTCACTACCTTACGATAGCCGGCCGTGTACATGGCCTTACCATCCTCAACTGTGACGTCGACATACGTCAGCCCGTCTGGCGAAAGGATTCTCTCTGCATTCGCTCCGGAAGCAACGAATAGTAAACTCAGTAATGCAATTCTTTTCATCTTCTTATTTATTATTATCTATTTTAATTCGTGAAATTAGTATTTCGTGTAATTCGTGAAATTCGTGGTTCGTGAATCATCTTTTGTCAAATGTCCATCCGCGGAACACGCGACCGCTGCCCTCCAGTTCTGCACCGAAATAGAAGCCGACGTTGGTGGGCTGGTTGTAGGCCACATTCTGTGTGGTGACAGAGTGGCGGTAGACGGGCTCTTGCAGGAAGGTGTGGAAACGATAGGCCGTAGGCAAGGTGCTGACGTAGAGACGCAAGTGCTCGTTGTCGCGCGTGCGCACCAGCACTTCCTCACGCCAGTCGCCCAGGATGTCGGCAGCC
Source organism: uncultured Prevotellaceae bacterium (assembly GCA_946626595.1). Lineage (GTDB taxonomy): Bacteria > Bacteroidota > Bacteroidia > Bacteroidales > Bacteroidaceae > Physcousia. Next base: position 4,450 of record CAMOUQ010000095.1, on the reverse strand, counting down.
AGACAAGGGTTGCTCTTCGACCCGTTGTTAAACTGGCAGTCGTCCATCTTCAGCAAGGGCTGGCATCTGTGCTCCTGGGGAATGTATTTCGACACGGTTTCGTGGTCGAGCATTTCGCGCAGCAGGTCGCCGTCCCACCAAACAGCCATGTTGATGGGGATGCGTGCCACGCTGTCCACTACCTCGCCGCGAATGTTGCGAAGGCCGGCACTGCGACTGCTCCACATCTCCAGACCAGGATTCGTGGGGTCGACATCGGCCGCCATGCAGCGCCCCACATCAGTTTTGTCAGGCAGTTGGAAGATGACCCGTCCTGTAGCTGCATCGCGGAAGTCGCTGCCGTCGCGCATATTTTCGTGGCAATCCCACACCTGCAGGCGGTCGTCGAGCGGGAAGAAGCTGGTCACATGCATGGCATCGCCGTGACCGAAGCCCGTGGTGTAGAGTCCCTTGCCGTCGTCGTCCACAGCCATCGAACCGTAGGTAATCTCGTCGCGACCATCGCCGTCCACATCAGCCACGCGCAGATTGTGATTGCCCTGTCCGGCATATCTCCGGCCCATCTGATTAGAGTCGAAGACCCATCGTTGCTTCAGTTCGCGGCCATCGAAGTCCCATGCCGCCAGCACTGTGCGAGTGTAGTAGCCGCGGCACATCACCACCGAAGGACGGACACCGTCCAGATAGGCCACGCAGGCCAGGTAGCGTTCGCTGCGATTGGCATAGTTGTCGCCCCAATCCTTCAGTTCGCCCCGTTCGGGTACATAGTCAACTGTGTGGATGGCGCGCCCCGTCGTGCCCTCGAAGACAGTCAGATATTCGGGGCCTTTGAAGATGAATCCGCCGCGAGCCGTCCGCCTGGGCATATTGGGCCATCCGGGACCTCTGAACTGCTCACCCGGATTGCCGTTGGCATGATATTCGCCGTTGTCCAGCTGGCGCACATGGTTGGCCGTGGGGTCGCCAATGACCGTACCCTTGCCGTCAACGGTTCCGTCGCCCGTCTTGCACACCAGTTCGGCACGTCCGTCGCCGTCGAGGTCGTACACCATGAACTGGGTGTAGTGGGCGCCCGAACGGATGTTCCGGCCGAGGTCGATTCGCCAAAGACGCTTGCTGCCTGCCGTCTTGCCATTGATCAACTTATAGGCATCGAGGAAAGTATTGTTGGTGAAGCCCGACTGCGAATTGTCCTTCGAGTTCGAAGGGTCCCACTTCAGGATGATTTCCAACTGTCCGTCGCCGTCCAGGTCGGCCACCGTGGCATCGCTGGCCGTATAGCGCACTTCGCGACCGTCCACGTCGCGGAATCCCACAGGTCGGCTTATGGGAATGTCGAGATACCCCGTCGGAGCATTCTCGGGCAGGATGTATGTCGACTTCTCCCGCACCTTACCATTCACGATGGTGCGCACCTCGTACTTGGCGCTCCGAGCCGAAGGGTTACAGTCCATGAAGGTGGTGCTCTGTCGGTTGCCCACATGCCCCACCCGCTTGCCGTTGCGCAGGATGTCGAACTCCACGTCCGCAGGGTCCTGACTCAGATAGCGCCACGAGAGCAGGACGCTGTCCGACGTAGCACGGACGGCCACTACTCCGCGGTCGAGCCGTTCCATCTGTATTTTCGAATAATCGTAGCGCGTCTGGGCATGGGCGGCAACGAAGATTTGAGAACATGAAATGATGAGGAATAAGGCAAGGCGCTTCATAGGCAAAGGGTAAATAATGGATTATCGAAGACAAAGTTAATAAAAAAATTCGAGTCAGCAACATAGGCCGACCGTTTTTTCGTTATGAACTGATTTGAATACTGAATAGGATTACGCTTTCGCGCGCACGCTTAAGGATTTTTCCTAAAAATATCAGCACATCGTCACGATTTGCATCTAATAAGCTTATTCATAACTGATTAATTGAGTGACGATATCGATGACGATGGGGTGCAAAAGTGACGATATCGCCCCTGCGGACAGGGGCAGACACATAATGGATGGGGCCTTCGGGCGAGGTGTGTCCCACGTTTGTCCCATACGTGGGACTGAGGCGTCCCATACGTGGGACAGGCCCGTCCCATGCGTGGGACGAGGCTAGGGAATACGAAGGACGAGCCGAAGGAACCCGTTGCATGAGGCAAAGGTACGGGTTGCAGGAGGCGATGCTTCGCGTTGCATGAGCCGATGCTTCGCGTAAAGATAACCCAGCAACATTTGGTTTTTCGCCCGAATTTTAGTATCTTCGCGCCCTGAAACCGCAATGGTGCGGTCGATTATCTAATTTAATTTATTCATTTTATGCACAAACAACAAACACTGAGCCGCAAGGTCGTCACCTGGAAGCAGTACTCCAACAAGGGGTACAGCGCCTTTGCCAGCATGGGACGTCTGGTTCGCATCGGCGTGCTGTCTGTGGCCACACTGGGCACAGTCACTCCCGTCGAAGCCGAGACGCGCAGCATGGCCAGCCAGGAAACTGAAGGCGACACGCTGACGCTGGATGAAGTCCAGGTCACCGGGACATTGGCTCCGCTGACGCAACTGCAGTCGGCACGTATCGTAAGTGTGCTCTCGCGCCAGGACATCGAGGCGGCGGGGGTGCAGAGTACCAACGACCTGTTGAAATTAGCCTCGGGCGTCGATGTCCGTCAGCGCGGAGGCTTTGGTATCCAGACGGACATCAGCATCGACGGAGGCACTTTTGACCAAATCACCATCCTCCTCAACGGTGCCAACATCAGCAACCCACAGACCGGACACTTGGCAATGGACCTGCCCGTAGCCCTCGACGACATCGAACGCATTGAGGTTTTGGCGGGTGCCGACAGCCGTGTCTACGGAGGTTCGGCCTTCGGCGGATGCATCAACATCGTCACGCGCCGGGACACCGGCAAGAACGTAAGCGGCGGACTGGAGGCCGGCATGTACGGAACCGTGCAGGGCGACGGACGGGTGGCCCTGACATTCGGCCGGGTGAGCAACCGACTGAGCGGAGGCGGCGGACGCTCGCGAGGCGGCACAACCAACGACGACTGGAGTCGCGGACAACTCTACTATCAGGGCGACTATCGCCACCAGACGTTTGACCTCACGTGGCAGTTCGGTCTGTCTAAAAAGGCCTACGGGGCCAACACGTTCTATTCGGCAGCCTACCCCGACCAGTTCGAGCGCAACGAGCACTACATGGCCAGCGTGGGGGCAGAGACGAAAGGACGCTTCCACTTCACGCCGCAAGTCTACTGGAACCGCTGGTACGACAACTTCGAACTGGTGCGCGGCGAACGCTTCGGAGAGAACTTCCACATGACAAACGTCTACGGCATGCGCCTGGGCGGCTACTTCCACTGGCTGGGCGGTAAGACGGCCATCGGCACAGAGGTCAGGAACGAGGGCATACTGTCCACCAACCTGGGGCGCCCCATGGACGCTGCGGAATACGTCGGCGTGCGCGGAGACAAGTCTGTCCAATACAACCACAAAGACAACCGCACGAACGTCAGCTACAACCTGGAGCACAACATCCTGCTCGACCGCTGGACGCTGTCGGCCGGCCTCATTGCCAACATGAACACATCGGTGGACCATCGCTTCCGCCTCTATCCCGGCGTCGACGTGGCTTACCGTCCGGCCACAAACTGGAAACTCTACGCATCTTACAGCAAGGGATTCCGGTTGCCCACCTTCACTGACCTGTATTACAAATCGCCCACGCTGAACGGCAACACGGGACTGAAACCGGAGGTAAACCACTCGATGCAGCTGGGCACACAATACACCAACACAGGCGTCCGTGCCACGCTGCGAGCCTTCTACAATCGCGGACACAATATGATCGACTGGGTGATGTACAACAGCAGCGACACCTACCACAGCACTTCCTTCGAACTGGACAACATGGGGGTGCAAGTAGAGGGAAAGATTGACTTCACGCAACTCTGCAACCGCGACATCTTCCTTCGCTCGTTATCAGTAGGTTATACATACATCCACCAGAACCGTCGCGATGACCAGCAAATCTACAGGTCAAACTATGCACTGGAGTATCTGCGCCACAAACTGACGGCCACGCTCCACCACAAGATAGTGGCCCGACTGACGGCCACATGGAGCCTTCGCTGGCAGGACCGCATGGGCGAATACATCCAATACGAGGGCACCTACACCGACCCCAATACCGGTTATCTGCGCGGCACTTCCACGGGGACGCTCGTCTCCTACCGTCCGTATGCCACGCTGGACCTGAAACTGCAGTGGACCGAACGCCACTGGATGGCCTACGTCAAGGGTAGCAACATCACCAACCATCGCTACTACGACCTTGGCAACGTGCGACAGCCGGGTATCTGGGTATTGGCCGGAACCCGCTTCAACTTCAGTCTTTGATTATAGGCTTTATGGAAGAGGGTGTGTCAAAATAAAAATTCAGTCGCCCTTTGGGCGAGTAATCGAGTTCTACT
>CAMOUQ010000094.1 GCA_946626595.1 uncultured Prevotellaceae bacterium | reverse complement strand
AGGTGTAAAATAGGTGTAAAGTTTTTAATGGTTGCGAGTGGCCACGACGAAGCGGTCGCAACCGAACGAATCGGTCTCGACACGCACATCGCAAAAGCCCAACTTTTCGATTAAATGGGACGTTTCTGCACCTAAGGCTTGATTTATTTCCAGGAAAAGTCTACCGCCATCGGCAAGATGTGACAGGGCGTAGCAACCGATGGCCCGATAGAAGCGCAACGGGTCGTCGTCGGGCACAAACAATGCCTGGTGGGGCTCGTGCTGAAGCACATTTTGTTCCATCTGGCAAGCCTCGCTTTGCCGCACATAGGGCGGATTGCTGATGATGATTTGCCAAAGGCGGTCGTCAGCCGGGGGAGCAAGGATGTCGGTCTGTTCCAGCACGACTCCGGCCTCGGGATACAAATCGGCATTTCGGCGAGCAACGGCAAGGGCCTCCGGACTGACGTCCCAGGCCGTCACCCGGGCCCCGGGCAGTGCCAATGCCAAAGACAGCGCTATGCAACCGGTGCCCGTACCGATGTCGAGTATGGCTCCGGAGAAATCGGCCGTGGCATAGCTGCATGCCCGCTCCACCAGTTCTGCGGTTTCGGGGCGCGGAATGAGGGCACCGCGACCAACCAGAAAACGATGTCCGCAAAAGAGGGTGGAACCAAGAATGTATTGGATGGGTTCGTGATGTAGCAGGCGATTGACAATTTCCTTGGCTTTTACGATGTCATCTGCCGATAATTCACTATCTTTGCCGAGCAAAACATCGGTTTGACTGAGCCCGAAGCCGTCCTCAAACATACGGCGGACCAGCGCACGTGCCTCGCCCTCGGGATACATCCGAGTGAGGTCGTCGACCATCTGACGATAGAGTTTCATGCTGCAAAGGTAGCTAAAAATTAAGAATTAAGGATTAAGAATTAAGAATTATTCCGTGGAACAGCGCAAAATAGACGAACAGTATATGCGACGCTGCCTGCAATTGGCACGATGCGGTCGCGAGGGGGCTGCTCCCAACCCCATGGTGGGGGCGGTGGTGGTGTGCCAGGGGCGCATCATCGGCGAAGGTTACCACCAGCGTTGCGGCGAAGCACATGCCGAGGTGAACGCCATACGCTCGGTCCGCGACAAGGATTTGTTGCGACAAAGCACCATCTACGTGAGCCTGGAACCCTGTGCACACTATGGGAAAACACCACCGTGCGCCCAGCTGATTATCGACACGGGCATCCCGACCGTGGTGGTGGGCTGTCGCGACCCCTTCCCGAAAGTGGACGGACGCGGCATAGACATGTTGCGCGAGGCGGGCATCGAGGTGCGAACAGGAGTGCTCGAGGAAGAATGCCTTTGGCTGAACCGCCGGTTCATCACCTTCCACACCCAGCACCGACCCTACATCACCCTGAAATGGGCCCAGAGCAAGGACGGACTCCTCGACCGCAAGCGGCAGAGCGACGAGCAACCGGCCGCACGCCTCTCGTCGCCTGTCACACAAGCCTTGGTGCATCGGCTGCGCGCCTTGAACAATGCCATACTGGTAGGGCGCCGGACATGGGAACTGGACCATCCCGGCCTGAATGTCCGCCACTGGGTGGGCTCGGACCCGCTGCCCATCGTGCTGAGCAGCAAAGGCTGTTCGGTAGGCAGTGACATGATAGACATAGAAACCACTGACCTACACCCTCTGATGAACCTCCTTTACGAAAAGGGCGTACAGACCCTGATGGTGGAAGGCGGCACACAGACGCTGCAGGGCTTCATCAATCAGGGACTGTGGGACGAAGCACGCATCGAGACTTCGCCGCTGACGCTCGGAGATGGCATTCCGGCGCCACAGGTATCGGGCAAAATGGGCGAAAAACTGTTAATTGGGGGCCATACAGTCGCATATATCTATAAAAATTCTTAATTTATCGCTCTAAAAGCAAGTTACGTTTCGCCGAACGGAAAAAATGTCGTACTTTTGTAGGCCGAAAACGAACGCGCGTACATATACACATGAAGAAATATATCTACACACTATTGGCAACATTGTTTGTGCCATACCTGCTCACCTCATGTTCTAAGGACGACGACAATGAAGTGGAAGCCAGCGAGAACTGTATCATCACCAGTTTCACTTTGGGACAGCTCAAACGTTCCATGTACCTGAAGACAGTGGCAGGCATGGACAGCATCTACACGACAAGCTTCTCCGGTGCATCCTTCCCGCTGACCATCAACCAGCTGGAACAAACCATCGAGAATCTCGACTCGCTGCCCGCACGTACCCGTCTGGACAAGGTGCTGACGACCGTGAAGTTCGACGGCGCTCTCTTCTGGCGCAAGGCCAAACTGGCCGAGGACGAGGACACCACGTGGACGACATACAGCAGCAAGGACTCGCTCGACCTGAGCCAGCCCCTCCACTTCCTCGTGCTTTCGGCCACGGGTCTGTCGAGCCGCATCTACACGTTGAAAATCAACGTCCACCAGCAGCGCAGCGACAGCACCCAATGGAACGCATTGCCCCAAACGAGCGCCCTGGACGGTGTTGCCGAGCGACGCGCAACGATATGCAACGACAAGTTGATGGTCATCGGCAAGAATGCCGCCGGAGCCACCATCCTTGCCGAACGGCCCGCCACACTCGCGGGCGACTGGACAACCCACCCGACCACAGGGGCCGAGAACGCTGTCCCCTCTACCCTACAGAACATGGATGGTAAACTGTTCATGAGCACCACGACAGGTATCGTCATCACCAGTACCGACGGCATGACATGGACCCCCACGGCCGACGACAAGATGGACGGACTCGTATTGGTGGCAGCATCGCCCGACCGGCTCTACGCTATGGCCAACGGAGGCATCTACAGTAGCTCCTCCCTCGGATGGGTGGAAGAGGCCTGCGACGACGACAAGGCCAACCTGCCCACAGGCGAGCTGAACAGCGTATACTACCGCATTTCCAACAGGCAACAGCGCCTGATGCTGATAGGCAGCCGCAATGCCACCGACCCGACGGCCACCATCTGGAGCAAAACGTGGGACGACGGCGAGGAAGGAATGGAAAAATGGATTTACTACACACCCAACCAGACGGACAAGTACCGCTGCCCGATGCTAAAGAACCTGAACATCGTGCGCTACGACAATGGTCTGCAGGCCCTGGGCGGCCGCAGTCGCGACGGACGATATGAGGCCATGGACAGCATATTCCACAGCAGCGACAACGGCGTAACGTGGAAAACCTACATCAACAACGACATGAACGTCGACTCGGAACTGCGCACGCAGGCACAGATGGCACAATACATCTCCGCCACCGTAGATGATGACCAATACCTGTGGCTCATCATCGACAGCAACGTTTGGCGCGGACGTATCAACCGCCTGGGCTTTCTGCGCAGCGACAGAGATTAAGGATTAGGGATTAGAGAGTAGGGATTAGAGATTAGAGAATAGAGATTGAAAAATAGGAACCCCTTGAAGCGACTGATTATCATACTTGCATGCGTGCTTGTGGCCTTCACCGGAAGGGCACAGGACGACGAGGAATATCAGATGGAGATAGGCGGCGGCGCGGGTCTGGACTTTTACCTGGGCGATGCCAACAAGACTCCCTTCGACCACTCGAGCGTCATGGGCGGTTTCCTCGTGCGACGGATGTTCAATCCCCGAATGGCCCTGAAGGCCGACCTGGCCATGGGACACCTGAGAGGAAACACAAAGGGCTACTACATCCCCACGAACGCCGGCAGTCAGACCCCAGAGGGAGGTGTGCCCGTGAGCTTCAACTTCAAACGCAACGTTATCGACCTCGGCGCCCAGTTCGAGTTCAACTTCTGGGGCTACAGCATGGGCGAAGCCTACAAAGGCAACAGCCGCATCACGCCCTATGCCGTTGCGGGCATCGGACTGACCCTGGTCACCGGCGGCGGTGCCGGCCTCAACGCTGCGCTGAACTGCCCCATCGGCGTGGGTGTGAAGTACAAGCTGAAGAAGCGCCTGAACATCGGAGCCGAATGGACTTTCCGATTCACCACCAGCGATGCCTTGGACACAAGCAAGGCATGGAAACAGCTCGACCACCCCTATGCCATTCAGAGCTCGGGACTGAAGAACAAGGATTGCTATTCATTCCTGATGCTGTTCCTCACCTACGACATCATGGCAAAATGTAAGACTTGCCATAATAATGATTAGGGGGGTGAGGAATTAGAGATTAGGGATTAGGGATTAGGAATTGAATTAACGATAAAAGACAAAGATATGACACTATTGGAGCAAATAGACAAAGAGCGAATGCCGAAGCACGTGGCCATCATCATGGACGGCAACGGAAGATGGGCAAAAGCAAAGGGACTGCCTCGCACAGCAGGTCATGGCGAGGGCGTGGAACGCGTGAAGGAAATCACGGCCGAAGCCACCCGACTGGGCATCAAATTCCTGACCCTCTATGCATTCTCCACCGAAAACTGGAATCGCCCCACTTCGGAAATCGAGGCTCTGATGACGTTGCTCATCGACCATCTGGAGGAAGAAACCTTCATGAAGAACAACGTGCGACTGATCACCATCGGTGAGTTCACCAAACTCCCTCCCAAGGTTCAGGAGCGCGTGCAGGCCTGCATCGACCACACCGCCAACAACACCCGCATGACGATGGTTGTGGCACTGAGCTATTCTTCGCGATGGGAACTGACCGAAACCATGCGCCACATGGCCCAGGAAGTGAAGGAAGGCCGACTGCAGCCCGAAGATATCACGGAGCAGACCATCAACGAGCACCTGCAGACCAACTTCATGCCCGACCCCGACCTGCTCATACGCACAGGCGGAGAACTGCGCATCAGCAACTACCTGCTCTGGCAAGCCGCTTACACCGAACTATATTTCACCAATAAATTCTGGCCCGACTTCCACGAGGAGGATCTGCATCAGGCCATACTCGACTTCCAAGGCCGTCAGCGCCGATTTGGCAAGACCGGCGACCAGGTGGAGGAGGAAAAGAAAGTTGAAAGTTGATTAGACACTGAATGAAGCAACGATATCTAACACTGCTACTACTGCTGGCAACGGTCTTGCCCCTGTCAGCGCAGAGCCTGAGCAAAGACCTGGACCCCGTGGTCGACTACGGCCGCACGCCACGCGAATACATTCTGAAGAACATCACTGTCGGCGGTGCTCCCAACTACGACGACTATCTGCTGATAGGCCTGTCCGGACTCCAGGTGGGCCAGAAAATAACCATCCCAGGCGAACAAGTGACCAAGGCCGTGCGCCGATACTGGCGTCAGGGACTTTTCGGCAATGTATCCATCAGATTGGACAGCGTAGTTCACGATTCGGCCTATCTCCACATCCAACTGACTCCCCACCCCCGCATCTCCGAAATCAAATACTCGGGCGTGAAAAAGAGCGAACGCGAGGACCTGGAGAAGAAACTGGGTCTGATACAGGAGAACCAGATAACGCCCAACACCATTCCCCGGGCCGTCACACTGGGTAAGAAATACTTCGACGAGAAGGGCTACAAGAATGCCGAAATCAACATTGTGCAGCGCGACGACCCCTCCAAGCCCGGACGTGTCATCCTGGACGTGAACATCCTGAAGAAGGACAAGGTGAAGGTCAACCACATCTACATCACCGGCAACAACAACCTCCCGGAGAAGAAAATCAAGGGTACGCTCATCTCCAAGGGCGTGCTGAAGACCATACACGAACGCCACAACATAGGCAGCTGGTTCCGCTCGAAGAAGTTCGTGGACAAGAAGTACAAGGAGGCCAAAGACAACCTCATCAGCAAGTATGCCCAACTGGGCTACCGCGATGCCATCATCGTGGCAGACAGCGTAGTGCCCTTCGACGACAGCAGCGTAGACGTGTACATCGACGTCGAAGAAGGTCAGAAATACTACCTGCGCAACGTGGAATGGGTGGGCAACACCCTGTACAAGACCGACGACCTGAACCGTTTGCTCCGCATGAAGAAGGGCGACGTCTACGACCAGAAGTTGCTGAACGACCGACTGTCGGGCGACGAAGACGCCATCGGCAACCTTTACTACAACAACGGATACGTCTTCTATCAGCTCGACCCCGTGGAGACCAACATCGTGGGCGACTCCGTCGACCTGGAGATGCGCATCTTCGAGGGCACGCAGGCGCACATCAGTCACATGCGCATTAATGGTAACGACCGCGTGTACGAGAATGTCGTCCGCCGCGAACTCCGTAACAAGCCCGGCGACCTGTTCTCGAGGAAGGCCATGGAGCGCTCCTACCGCGAAATTGCCTCTATGGGCTTCTTCGACCCCGAGGCCATCGACCCCAAGGTAGAGCCCAACACCGAGAACAGCACGGTGGACATGACATGGGGACTGACCCCGAAGTCGAACGACCAAATCGAGTTCTCTCTCGGTTACGGACAAACGGGCGTTATCGGAAAGATAGGCCTGAAGTTTAACAACTTCTGCATGGCCAACCTGTTCAAGAAGAATGGCATCCGCCGCGGCGTGATGCCCCAGGGCAACGGCGAGTCGTTCAGCATCAGCGGACAGACCAACGGCCGCTACTACCAGGCCTACAGCGCTTCGTACATGAACCCATGGTTCGGCGGCAAGCGACCCAACACATTCTCCGTCAGTGCCTACTTCTCCAAGCAAACCGACATCAGCGACCGCTACTGGAACTCGGCAGCCTACAACAACTACATGAACAGCTACATGGGCTACGGCTACGGAGGCTATGGCTATGGCTACGGAGGTTACGGCTCCAACTACTACGAGAACTTCTACGACCCCGACAAGTACATCAAGATTCTGGGCGTCTCCATGGGTTGGGGTAAGCGCCTGTCGTGGCCCGACGACTACTTCCAGTTTATGGCCGAACTGGGCTACACCCGCTACATGCTGAAGGAATGGCAATACTTCTACATCCCCAACGGCAACTGTAACTCGCTGGCTCTGACCCTGTCGCTCTCCCGCTCGTCCACCAACAACCCGATATTCCCCAGCAGCGGCAGTGAATTCCTGCTCTCGCTGTCGCTGACTCCGCCCATGAGTCTGTTCGAGAACAAGGACTTTGCCAACCTGGCCACAAACAGCAACTCGGTGACCTTCGAGCGCGAACTGCAAGACAAATACCGCTGGATAGAGTATCACAAGTGGAAGTTCAAGGCCCGCACCTTCACGGCCCTGACGCGCGGCAGCAAGTGCCTGGTGCTGATGACCCGCGTGGAGTTCGGTATCCTGGGCCACTACAACAAGAACAAGCGTAGCCCCTTCGAGACCTTCTACATGGGCGGCGACGGCATGTCGGGCTACTCCACCAACTATGCCACCGAGACCATCGGTCTGCGCGGCTATGACAACGGCTCCATCACCCAGTGGCAGCGCTACGGCTATGCCTACGACCGCTTCACGCTGGAGCTGCGCTATCCCCTGATGCTGGGCAACTCGGCCAACATCTATGCCCTGACCTTCGTCGAAGGCGGTAATGCATGGAACAACATCCGCAAGTTCAATCCCCTCGACATGAAGCGCTCGGCCGGTGTCGGCGTCCGCATCATCCTGCCCATGGTGGGTCTGCTGGGTATCGACTGGGCATACGGCTTCGACAAGGTGAACGGCAGCAAGCAATACGGCGGCAGCCAGTTCCACTTCGTCTTGGGACAGGAGTTCTAACAGGTTAAATTAAGAATTAAGAGAGAAGAATTAAGGATTAATAAGAATCAAGAAAAATTAAAAGGAACGAATTGACAATTAAGAATACTATGAAACGATTATTCATCATGCTGATGGTGGCACTGGGTGCCGCTACAGCCCAGGCACAGAAGTTTGCCCTCGTCGACATGGAGTACATCCTGAAGAACATTCCGGCCTACGAGCGTGCCAACGAACAGCTCAATCAGGTTTCGAAGAAGTGGCAGGCCGAGGTAGACGCCCTCCAGTCGGAGGCCCAGAAGCTCTACAAGGACTACCAGAACGAAGCCGTCTTCCTCTCCGAGGAGCAGAAGACCAAGAAGGAAGAGGCCATCGTAGCCAAAGAGAAAGAGGCCAGCGAACTGAAGCGCAAGTACTTCGGACCCGACGGCGAGCTCTTCAAGAAGCGCGAGAGCCTGATGACTCCCATCCAGGACGAAATCTACAATGCCGTCAAGGACATCTCCGAGCAGAAGGGCTACTCCC
>CAMOUQ010000093.1 GCA_946626595.1 uncultured Prevotellaceae bacterium | reverse complement strand
GTCAGCTTAGCATTGCGCTGCAGGGTGCGAAGTATCTGTAAATCAGTCTTATCCAGCGTGTCCATAGAATATTATTCTGTTTGAGGTGGTTTTAATGGTCCGTGATGGAATAAATATATCATTGATTTGGCAAAGTTAGTGATATTTTCCGAATAATGCAAAAGATTTGGAACGTATCTCTAAAAGTACGTAACTTTGCAGTGCAAAATCAATGATAAATCGTTTAATCAATAAATACTATTCATTATGGCACAGAAAAGAAACTACCGATTCGAGACTCTCCAATTGCATGTAGGACAAGAGCAGCCCGACCCCGCAACTGATGCGCGCGCCGTGCCCATCTACCAGACCACCAGCTACGTGTTCCGCAATTCGCAGCATGCTGCCGACCGATTCGGCCTGCGCGATGCCGGCAACATCTATGGTCGCTTGACCAACTCCACGCAGGGTGTGTTTGAGGACCGCGTGGCAGCCCTGGAGGGGGGCGTTGCCGGATTGGCCGTGGCCTCCGGTGCAGCCGCCGTCACCTATGCCCTGCAGAACATTGCTCAGGCGGGCGACCACATCGTGGCAGCCGACAATCTGTATGGCGGATCGTATAACCTGATTACACACACGCTAACCACCCAGGGCGTGACGAACACCATCGTCAATGTCAACGACCTGGATGCCCTGGAGGCTGCCATCCAGCCCAATACGAAGGCCATCTATGCCGAAACGTTTGGCAATCCCAACTCCGACGTACTCGACATCGAGGGTGTGGCCCGGGTGGCTCATCGCCACGGTCTGCCCCTGATTGTGGATAACACCTTTGGCACACCTTACCTGATTCGTCCGCTGGAGCACGGGGCAGACATCGTGGTACACTCTGCAACGAAGTTCCTGGGCGGACATGGTTCGTCTTTGGGTGGTGTCATTGTGGATGGCGGACGATTCGACTGGAAGGCCCAGCCCGACAAGTTCCCCACCTTGGCCAAGCCCGACCCTTCGTATCACGGAGCCGTATTTGCCGATGTGGCCGGACCTGCGGCTTTTGTGACGCGCATCCGTGCCGTCATCCTGCGCGATACGGGTGCTGCCATTTCGCCCTTCAATGCGTGGATTCTCTTGCAGGGCCTGGAGACGCTGAGTCTGCGCGTGGAGCGGCACGTCGAGAACGCCCTAAAGGTTGTGGCCTTCCTCGCTGGACATCCCCGTGTGGCACGTGTGAACCATCCTGCACTGGAGTCGCATCCCGACCATAAGCTCTACAACAAATACTTCCCCCAGGGTGGTGGCAGCATCTTCACCTTCGAGATTCGGGGCGGACAGGATGAGGCTTGGCAGTTTATCGACCGTTTGCAGGTCTTCTCGCTCTTGGCCAATGTGGCAGACGTGAAAAGCCTGGTCATCCATCCCTACACCACCACGCACTCTCAGCTCTCGCCCGAAGAACTGGCAGCCCAGCACATTACGCCATCCACCATTCGCCTCTCCGTAGGCACCGAGCATATCGACGACATACTGGAAGACCTGGCGCAGGCACTAAAATAAATTGGGAATTAAGAATAGAGAATTAAGAATTGTTTGTACCTTTGTAAGCTGTAAGCAAGAGGACAACGACGAATCGATAAATCACAATAACACTAAATCACCAAATAACTATGAGTAAAATAGCAAAACAACTGACCGAACTCATCGGCAACACCCCTCTGTTGGAACTGAACAAGTATTCGCAGAGCAAAGGGCTGCAGACGCCCGTCATAGCCAAAGTAGAGTTCTTCAACCCCGGCGGCAGCGTCAAGGATCGCATAGCCTTGGCCATGATTGAGGACGCCGAGCAGCGTGGCATACTGAAGCCTGGCGCCACCATCATCGAACCCACCAGCGGCAACACGGGCGTTGGCCTGGCATTGGTGTCGGCCGTGCGTGGCTACCACCTCATACTGACCATGCCCGACACCATGAGCATCGAACGCCGCAATCTGGTGAAGGCCTACGGAGCCGAGGTGCGCCTGACGCCCGGCAAGGACGGCATGCCCGGAGCCATCCGCGAGGCTGAGGCCCTGCGCGACAGCATTCCTGGAGCCGTCATCCTGCAGCAGTTCGAGAATCCTGCCAACCCCGCCAAGCACTATGCTACGACAGGTCCTGAGATATGGCGCGATACCGACGGACAGGTGGACATCTTCATCGGTGGCGTGGGCACAGGTGGCACCATCAGTGGCACAGGCAAGTATCTGAAGGAACAGAATCCCAACGTGAAGGTCATTGCCGTTGAACCCAAATCGTCACCCGTCCTGAACGGAGGCCCCAGCGGCCCTCATAAGATTCAGGGCATTGGTGCAGGTTTTATTCCCAAGACCTACGATGCCAACGTCATAGACGAGGTCTTCGATGTGGAGAACGACGACGCCATCCGTACGGGTCGTGAGATTGCTCAGTCCGAAGGTCTCTTGGTGGGCATCTCCGCAGGTGCTGCCCTCTATGCCGCCATCCAGGTGGCCCAGCGCCCGGAGAACCAGGGTAAGAAGATTGTAGTCCTCCTGCCCGACACCGGCGAACGTTATCTCTCAACTGTCCTCTACGACTTCGAGAACTATCCGTTGTAAGTAAAGTGTAATAAAGAGTTGCGGCCTCGAACGTTCATTGTCCGGGGCCGCAGCTCTTTGTATTAGTGGTCTGATTATTTTATCACAACCCGACCTCCTCTGATATAAACCCCCTTCCGGAGTGCAGAGGAGTTGGAAATGTGTCGGCCGCTAAGGTCATAGACGGCATCGTTCATCGTTCTCGACGCTTCATTCTTGGTTTCATGGATTCCATCGGTGTTCCCTGCAGTGATGCTTCCCATGTACTGACCCATGAAGAAGATGGCCCCCGTGGACTGCTCGCTGATGATGTAGAGGAAGGGCCGCGTGGCGTGGAATGTGGCGGTCTTCGGCATGCCGGTGGGATAATTTTCAATGACGGTGACAGCAGCCGCCTCCGTGCCCTGCTCATCGAGTTTAATCTTGGCTACCTGGAACATATTGTTGATATAAACGGGCGAATTGCAGAAATAGGGGAAATCGGCATTCAGCGTAAAGGCGGTGGGCATACCAAGGTCGGACATGGACTGGACAAGATTAATGTTGTTTTCCGTCTCGAAACGGGGCAGTTTCAAATCCACTTCATACGACCCACCTCGAACCTGCCAGTTCTTACCGTCGAGGGCATCGAGCACGTCGCCGATGGTCTTGTCCTTGTGTGGCAGGAAGACCGTCATCCGATAGGCCCCGTTGCCGTATGGCAGCACGATGGCCTGATACAGGTCGTTATCGGCATACGTAAAATCTGCGTACTTATGCATCATGGGCACGGCGGAGCCACCTTCGAAGGCTTCTTCCTTGGTCTCAGCCACATCAAAGGGGATGCTCCATACGCCCTTGAAGTAGAGCGCGTTCAGCAGATAACTTACGGCTTCGGGATGGAACGACTCCTTGTCGAGCACCGTTGGTATCATTCCCTCGGTGTGGTCGTTGGCCCACTGGTTAATGACGTCCATCGTCTCCCCGTCGTTGAAGTCGCGGTTCTGTGGCTCGGCATTGTAGAACGCGTTGGCCTTCTCCGTGAATCCGTTCTGTAAGCGATAGCCCAAGCCTTCGTTTACAAAGATGGTGTTGGAGATGAGGGCCTTGGTCTTCGGGTCGAGCGTACCGGCCTCGCTGAGCATTTTCTGGCAGAAGGCATTGATGCCGTCGGCACCTGCCTCGCCGAAGCCCAGCGTCTGGTTGATTTCCTGCTGCGTCTGTCCTGCGGCCCCGTTGTTCATCATGCCCAGGGCATAGGTGATGCTCAATGGCGACACGATGCTGCTCCCCTCGCCACGAACCTGGCGGAACAGGCGGAAGGCAAAGTCGTTGTTGCTGGCTATCAGACGTTGTTCGCTGTTAGAGAGTTCTATCACCTTCGGTGCCAGGAAGTTTGCATCTGAGAACCAGAAGCCGTTCCCATAGACGTAGGCCAGGGTCTCGTAGTCGGCGCACTGGTAGGCGCTGTCATCGACAGGCGGCTGGATATACATCCCGACACCCCTGACTCCTACACCTTCCACAGCGGCATAGCCCATATCGAAGGTCGTGCCATCGGATTTGGTGCCATAGTAACGGTATCGGCGGAACAGCTGGCCATCCGCCATGATGGTCTCGGCAGTACGGGTTACCTCATAGTCGCGGCCGTCTTGCATCGTGAGGTCGAGCACCACATGGTCCTGCTTGTCGCCATTGTAGTCGTACATATACACCCGGCCCTCTTCGTCCTCGCGCAGGGCACCGAAGTACTTTTTCTTGTAGTCCCGGTCGTCCCTCCTGTACATCTTCATGTACTGTCGTCCGTCGATGACGGTGTCGCCGTCCAGTTGATAGTACGACATACATTCCATATAGGGTGTTGTCTCCATATCTGCACTGTGATAGAAATAGACCCACACCTTGCCCTGTTCCAGCATCCGGCGCGCTGGAACCTCGGCACTTGCCGCCATGCAGCATATCGTTGCCAGCAGGAATAATACAGACTTTTTCATACGCTTTGTGTTATTTGTCGTGGGCAAAGTTATGAAAAAGCGAGCAGAAATACAAACTTATTCAATTTTTTTCACGGGGGGAAGCACGTTGCTTATGCCAGGCTATGTCAGAGGCCTTGCGAATAGGGATTCTTGATGTGCCACACCTCCAGAACCTTGAAGCCGAAGATGGCACCGAAGAGTCCGACGCTGACCACGATGGCTGCCGTGAGCGAGGGTATGCCACCCATGGCCTGACAGACCTCCATAGCTATCGGAGTGGTGACGGACTTGGGGGCAAGGGAGATGATGGTCTCACGGGAGGCACCCATCAGTTGGGCTATTGCCACAACGCTGGCCACGCCTACGATGCAGCCCTGTATGCCGCCATCCAGGTGGCCAGTCGACCCGAGAATCAGGGCAAGCGCATCGTAGTGCTTCTGCCCGATATGGGTGAGCGATATCTCTCGACCGTGCTCTACGACTTCGAGAATTATCCCTTGTGATTTTATTTTTATCAAGAATTAGAGAATTAGAGAATTTCTGCTGATGCTCTTATGTCCATCAGTAAATAGAAATTCTCTAATTCTCTAATTCTTGATAAACTATCTTGATGGCGGCATCATACGATGCCCTGAGCCATTCAAATGTAAACCTTTGATGGCGGCATCATACGATGCCCTGAGCCATCATAGCTTTGGCAACCTTCATGAAGCCGGCAACGTTGGCACCGCGGACATAGTTGATGTAGCCGTCGGGCTGCGTGCCGTACTTGACGCACTGCTTGTGGATGGCGTGCATAATCTGGTGCAACTTCTGGTCCACCTCTTCGGCAGTCCAACTGAGGTGCATGGCATTCTGGCTCATCTCCAGTCCACTGGTGGCCACACCACCGGCGTTCACAGCCTTGCCGGGGGCATAGAGCATCTCGGCAGCGATGAAGGCATCTATGGCCTCGGGCGTGCAGCCCATGTTGGAGATTTCACCCACGCAGGTGACGCCGTTCTCTATCAGCTGCTTGGCATCGTCGCCGTTCAGCTCGTTCTGCGTAGCGCAGGGCAGGGCGATGTCGCACTTCACCTCCCAAGGCCTCTTGCCAGGCACGAAGGTGGAGCCGGGGAACTCGTCGGCATAGGGCTGGCAGATGTCGTTGCCCGAGGCACGCAGTTCCAGCATGTAGTCTATCTTCTCGCCCGAGATGCCTTCGGGGTCGTAGATGTAGCCGTCGGGTCCGCTGATGGTCACTACCTTGGCACCCAGCTGTGTAGCCTTGGTGGCAGCGCCCCATGCCACGTTGCCGAAGCCCGAGATGGCCACGGTCTTGCCCTTGATGTCGATGCCGCGCGTCTGCAACATCTCGTTCACAAAGTACAGACCGCCGAAGCCCGTTGCCTCGGGACGTACCAGACTGCCGCCGAACTCCAGGCCCTTGCCTGTGAGTACGCCGCTCCAGTCGCGTGTCAGTTTCTTGTACTGGCCAAACAGGTATCCCACCTCGCGGGCACCCACGCCGATGTCGCCGGCTGGTACGTCGATTTCGGGACCGATGTAGCGATACAGTTCGTTCATGAAGGCCTGGCAGAAGCGCATGACCTCAGCGTCGCTCTTGCCGCGTGGGCTGAAGTCGGAGCCACCCTTGCCGCCACCCATGGGCAGTGTGGTGAGGGCGTTCTTGAATGTCTGTTCGAAGCCCAGGAACTTCAGGATGCTGAGGTTCACCGAGGCGTGGAAGCGCAGTCCGCCTTTGTACGGGCCAATGGCCGAGTTGAACTGTACGCGGTAGCCGAGGTTCACCTGC
The DNA here is from genome assembly GCA_946626595.1 of uncultured Prevotellaceae bacterium. Classification (GTDB taxonomy): domain Bacteria; phylum Bacteroidota; class Bacteroidia; order Bacteroidales; family Bacteroidaceae; genus Physcousia. Next base: position 2,179 of record CAMOUQ010000093.1, on the reverse strand, counting down.
ACCTCGCCCTTGTCGTCGACCCAGGGCACGCGGAAGGTGATGATGCGTTCGGGCTCCACCAGTCGCTCTATGAGCTTAGCTTTCTCGAATTCGGGATGCTGGTTATATACTTCTTCGATGCTGAGCAGGACCTCGTGAACGGCCTGCAGGAACTCTTTTTCGCCTGGATGTTTGGCCTCCAGTTGAGCCATGATTTGTTTTACGTCCATAGTATTTTTAAGGTTTTTAGGTTAATTGTCATAACAAAGTTACTACGTTTTTCCCTAACAAACAAATTAGCGGCAAACTTTTTTAAGAGCATAAGGCCATGTCATTATGAAACGACATGGCCTCCCCTTTATATAATTCGTTTAATTCGTGGTACTTGTTTAATTCGTTTAATTCGCTGTGGTATTTATTTAATTCGTTTAATTCGTGAAATTCGTGGTCATCGTTTATTCGTGAAATTCGTGGTCATTGTTTATTCGTGGTCATCGTTTTATTCGCTGATGTTGATGTAGTCGATGTCCGGCATCCATGCGTTGGCGTTGGCCAGTCGGATGACATTGTTGCCTTTTTGCAGCGAGATGGGCACCTCTGTGAGTCCCACCCTGCCCCACTGGCCGCTGTTCAGGGTCAGTGTCTTTACGGCCTGTCCGTTGACGTTGACGGTCAGTTGGCGGTCTTCGGCTGTGGAGTAGGCGATGGTCAGTTTGCGCGGTCCGGCCTTCTGGGCATATATGTTGTTCCAGGCGAGTGCGTTCTGTTCGCTCTGTCCCAGCCAGCAGGCCTTGTAGCCGCCAGAGGCATTGGCGTCGGCCACGTATATGCCCGACTTCTCTGCCTGATTGTTGCGTAGTTCCTGGTAGGTGCTGATGTAGGCGGTCTCAGCCTCGTAGCGGGTGCGTTCCAGGCGTGTCTTGCCCTTGGCACGGAATATCTTGGTGCCGTGTGCGGGGATGGTGAAGTGCACGGGACCTTGGTCGTAGAGGTAGGGGGCCTGCTGGATGCAATCGTAGAGCTGCACCGGTCCGCCGAGGTCGATGGTGGAGAAGTCGAGACAGATGTCCTGAGCCTGATTGCTGGGGTTGTAGATGGCGAAGGCACGCTCCTTGCCATTCAGTTTCTTGATGTCCTTCACCAGAATGTAGCATTCGCCCTGCTTGGCGGCCACGTAGGCCTGCAGGTGCAGCGGGTCTTGGTTCAGGGCAATGAGGTCCTTGTTGCAGAGCAGTTTCAGCGATTCGGGACGAATCTTGGCCATGTCGCATCCGATGAGCAGCGGCGAGGCCATGATGCACCACATGCCGAAGTGAGTCTCGTCCTCGGTCTGTGTCATGGAGCGTCCCACCTCCAGCATGTCCATGTCGTTGTAGTGTCCGTCGTGGCAATAGGCCGAGAGGTATAGGTTCTCGGCCAGAATGCCGCGTACCGAGCGCCATGCGTCGTAGATGTCGCCTGTGGTGCGCCACGAGTCGGCCACGTCGGCGCTCCAAGTGCCGGGGTAGGCCCATCGGCACATGTTGTAGACGATGCCGGGTTTGCCACAGTTGCGGATGGCGTTGGATATCTTGGTGTACTGTTCGCGTTCGTCCAGTCGCATGTGGTTGCCGCCGCAGTAGTCAACCTTGATGAAGTCGAAGTCCCAGTCGATGAAGTACAGTTTGCAGTCGCGCTCCTCGTGTCCGGCAAATCCCACGCCCAGGCCCCATGCATGTCGGTTGCCCGAGCCGCAGGTGTTGTCTCCGGCGTCGCTGTAGATGCCGGCCTTCAGTCCCAGCGAGTGTATGTAGTCCACCAGCGAGCGCATGCCCGAGGGGAACAGTTTGGTGTTGAGTCGCAGATTGCCGTCTGCGCCACGTCCGTCCCAGTATCCGTCGTCGATGTTCACAAACTTGTAGCCAGCCTTTTGCAGTCCGCTCTGGTGCATGGCATCGGCCTGTTGCCGGATGAGTTGTTCGTTGATGTTCAGTGCAAACGTGTTCCACGAGCTCCATCCCATGGTGGGTGTGCGCTGGGCTTGGGATGGAAGAGCGAGGAGGAATGCGATGAGTAACAAGAATTCCTTTTTCATGACTTTTTTATTTATAGGTTAATAATCTATCCGCAGATGGAACCCGCCAGAGCGTTAAGTTGCAGGCAACGTTCAATGCGCCTCCAGCCAGTTTTTGCCAAATCCGCAGTCGGCCACGAGGGGGAC
>CAMOUQ010000092.1 GCA_946626595.1 uncultured Prevotellaceae bacterium | reverse complement strand
GGATACCCCGACGACCATATCATCCTCATCCTCGACAAGAAGATGGCCAGCGACCGAAAGAACCCTGAACCGGGCGTTGTACGCACGTCCCCCAATGGCCCCGACCTGCTCGGCGGCACCACTGCGGGAAGCGGCATCCCGGCAGCCAAGATTGACTACGACAGTGCCGACCTCACAGCCCAAGACGTGGCCGACATCCTGGCCGGCCGTCAGTCTGAGCGCCTGCCGGTGGTAGTGCCGCAGGGCGAGGGCAACAACGTGCTCCTCTACTGGAGCGGTCACGGGCGAAGCACCTCGCACGGTGGCCTCAACGAGTTTGTATGGCGCAACACTGATGCGGGCAATGGATTCAGTGCCGACCTCCTGCGCCAAACAGCCCAAGAGATGCAGTTCCGCAAATTGCTCGTCGCGGCCGAGCCGTGCTATGGCGAGTGCGTCATCCGTAACGTCGATGGCATTCCCGGCGTGCTGGCCATGTCGGGTGCCAACAGCCAGGAGCAGTCGTGGGCCGACAACTGGAGCGACGATGCCCTGGTCTGGATGTGCGACCGCTTCTCGCAGAATCTGGTCGCCTGCCTCTCAGACAATCCCGACACCAGCTTCCGCGATCTTTTCCTCTACTGTGCGCAACACACGCTCGGCTCCCACGCCTGCATCGTCAACGCAGCCAACTTCGGCAACCTCTTTGTCACAGGGCCCGCCGAGTTCATCAGATATAATAAGCAATAACCATAGTATTGTATCGGCCTGTCCCATGCATGGGACAGGCCGATACCGATTATTCAATAATATTTTTTCGTCAGTAAATCAGCCTTCGCCCTCCCTAAAAGTCGTAGAAGTCACCGGCATGGTATAGTTTGTCCCAGCGTTCCTCGTTGGGCTGCCATGTTCGAATCTTTATCTGAGGCTGGTCCTGATTCGTCAGGTCCACCAGCAGGAACAGGAATCCCTTGTCGCTGTACGTCGTGGAACTATATTCCTGACCTATCTGTATGCCATACAACTTACGGTCGGCAAACTTCTCTAGGTGCTGTATGTCGTTTCGGGAGAAGCGCAGGTTGATGAACTCGTTACGGTCGAAGCATCGCTTCAGATTCCTCAGATACTCATCCTTCGTATAGCGGTTGTAACGAATGATGTCCTGGCCACCTACCGACATGGGGTGCTCCTTGCCGGAGGCCGCTGACGATGCCACACGCTTGGCGACATTGCCGACAATGATGACTGCATCATCGGAGAGTATGTTGCGGATATAGTCTGAGTCCTTCATGCAATAGGCCGTCTTGTAGTTCTCCAGGAACTCCATCAGCATCTCTTTCACCTCGTTGTCCCACTTAGGATGCTTGCACAAGATGTCGTTTTCAGCCACCTGTCCCAGGCCGAAATTGACGTTTTCTATCTTCTTGTCCTTATTGAAAGTGAAGACCACATCCTCCACGAAGGTACGCTTCCGTCCCCGTGTGTAGGTGAGTGCCAGCTGCAGTCCTCGCGCCACCACTTGTCCCTCACGTCCCTTGAAGAATTCTATATGTGGAGTGCCCACAACTGTTGCGGCCCCCTTCTTCAGGAGTTCACGATAACGCGGAAGGCCTCCATCCACCGTGAAGTAGCGGTCGGCGAGGGAGAGATTGCGCGTCCGGGCTGCCTCAATCACTTTCTCCATGATGTCTGCGTACTCGTCGGCCTTCTGCACCACCTGGGAGCCTTCGGGGTTCAGTTTCATATCAAAGGCCTCACCAGTTGCCGCCATGGTACTTGTTGTCACCGTCTTTACTGCAGCCTTGGACGGTTGGGCGCTAGCCTTTTCGGTATTCTCCACCACCAGGCCGGCACCAGGGAACACACGCCTCGATATCACATCCAGCACGCTCTGCACCTCCACGTCGCCCTGTGCCTCCTCTTTGTATTCATAGTCGATATACACGTGATAAAACTCTGCCGCCTCGTGTCCCTTAGCCATCGAGAGTATTCCGTTTCCGTTCTTCACCTCGCCGCCACAGTCGTCCGACCGTCCGTCGTTGTAATGGAACACCAGGCCGGCTATGGGCATCCTGTTGTACGTAAACTGCAGCATTACCCGTTCGTCTATCCGGCTCACATACTTCACCTCTATGGCACTGAGCACTTCCGTTATCCTTGCCGACAACACATCGAGCAGTATGCGTCCCTCATCGTCCTTCACTGCATTGGGATATTGCAGCGAGCGAAGCAGCGTATATGCCCAATAGAAGTTCTGCAGTGCCATGCCCACCTGCATTTTGCTCAGGCACTCCTCGCCCATCTCCATCATGCTCCGGGCTCGTATGGTACGCAGTTCGTAGAGCCGTTCCAGCTCAGAGCGTTTCATGTAGAAGCGCCACACATATCCGCCAGGCACCCTGATGGGACTGAAGTTCTCCAGGTTTGTCAGGGTTCCCTGGCTGTAGGTCTTCAGGCAGTTCCTTACGTTCGACCTGTGCTCGCTCTTGCCTCCGCTGGCAACTTCTTCGTCCACACGTTCAAAGGAAGTGGACACCGTAGTCACTATCATTTCCATCAGTGCCACCTGGGCATTTTCTTTAGCCTCGGCCAAGGTTTTCCCTTGTCCCTCACCATAGAAGTACTCGCCCGAGTTGCGCACCGTTTCCCAGTTCTCGGCACGGCATATCAAGGGGGCAAGCATCATTAGGAATGCAGCAAATATTTTGTTCATTACCAGTCTATATGTTTGTCAAACTACGTTACAGTGCTATGCGGAAACCGCGTGCAAAGGAAGAGGAGGCAGGACCACCGGAACCACGACGGGCCACATATGATGCATCGTAGTTATTGTAGAACGAACCGCCGCGACCCACGCGGTCATCACTGTTTACCCTCGCGCTGATAACGGGGTTATACTGCACCACAGGCACGTAGCTGTACCAGTAGTCCTGGCACCACTCCGACACGTTTCCGCTCATGTCGTACAGGCCCAGTTCGTTGGGGGCCTTTTGCTTCACAGGATGCGTGGTGCCACCGCTGTTCTGGCTATACCATGCCACATCGTCGGCATTATTACTGCCGGCAAATCTGTAGCCCTTGGTCTTGCGTCCGCCCTTCGCTGCAAATTCCCATTCGGCCTCGGTGGGCAGACGGAAGTTCATACCTGTCATGGCATTCAGTTTTTCCAAGAATCCGCCACTGCCGGCCACGTCGTTCCAACTCACGTTGGCCACGGGGTAATCGTCGCCATCGTTCTTCTGGTATTTGGGTTTACTGCCCATGACAGCATTCCACAGCGCATTGGTCACCTCCGTCTCTCCCATGTAGAAGGCGGAGACGTACACACGGTGGCAATTGGTCACGTATGTCGGATAGCCCTGCTCGGTCTGTATGTTGTAGTCGCCCAAAAGCGTTGTGCCCAAGGCCACACGCTTCAGCTTCATCTTCAGCGTCTGGTCACCATTCGGGATGGAGAATTCCTCCTCCTCAGTGGGGTAAGATATAGACCATCCCTTGTTCGTATCCGACGTCGGCAATGTCATGTATCCGCTTTGGCCTTCCGCCAGTACTCCGGCATTGAATGTCTTTGTGAACAGGACATCGTTGGTGCCATTCTCCACCGTAAGCACACGTTCGCCGGCATTGGCGAAAAGGCCATAGACGTAAGGGGTCTTACCATTGTCGTCCACCAGGCGCACTACGGGTTTCTCCGACTTTGTCAACGTGTTTCGGATGGCATCGTAGCCCGTATAAGTAACCATGCCGCCTACGGACAGGAACGTGCCCTTCGTACCAGTGAAGCAGAGACGGCTGGTCAGAGGGGTAAGTGCTGCAGTCAGCCTGACAACACCACCGCTCACGCTGTAGACGCCACTCTTGCATTCATAGATGGCCATCTCGTCGGTCAGCGTCACGTTGCTCTTGTCCGACACATCTGCTCCATCGAAGAAGTACACCGTACACTTGCCGCCTGTGCCGATATTTCCGTAGTAGGAAACATCCCACACATCATTGGCCTTGGAATACACAGCATGACCGCGCAACATAGAACTGCTTGTCTCGAACTGTAGGAATACGGTAGCTTTGTCTTGCCATGCCCATTCGCTGTCTGCCCGGGTGCGCTCCTCGCCGCCGAACGGGGCCACTGTGGCCCGGAGCTCCATCTTCATGGTGTGCATTTCTTCAGAAACGGCATCGGAGACAATGTCTTCTGTCACATCCGTCGAACAGGCCCCCAGGCCAACGATGCCAAGCACAAACACAGCGGCTTGGACTACCTTAAACATTTTTGCTTTCATTTTCCTATATTTTATATTTTAATCTTTTAATCTTATCCCCCTCCTTAGTCCCAATTTTTATCCGTGGGGTATGTCGTCACGCTTATAAAGAACTTGCCGGAATACACTTCGTCCCAATCCTTATCGGCCGAGAAGCCTGTCACAGTGATTTGTATATCCTCGTTTCCACCGAGGTCCCACTGCTCGTCCTTGCCAAAGGGCAACACATCCACTCCTGTCGAAGCAGTCGACTGTATGACGGGAATCTCCACCAAATACGCTTCGTTTTCAGGCAAATCCTCCATCTTTAGCACGATTGTTCCTTCGCGCCGCTTGCCACTGTTGTTCTGCTCCGCTGTCACCGTGATTTCATTTCCATTCCGGGAAACGCTGAACCACGAAGGCTCATCGGTGCTCAGCGTGAAGGGAGCATCCGAAGACACATGAATGACATCCGACAACTGGCCACTTGCAAAAAAGCACAAGGCCGCGGCGTCCACCGTCAGGTAATGTCCGGCCTGGCGGGTCAGCACCCTCACGGACTGGTCACAGGCTGCGGCAAACGTAGTCGTGTCCATGCGGGAGTATATCGAGTTGTTTGCCTCGGCCGTCAGCGTCAGTTCTATGTTTCCCTTCCCCTGTCTTGCGGACAAGCTCATCCATGTGCTGGTGGAGGTTGCCGTCCACTCATCGTCGGTGGCTATGCGTACCTGATGGCTGCCCCCGGTTGCAGGCAGTTCGGCCATGGATACGGGCAACACCGTGAAGTATTTTCCTCGCTGCACCACGGTTATCGTCTGCGTCTTCTCGTCTACGGCCAGGTACACATAGCCCGTGCGCTCCTCGTCGCTTTGATTTTCCCGGACAGATATTTCCAATGTCTTGTCGCCTCTCCAACGGTTAGTGGACAAGGATATCCACGAAGCGCCTGCTTCGTCCACTGTGGCTACGCACACGCCGTCGGTCCGGACATCCACGCTCTGAGTTTCTGGCAGCGAGCCAAATTGCAGCAGAGTCACCGACAGGTCGTCGAAATGGCGGGCCACCTGCTTCACGCTGATGGTTGCCGTCAGGCTTGTCCCCGTAATTCCTATCTTCACAATGCCGGACCTGCTTGAAGCCCCCCAGTAAGGTTCGGCCGTCAGGGCCAACGTTCCGCTTCCTGTTCCTTCGGTAGCCGAAACGGTCACCCACTCTGGTTTATTCAGAACTGTCCAGGGGGCATTGCTATGTATGCCCACCTCCTTTGTACTCTGGTTAGAGCCGAATTCCAGTTCCGCGGGTTCCACACTCAGGTAGAGCCCCTTCTGCCTTACCTCCAGTTCGGCCATTTGCCGACTGCCAACATGGATGCTGACATGGCAGACACGCTCCGTCACGGTCATGTTGGGCAGAGCCGTTATGGCCAGCTGTGTGGTGCCGCCCTCTCCCGACTGGGGAGTCACCTGGAGCCACGAGGCTGTAGAACTGGCTGTCCATGCTACCTGCGAAGTCAGTGTCAATGCGTAGGTTCCGCCCATGGCATCATACGCCAGCACCGATGAGGATAGCTCGGGACTCTCGGGCACCCGTTGGGTCACCATCAGTGTATTCAGGCGGTTCCAATATTTGTCATAGAAATTGAGCACGACCTGATGCCCGGAGAAAGTTGCATTCTCCGACACCGTGAAGGTGATGGCCGAACTGTCCGGAGCTACAGCCACACGGAGCCATGTCAGTTCCGCTGTTTCGGACATCTGCCACCTGACATTCGACTGTACCTGCACCGTCTGTGATGACGCTGCTGCTGAGAATGTCAGCTCCGTAGCTGAGAGGTTCACGTAGGGCTGCGCCGTGCGCTGTGTGGCTGAGATGGAGTATGCAAAATTCACGGCCGGTTCGGTCGACTCCAGACTGAACACGCTTGTACGCATGTTGTCGCCCGAAGAATTGGCCTTGGCGGTGAGCGTCACTGCGGCATCGGCCGACCCCGATGTGGGGGCCACTGAGAGCCAGGCTGCCATGCCCCGGAATGCCCAAAGGGTCTCCTCGGCCTGCACCTTTAAGCTACTGGACGAAGCCTCAGCAGCATCCATTTCCACCTTGTTGCTCGACACGTAGAGGTAATGCCGCTTCGTGTCTGGCGAGAATTTATTGATGTCCCCACCATAGAAACCGTCCGAGCAACCAACCATGACCAGCAAAGCCAGTCCACAAAGATATTTCGTAATATTCATTTTCCTAAGACGAAGATTAAACATTAGAATGAGAATGTCAAGCCCATGCGTGCATTAAATCCTCCGGACCATCTCTTCACCGTGGAGGATGCATCGGATATCTTCTTGTAGACATCCGACTTGGCTATGGGCATGGAGTATTCCGGTGCCACGAAGACACCTATGAATCTGGCCAAGGCCACATCGAAACGCGCCCCGATGCCTAACGAAGTGGCGTAGGCCTTCGAATGGCCCTCAGAGTCCTTGACATTAAGGAGCAGCAGACCCGCCTGAGGCGTCAGCCGGTAGCGCGAGCCGAAGATTATGCCATAGCCCACCTTCAGGCCATAGGCCAACTTGGGCTTGTATACACTGTGCAGCGGACGCTGACTGGCATCTTGGGAGTTCCAGTACAGGTCTACGCTTTTGCCTATGCCACACAGCAGGGTAGCTTCGATGTTGAAGTTCTTCAGATAGCCTCCCACCGTGCCTTCGATGCCCATCAGACTTCCTGCCTGGAGGCCCAACTGTACGTAGCCACACCAGGGTTTCTGCAGCTGTCGCTGCATACGGATGTCCAGTGTGGGGGCCGAGCTGCTGAGTTGCATCTTGCGGTGATAGGTATGATAGCCCTTGGCTGTCAGCACGATGTCGTACAGGCCAGAAGCACCCTCAAAGGTACATGGCGTGCGGCCCACCGAGTCGCCTTCCACTTCCAACTGGGCGCCCTTAGGCTGGGAGTTCACCGTAAAGGTGGCGAAGTCGCGCATCTGCACACGTGCATCGGATGTTTGGCCCTCCTTCACTTCCACCTCCATTTCTTCTCGCTTATAGTTTTCCATCGCCACTTCCACTTTGTGCTTGCCTATGAGTACGCTCTCCAGCTGCATGGGTGACACGCCCTTTTCCTCTCCGTCCAGGTATATCTTGGCTCCCGACGGTACTGTGGTGACATATACGTTACCGACAATGGGGACTGGGGCACCTACTGCAAATGTCTCGGCTACATTGGCCTTCACCGTAATGTTTGTCTTCACGGGACGGTGACGGTCGCGCCGACTTTCCAGTTCGTATACTCCTGCCTTCAGCGGCCCTGACCATTCTCCTGTACCACGTTTCGTGCCATTGATGTAGATGTCGGCCTTACCGTCGTTCACTACGCGGATGGTAGTCTTGGCAAAGTTGGCCTCCAGCTGGGGACTCAGTTTCGTCACCTCGCCCTGTCTGATGCTGAATGTGGAGTTGTAGGTCTTGTACAATTCGCCGTTGGTTATCATCAGCTGATACCCGTCGCGGGCCTCCCATCGACTCTTCTCGCGGTACGGCACCGTACCTATCTTGCGGTCGTCCACGTAAACCTCCGCACCGCTTATGCCGTGGGCATCGTCTATCTCCAGCCATCCGAAGTTAGGCTTCAGTGTTACCTCCTCCACGTGGTTGGCCATGCCGACCTTCAGTTGGATGCGTCCCTCGCATTTCTCATAGTTGGGCGCCGTCACCTCATAGTAGTAGGTCCCGAGCTCCACGCGCCGGTCGATGGTTCCGTTTTTGTCCACGGCCCCCCACAGTTCGTATCCTGATGCGGAGTCCTCGCGCTTCACCTTCACGAGAGCACCCTCGTCGGCTGGTGTGACACGGAACTGCAGTCCTCTGGACAACACGCCCGAGGCCTGCAGGGCAAGGCGCATGACATAGGTGTTGCCTGCGGCTATCGTCAGTCCCAGGTCGTGCTTATTAATGGTGGTATAGCCCTCTCGACTGATGGTGACATGCTTGGCTCCACGTTGTACGTAAAGCCACAGTTCCTCCAGGTCGTCCTTGTAGACAGGTATACTGTTCATCATGCCAAAGCTGAAGGCGAAGCGTTGCAGCTGACGCCCATCGACGTCGGTCTTCACCTTCACTATAGCATACAGCCGGTTGTCGTTGTCAAAACGTTTGTATGCCTCACTGCGCGCCGTCCCGTCGAAGGGGTCCTGCGCGAATTCCTCGATGCTGAACTTCAGTTTCTGCTGGGCGCACACTTTATTGTTCGCTCCCAGACAAAGAAACAATGTAAAGAGCGATACTATATAATATTTTATATAATGCATATTTCCTCTTCCTAGATTCCGCAGCACTTTAGTTTAATAGCTTTTATAAGTTCCTGAGCAACA
>CAMOUQ010000091.1 GCA_946626595.1 uncultured Prevotellaceae bacterium | reverse complement strand
TGATCGCTGATGTAAGAGCTCCACGTGATGGTAAGTTTACAGAGAAGATTGGTACGTACAACCCCAACACCAATCCTGCCACTGTAGATTTGAAATTCGATCGTGCCTTGTACTGGGTAGAAGTAGGTGCACAGCCCACTGATACCGTTCGCAACATCCTCAGTCGTGAAGGTGTCTACCTCATGAAGCATCTGAAGGGTGGCGTGAAGAAGGGTGCATTCGACGAAGCCACAGCACAGGCCAAGTTTGACGCTTGGAAGGCTGACCGTCAGAAGGGCCTTGCCGCCATCGAGTCTAAGCTGGCTGCTGACAAGCGCGCTGCCGAAAAGGCACGCATGGAGGCAGAGAAGAAGGCCGATGCCAAGGTTCAGGAGAAGGTAGCCCAGAAGAAGGCTGCCGAGGCTGCCGCTAAGGCTGAAGCCGAAGCCGCTGCTGCATCAGAGAACGAAGAAGCTACAGAAGAGACCAACGCCGAGGCTACCGAGGCATAAGTTAATCAAGAGTTAAAAATTTTATTCTAATAGATTTTTCCAAACAACAGCAGAAAGGGCTCCGCCGTGAGGCAGGGCCCTTTCATATTTCGTGTCGTCTGGTTGCCGTCGCTCAGATGTGGCGATGGTGGTGGTGATGATGGCGGTGTCTGGTTCTGGGGCGGTGATACTTGCGGACGTATTCGCTCAGGAATACGTAGCACAGCAGCACACTGGTGGCGATGAAGACGAGGGTGAGCGTTCCGCCAATCACCTGGGTCAGGCTGAAGTCGTTGATGGTTTCTCCGAACTTCCTCATCTCGTAGATTGCCAGACTGTTGTTGATGATATGGATGATGCTCGTAAGCACGATGCTGTGCGACTTCACATACACTACGCCCAGAAGCACACCAATGATGGTGGCTGCCGGAATCTGTGCCGGGTTGAAGTGGATGATTCCGAACACCAAGGCCGAAATGATGATGGCTATGCGGCTGTCCAGTCCGTTGCGCACCAGATAGCCCAGGAAGCTGGCACGGAATACCAATTCCTCCACGATGGGTCCGACGATGGCAATGGCCAGGATTCCCCACATGCTGTTGGCCAGCTGGATGAATTCCATCTGCATCAAGTCGGGCAGGTCCAGCATCTCGCTTATCAGGTCGACGGCAAAAATACCCACCAGTGACCCCACTACGCCCAGATGAGCATAGCCCCAGTTGATGTGACGCGGGTCTAAGGTCTTGGTGCGGAACATGCGCATCCGATAGAGGATGAGTGCCGTCAGCAGTCCGCTGATGATGGTGGCCCATGCCAACCAGTCGGAATGTGCTACCATCGCATCTTGGGCGTTCATGCCAAGGACTGTAAATACCAGTCCGGACAACAGTTGCATGGCCAAGAACAATAAAACAGCCACAATGGGCTTAACAAACATTTTCATTGCTTAAAAATCAAGAGTTGTTACAAAATTCGGGCGCTAAGGTACAAAAAAACTCTTAACTGACAAAGTTCAAGGCCATGCTTTGCAATATTATTTCAAAAATGGATGGATTTATTTTGCTTTTCGCACATTTTGCGCTATCTTTGTGGGTGCTTTAGCAGCATTTTGCAGATGAACAAAAGGCAAATTGAACACCAAGGCGTCGTGGAGCATATTTTTCCACATGCGGTTGTCGTTTCCATTGCTCAGGAGACGGCATGTGCTGCATGTGCAGCCGCAGCCCTATGCCATAGTTCTGAAAAACAGGAGAAAAAGATGGAAATCCCCGTAGCCGACCCGTCGCCGTACAGGGTGGGGCAGGTGGTCACCATCGTCGGCAGTATTGGCCTTGGGCTACGTGCCACGTTGTGGGCTTATGTCCTGCCGTTGGTCTTGCTGATGTGCGTGATGATAGGTGTTGCTCATTACACGGGAAGCGAGGGCCTGGCCGCTTTGGTTTCACTCGGTTCCCTTATTCCTTATTATATATTGCTCTATCTTCTGCGTGGGAGGCTGCAGCAGAGATTTACGTTCCAGATTATTAACAAATAAACTAATAAATTAACAAACACATGAATCTAATTCTTTTGGCAATTATTGCCTTGGGCGCTATTGGGCTCATTGCTGCTTTGCTGCTCTATTTTGCATCGCAAAAGTTTGCGGTGCACGAGGATGAGCGCATCGGACAAGTGAGTGCCGTTCTGCCGCAGGCCAACTGTGGCGGTTGCGGATTCCCTGGTTGCGCTGGTTTCGCAGGTGCCTGTGTGAAGGCAGCTGATGAGGGTTCTCTCGAAGGCCTTTTGTGCCCTGTCGGTGGTCAGCCTGTAATGGAGCAGGTGGCCGGCATCCTGGGTATGACGGTCGAGGCTTCGGCTCCGAAGGTGGCCGTAGTGCGTTGTAATGGCTCGTGCGAGAACCGCCCCCGTCTGGTACAGTTCGACGGTGCACAGTCGTGCAAGGTACAACAAATGATTGGTATGGGCGAGACGGGTTGCTCGTATGGTTGCTTCGGCTGTGGCGACTGTGTGAAGGCCTGTAAGTTCGATGCCATTCACATCAATCCGGAGACCTTGCTTCCCGAGGTCGACGAGGAAAAGTGTACGGCCTGCGGAGCCTGTGCCAAGGCCTGTCCGCGTCAGATCATCGAGGTGCGCCTGAAGGGTCCGAAGAACCGCCGCATGGTGGTTCTCTGCAACAACAAGGACAAGGGCGCCATCGCCAACAAGTGGTGTAAGGCTTCTTGCATCGGATGTGGCAAGTGCGTGAAGGCATGCGAGAAGTTCGAGGCCATCACCGTAACGAAGAATCTGGCATACATCGACGCCGAGAAGTGTAAGCTCTGTCGCAAGTGTGAAGAGGCCTGCCCGAAGGGTGCCATCCACGCTATCAACATGCCTCCGCGTAAGCCGAAGACCGATGCTCCTGCAGCACCAAAGGCCGAGGCTCCTGTTGCTACAAATGCTCCGAGTGCTCCGACGAATCAGAATACTCCGAATAATCCGACTAATCAGAACTAAGATATGAAGACATTTAAGATAGGAGGAGTTCATCCCGAAGAAAATAAACTGTCGGCTGGCCAGCCCATTCGTGAGGCTCAGTTGCCCAAGCAGGCAGTATTCAGTATGTTCCAGCACATCGGCGCACCTGCCAATGCTGTTGTCAAGAAAGGTGATGTAGTGAAGGTCGGCACCTTGTTGGGCGAAGCCGGTGGTTTCGTCAGTGCCCCCATCTACTCCAGCGTCAGTGGTAAGGTGAGCAAGGTAGACGTAGCCCTGGATGCCAGCGGTCTGCGCCGTATGGCTGTCACCGTTGATGTGGAAGGCGACGAGTGGGAAGAAAGCATCGACCGCTCGAAGGACCTCGTTAAACTGGCCGACCGCCCAGACCTGGACGGTAAGACCATCGTAGAGAAGATTAAGACAGCCGGCATCGTCGGCATGGGCGGTGCAACGTTCCCCACACATGTCAAACTGTGTCCCCCTCCCGGCAAGGTGGCCGAATGCGTCATCGTGAATGCAGTGGAGTGCGAGCCTTACCTGACTGCCGACCACAGTCTGATGCTGGCCCATCCCGAGGAAATCCTCGTCGGCCTCCAGCTGGTGATGAAGGCTGTCGGCGTGAACAAGGGCTACATCGGCATCGAATGCAACAAGCCCGATGCCATCAAGCTGATGACAGAGAAGTCGGCCCAATACCCTGAGATAGAGGTAGTGCCCTTGCAAATGAAGTATCCGCAGGGCGGTGAGAAGCAACTGATCGACGCCGTCATAGGTCGTCAGGTGCCTGCTCCTCCTGCACTGCCCATCGACACGGGTGCCATCGTCCAGAACGTGGGTACGTGCTTCGCCATCTACGAGGCCGTGATGAAGAATAAACCCCTCATCGACCGTGTCATTACCGTGACCGGCAAGAGCCTGAAGCAGCCGTCTAACCTGTTGGCCCGCCTGGGTACACCGTTCAGCCAGCTCATCGACGAGTGCGGCGGTCTGCCCGAAGATACGGGCAAGGTCATCGGTGGTGGTCCGATGATGGGTAAGGCATTGTTGAGCCTCGACGTTCCCATGACCAAGGGTTCCAGCGGCCTGCTCATCATGAACAATAAGGAAGCCCGCCGTGCCGAGGCAGAGCCGTGCATCCGTTGTGCCAAGTGCGTGGGTGCATGTCCCATGGGTCTGGAGCCTTATTTCCTGGCCAAGGTGAGCGAACAGACCGACTGGGATGTTGCAGAGCAGAACGACATAACGAGTTGCATCGAGTGCGGTTCGTGCCAGTTCACCTGCCCCAGCCATCGTCCTCTGCTGGACTACATCCGTCTGGGCAAATCCACTGTAATGGGTATCATTCGCAGCAGAGCCGCGAAGTAATTGATAATGGACAATTGACAATTGATAATTATGGAAAATAAATTAATAGTTTCCCTTTCACCGCATGTTCACGGAGGCGACTCTGTGCAGAAGAACATGTACGGTGTATGCATAGCCCTGCTTCCCGCGCTCATTGCCAGCTTCTGCTTTTTTGGCCTGGGGGCTGTCACGGTTATGCTCACTTCGGTCTTGGCCTGTGTGTTCTTCGAGTGGGCCATCACCAAGTTTATCCTGAAGCGCGACAAGCTCACCATCCTCGATGGCAGCGCCATCCTTACGGGTTTGCTTCTTGGCTTCAACCTTCCCTCCAACCTTCCCATCTGGATTATCGTGTTGGGTGCACTCTTTGCCATCGGTGTCGGCAAGATGACCTTTGGCGGACTGGGCCAGAACATCTTCAATCCCGCTCTGGCAGGCCGTGTGTTCCTGTTGATTTCGTTCCCTGTCCAGATGACCAGTTGGACCGACAACGTCCTCGACCATGTGGATGGCTACTCGGGTGCCACACCGCTGGCACTCATGCAGAAGGCCATCTTGGAGAAGGACCCCAGCGTGCTCAACAACCTCCCCTCCAGTCTCGACATGTTCCTCGGCCAGACCGAGGGCTCTATGGGTGAGGTCAGTGCATTGCTGCTCCTGCTGGGCTGCGCCTTCATGCTTTGGAAGAAGATTATCACCTGGCACATCCCCGTCAGCATCATCTGCACGGTGTTCGTATTTGCCGGACTGCTTCATTTGCTCGATCCCGTCTACGCTAATCCCCTGCAGGTCATCTTCTCGGGTGGTCTCATCCTGGGAGCCTGCTACATGGCCACCGACTATGTCACGTCGCCCATGTCCCACAAGGGGCAGCTCATCTATGGTGTGGCCATCGGTCTGCTGACCGTTGTCATCCGTAACTGGGGCGCCTATCCCGAGGGTATGTCGTTTGCCATCATCATCATGAATGCATTCACACCCCTGATTAACACCTATTGCAAACCCAAGCGCTTTGGCGAAGTAGTAAGAAAGGAGGCCGCAAAATGAGTAAGAAGTTAGAATCTACGTTACCTAACATGGTCATCGTGCTGACCCTGATTGCCGTTGTGGCAGGTCTGGCGCTGGGCTATGTGAACAGCGTTACGGCCGGTCCCATCGAGGAAATCAAGGCCCAGCAGCTCTCGGACGGCATCAAGGCCGTGCTGGCTGCCGACGAATTGAATGTGGAGGAACCTGACACCCTCGACGATGGTTCGGTCATCTACCGCACCGACAAGGGTGTCGCTGTCCAGGCCACTGATCCCAATGGCTTTGGTGGCAAACTGACCGTACTCGTAGGCTTCAATGCCGAAGGCCTCATCCAGGGCTATCGTGTGCTGGAAACCAGCGAGACCCCGGGCCTGGGTGCCAAGGCCGGCGAATGGTTCCAGAAGGGCCAGAAGGGCGACATCATCGGCAAGCAAGCCGGCAACCTCAAAGTCACAAAGGATGGGGGAGAGGTGGACGCCATCACGGCTTCCACCATCACCAGCCGTGCCTTCCTGCGCTGCGTCAATGCTGCTTATGCTGCACTCGGCTCCAATCAGGATGCACAGACGGGTGCTACACAACAATGTAAAGAAGAAAAGGAGGTAACAAATGAATAATGTTCGTGTATTTCTAAATGGATTAATCAAAGAGAATCCTACCTTTGTCCTGCTACTGGGTATGTGCCCCACGCTGGGAACCACCAGCAGTGCCCTCAACGGTATGTCGATGGGTCTGGCCACGATGGCCGTGCTGGTATTCTCCAACTTCATCATTGCGCTCATCAAGAACCTGATTCCCGATATGGTGCGCATTCCTTGCTATATCGTGGTCATTGCATCGCTCGTCACCATCCTGCAGATGCTCATCAAGGCTTATGCTCCTGCCGTGGATGCAGCCTTGGGCCTGTTCATCCCCTTGATTGTGGTCAACTGCATCATTCTGGGCCGTGCTGAGGCCTTTGCCGCTAAGAACGGAGCCATACCCTCCATCTTCGACGGTCTGGGCATCGGTCTTGGCTTCACCTTTGCGCTCACCCTCCTGGGTGCCTGCCGCGAGGTGCTTGGTACAGGCAAGGTGTTCGGCCTCACGCTCTTCCCCGAGCAGTATGGTGCCCTGTTGTTCGTTTTGGCTCCTGGTGCATTCATCGTGCTGGGCTACCTGATAGCAATGTTTAACAAACTGAAAAAAGCATAAAGGACTATGGCATTTTTATTGATATTCATAACGGCAATATTTGTTAACAATATTGTACTGAGTCAGTTCCTCGGCATCTGCCCCTTCCTGGGCGTGTCGAAGAAGGTGGAGACTGCAATGGGCATGGCTGCCGCCGTAGCCTTTGTGCTCACCATAGCCACGCTGGTGACCTATCTCATCCAGCTCTACGTGCTCAATCCCTTCGGCCTTGAGTATCTGCAGACCATCGCTTTCATCCTCGTCATTGCCGCCCTGGTGCAGATGGTGGAAATCGTGCTGAAGAAGGTCAGCCCCGCCCTGTATCAGGCTCTGGGCGTCTTCCTGCCCCTCATCACCACCAACTGCTGCATCCTGGGTGTGGCCATCCTTGTCGGCAACGGCACCTACGATGCCGCAGGCATGGAGCCGGGCCTCGTCAGCGGCGTATGGTTCGCCCTCTGCACGGCTCTCGGCTTTGGCCTGGCACTCATTGTCTTTGCCGGCATCCGCGAGCAGCTGGCCCGCATGGATGTGCCCAAGGGCATGCAAGGCATGGCCATCGCCCTCGTCGTGGCTGGTCTGCTCTCGATGGCCTTCATGGGCTTCTCGGGCGTCAACAATGGTTTGGCTAAATTATTCTAACCTTTAATATTAGTATCTATGAAAGAGACAATCCTTGTAACCGGCGGTTGCGGCTTCATTGGTTCGCACACCACCGTAGAACTGCAAGAGGCTGGCTATGATGTGGTCATCGTGGACAACCTGAGTAACTCACGCATCGAAGTGCTCGACGGCATCGAGAAGATAACCGGCAAGCGTCCCGCCTTCGAGCAGGTTGACCTGCGCGACCAGGAGGCCACAGAGGGCGTCTTCAAGAAATATCCGCAGATTAAGGGTATCATCCACTTTGCTGCCTCTAAGGCTGTCGGTGAGAGCGTGGAAAAGCCTCTGCTGTACTATCGCAACAACATCGTCAGCCTCATCAATCTGTTGGAACTCATGCCCAAGTACGACGTCAAGGGCATCATCTTCTCCTCTTCGTGCACGGTCTACGGCCAGCCTACGAAGGAGAACCTGCCCGTCACCGAGGAGGCCCCCATCCAGAAGGCCCTTTCGCCCTATGGCAACACGAAGCAAATCAACGAGGAAATCATTCAGGACTACGTCCACTCGGGCGCACCCATCAAGTCCATCATCCTCCGCTACTTCAACCCCATCGGCGCACATCCCTCTGCCGAGATTGGCGAACTGCCCATCGGCGTGCCCATGAACCTCATCCCCTTCGTCACCCAGACGGCCATCGGCGTGCGCAAGCAGCTGAAGATATTCGGTAACGACTACGACACTCCCGACGGCACTTGCATCCGCGACTACATCTATGTCGTGGACCTTGCCAAGGCTCACGTGAAGGCTATGACCCGCGTGCTGGAGGGCGACGGCGATGCCGTAGAGGTATTCAACATTGGCACGGGCCGCGGCCTCAGTACCCTGGAGGTAGTCGAAGGCTTCGAGAAGGCCACCGGCGTCAAGGTCAACTGGGAATATGCTCCCCGTCGCGAGGGCGACATCGAGAAGGTCTGGGGCAATGTGGACAAGGCCAACAAGGTCCTGGGCTGGAAGGCCGACACCCCCACCGATCAGGTTCTCGCCTCTGCCTGGAAGTGGCAGAAGAAGCTGCGTGCCGACGGCGTGATGTAATGTCCTACTCTGCGTTTTGGTAAAAAATATCGTCACATCGTCACTAAATGGGTCTAACGGACTTATATAATGGATGTTAGGTAAGTGACGATATCGGTGACGACAGGGTGAAAAAGTGACGATATTGTGGCACTTTCGACCCCAACTCTCTGAATGGCTCGGCCCAACGTTACGACGTTGGGCCGAGTCCCATGTATGGGACAACGCTCATCGACGTATTGTTTCGGCTCCATCGACGTATTGTTTCGCCTCCGCCTTCGTATTGCATCGCTCTCTTCTTCGTATTGCATCGCTCTCTTCTTCGCGTTGTTTCGCCTCCTTCTTCGTGTATCTTGCCCCAAGCGAAATGACATCTATACCCATTTTCGGGCAATTATTGTCTTGTCCTGCTATAGGTTGATATAAGAATCAATCTATTCAATGAAACAAT
>CAMOUQ010000090.1 GCA_946626595.1 uncultured Prevotellaceae bacterium | reverse complement strand
CTCTTCATTGTAATATCCTATTTTTCTTCTTTTACTCTGTGAAAAACAAGATGCCTCGGTCTGTCCCGGACTCCTTATCGCGCTCTCTTCTTTTCTTCCTGTTACAGAATGACGGTTCGTCTTCAATTCAACACGCTCAAAGCGTATCGATTCCTTATCCTGTACTACTTCTTGTCTATGGAAATATGTCAAATATCACTTGCGCTCCGAGGCTCCGAGTTAACGTCTTTCCTCGTTTGCGGGTGCAAAGGTACGGCAACTTTTTGGATTGACCAAATAATTCAACGACTTTTTTTGAAAAAAGTGCAGAATCTTTGTAAAGCCTCGGACAAAGTGGCCCTTGGGCAGGCCAAATTGATACGAATGAAGGTACTTCCTCCGGGATTATATTCTTTGCCGGGAGTGAACCATACATGAGTTTTTTCGCTAATCAGCTGCGTTAATTCCTCCGACTCCATGCCCAATGCGGCACAATCTACCCATGCCAGATAGGTTCCTTCGGAGCGAGTCACGACCAATTGAGGCAAATGGGCAGATAAATACTGGATGAGATATTGGTAGTTGGCATGGACGTATTCCATAAGTTGCAGGAGCCACTCCTCCCCTTCCGTGGTATAAGCAGCCTGCAGTGCCACGACACCAAACGGACCCACATCGCATGTCTCATTAATATTAATCTGTTTATCTACGCGTGCACGGGTTTGGTCGTCGGCTATCGTAATGTTAGCTATCTGCAGGCCTGCGAGGTTGAAACTTTTACTTGAAGAAGTACATACTGCACAATGTGGAGCATACTCGGGCCTTATGCTGGCAAATGGTGTATAGCGATAGCCCGGCATGACCAGTTCGTTGTGAATTTCATCACTGATGACGAAGACGTCGTGGCGCATGCAGATATCCCCCATGCGGGTCAGTTCCTCGCGTGTCCACACTCGCCCAACCGGGTTGTGAGGATTACATAGGAGGAACACCTTCACACCATTGTCAATGATTTTACGTTCAAAATCCTCAAAATCGATGCGGAAGCGGCCATCCTCAAAAACGAGAGGATTCTCGACCAACACATTTCTGGCATTACGCAAGCACGAAAAGAAACAATTGTATACCGGAGTCTGCAGGAGGACCCTGTCGCCCGGACTTGTGATGCCTTGCAAGATGGCAGCGATGGCAGGAACGACACCCGTAGTGTAGAGAATATGTTCGCGCTGCATGGTCCATCCATGTCGACGGCTGAACCATTGGATGACCGCCTTATAATATGATTCGGGCACGCGCACGTAACCATATACACCATGATCAACACAGCGCTGGATGGCCTGCTGGATGAAAGGCGCCGCGCGAAAGTCCATGTCCGCCACCCACAAAGGCAGCATATCGGGGTCGTCGAAACTATCCCATTTGTAGGAGTTCGTACCTCGGCGAGGAATGATTTCGTCAAAATCGTATTTCATGAGACCTAAGATTTAAGGTTATGACACTATCATGAACTAAAGGGAGGGGAAACTATAGGATATCTATCACGCAATCGGCTGGTGCCTTCTGATTCTTATCAATAATGACTTCGCCCACCGTACCCCGTACGACGATATGTCCTGAGGTCGGATTCTTGATGCTGTGGACAGGACCATTAAGCGTAGCCTGAATGGTACTATATTCAAATGCCAGATTGGCATCCTCCCCCATGGTACAATCTTCCATGACCAGATTCTCGCAGTAGCAAAGGGGCTGTTCGCCCGTTATGTGGCACCGCACCAGTCGCAGATTCTTGCTGTACCACCCAAGGTACTCGCCGTTAATCTCCGAATCGTAGACCGTGACGTTCTCCGACTCCCAGAAGGCATCCTTGGTATTCAGCATGGCATTGTGAATCTCCACATTCCGACTATACTGGAACGAATAGTTGCCATCCTGATGATACCTATCAATGAAAACATTGTTGGTGTGCATAAACAGATAATCCGCCTGCTCAATGTGGCAGTCCTCGATGTGGACCTGATCACAATCCCATAATGTCTCTAACGCATTCGTGAAGACACAATTCTTGAGGCGAATGCCCGACATGCGGCGAAACATCTTCGGAGCCTCGACCCGGCAATCCGTCAGTTGTCCATCACGGCTGTACCATAGCGACGAGCGTGCACTTTCGGCAAAGAAGCAATTGTTCACCCTGAATCCCTGGCACTCCCAGAAAACATATTTCCCCTCGAACCTACAATTCTCGGCTTCTATGTTGCGTGTCTCCTTGATGCTCGACTCGCCGAGGTGGATAGTAACCTCCTCCAGTCGCAGGTCGTGTTCACAATACAATGGGCGTTCGCCGCCAAACTCTTCATTCTTTATCAGTCTCATATACTTCTATATTTTTCATTCTCAAACGTATGATAAATATCAGGCCGCGCACCGTCAATTCGATGCACATGGCCATCCAGACACCTCTCAGGCCCATGGTCTGAGCCAACATGTAGGCCAACGGTATGCGCACAAGCCATATACTACCAAGGTTAAGGATACACGGAACGAGCGTGTCACCCAGTCCCATGAACACACCGTAAACGACTATCGACGCTGCATACATAGGCTCGGCGAAGGCCTCGATGCGCAATGCCGTGACACCTTCTGCCTGTACGGCCAGGTCGGGAGTCATCATGGCCATCAGCACCGGAGCGGAAAAGTACATCACCACACCCAGCAGGGTCATCACCCCCATACCCAGTGCTACGGTGAGTACCGAGAAAGAACGGATGAGGTCG
This sequence comes from uncultured Prevotellaceae bacterium, assembly GCA_946626595.1. GTDB lineage: Bacteria > Bacteroidota > Bacteroidia > Bacteroidales > Bacteroidaceae > Physcousia. Next base: position 5,909 of record CAMOUQ010000090.1, on the reverse strand, counting down.
CCACGGCGGGCACCATAGCTTTGTCCTATCAGTGTTGCGGCTGCATCTCCGATACCATAGCCCGGCATGTAGCACAGGCTTTCCACCACCACACCAATCGTGTTGGCAGCGATGGCCACGGCTCCCAACGGAGCCACAATCATTGTGCTTACAATCTGGGCTCCGCAGAACACCACATGCTCCACGGCCATAGGCAAACCGATTCGGAACGAACGGCGAATGACCTCCCGCTGGGGAGTGAACCGTCCAGGGCGCCCCACAAGAGCCAACTCCGGGCTACGAGTGACGAGATAGGAGAAACTGCACGCCGTCGTCAGCACGGATGCCAGCGAAGTGGCCAAGGCTGCCCCCACTACCCCCCAAATAGGTATCAGCAGAAGATTGAATGCCACATCCAGCGCACACATCATCACACCCATCATCATGGGCACCTTCATGTTTCCGCTGCTGCGCAACATTCCGTTGGAAAGGAACAAGAGTTGGTTGACAGGCACGGTCAGGCTCCACACCAGGAAATACTTCGACGACAAAGCCGCCACCTCTGGCGAGCCACCCAGCTGGACGGGCCACCACGAATGGATGCTGACGCAAAAGAGGGAGATGAGAAGTCCCAGGGACATGCAAACCGTAATGGCCTGCCGCATGACATTGCGAGCCTCATCGTTTTCCTTGGCCCCGATATGCTGCGCCACGAGAACGCCGAAACCAGCCCCCAACGAAGCCGAGAAGCCGCCGAACAGCCAACACGTCGTGGACACCAGTCCTATGCTTGCCGTAGCGGTTGCGCCCAACTGTCCTACCATCATGGTGTCGATATACTGCATCACGATGGTGCTCAGCTGTCCGAGGATGGCAGGCAAACTCAGCCACCATACGAGGCCGAATTTCTCGCCCTGGGTCATGCTTCCGCCGTCGCGTACTTTCTGCAAAAGTTGCTGTTTCCGACTCATATTTCTCAAATTGGCCGTCAAAGATACGAAAATATTTTCATATATGCAACACTCCGTCGCCACACCATCTTGTTATATTAATATAAAGGAACGCACATGCGCACGCAAGCGCGCGTGCGTTGTTTGCCATCTTGTCACGAAACGCGACATCTTGCCCTCTTCCGTTCCCATTGCGCATAAGTTTGTGGTACATAGGGCAGAAACAAAAAAGAAAGGAGCAAAGACTATGAATCTGAACAAATTCACCATCAAGGCGCAGGAGGCTGTCCAGGAGGCAGTCAACCGCGTACAACGCCAGGGGCAGCAGAACATCGAGCCCGAACATCTGCTGGCTGGCATTCTGAAGGTAGGCGAACAGGTCACAGGTTTCGTCTTCCGTAAACTTGGGGTCAACCCCACCCTTGTGCAACAGGCCGTAGATGCCCAGATAGGCAGCCTTCCCCGCGTGCAGGGCGGCGAACCGTATCTGAGTCGCGAGGTCAATGAGGTTCTGAACCGTGCCGAAGATATGGCTCAGAAGCAGGGCGACGAGTTCGTCAGCATCGAGCACCTGTTGCAGGCCATACTGGCCACACGTTGCACGGCATCGAAGATTCTGAAGGACGCTGGTGTGACGGAAAAGGAACTCCAGGCCGCCATCCGCGAACTTCGAGGTGGTCAGAAAGTGACCTCCCAGTCGAGCGAGGACACCTACCAGAGTCTTTCGAAGTATGCCAAGAACCTGGTGGACGAGGCACGTGCCGGAAGGCTCGACCCCGTCATCGGGCGTGACGAGGAAATCCGCCGTGTGCTGCAAATCCTGTCGCGAAGGACAAAGAACAACCCCATTCTGATTGGCGAACCCGGTACCGGTAAGACGGCCATCGTCGAGGGCCTGGCCCACAGGATACTGCGTGGCGACGTGCCCGAGAACCTGAAGGACAAGCAATTGTTCTCGCTGGACATGGGTGCGCTGATAGCCGGTGCCAAATACAAGGGCGAATTCGAGGAGCGACTGAAGTCGGTGGTCAACGAGGTTACGAAGAGCGAGGGACAGATTATCCTGTTCATCGACGAGATTCACACCCTCGTGGGTGCCGGCAAGGGCGAAGGCGCAATGGATGCCGCCAACATTCTGAAACCCGCCCTGGCCCGTGGCGAACTGCGTTCCATTGGTGCCACCACGCTCGACGAGTATCAAAAATACTTCGAGAAGGACAAGGCCCTGGAGCGCCGATTCCAGAGCGTCATGGTGGACGAACCGGACGTGCCTTCCAGCATCAGCATCCTGCGTGGACTGAAGGAACGCTACGAGAACCATCACAAGGTGCGTATCCAGGACGATGCCATCATCGCTGCCGTTGAGTTGTCCAACCGATACATCACCGACCGTTTCCTGCCCGACAAGGCCATCGACCTGATGGACGAGGCTGCCGCCAAGTTGCGCATGGAGCGTGACTCGGTGCCTGAGGAACTGGACGAAATCACGCGTAAGCTGAAGCAGTTGGAGATTGAGCGCGAGGCCATCAAGCGCGAGAACGACCAGCCGAAACTGCAACAGCTGGAGAAGGAAATCGCCGATCTGCGCGAGCAGGAAACGCAATTCCGCAGCAAGTGGCAAGGCGAAAAGGAACTGCTGAACAAGATTCAGCAGAACAAGCAACAGATGGAACAACTGAAGTTTGAGGCCGAACGCGCCGAACGCAGTGGCGACTATGCCCGCGTGGCCGAAATCCGCTACGGCAAGTTGCAACAGCTGGAGCAGGAAATCGAGCAAATCAAGGCTCAACTGCGTCAGGCCCAGGGCGGCGAGGCCATGGTGAAGGAGGAGGTAACAGCCGACGACATCGCCGATGTAGTCAGCCGCTGGACCGGCATCCCAGTATCGAAGATGCTGCAGAGCGAACGCGACAAGTTGCTGCACCTGGAGGAAGAGTTGCACCGCCGCGTCATCGGTCAGGACGAAGCCATCACGGCCGTCTCGGATGCCGTGCGCCGGAGCCGTGCCGGACTGCAAGACCCCAAGCGCCCCATCGGTTCGTTCATATTCCTCGGCACCACGGGTGTCGGCAAAACGGAACTGGCTCGCGCATTGGCCGAGTATCTGTTCGACGACGAGCAGATGATGACCCGTATCGATATGTCGGAGTATCAGGAGAAGTTCTCCGTCTCGCGACTCATCGGTGCGCCTCCAGGATACGTGGGTTACGACGAAGGTGGCCAACTGACCGAGGCCGTAAGGCGGAAGCCCTACTCAGTGGTGCTTTTCGATGAGATTGAGAAGGCCCATCCCGATGTCTTCAACACCCTTCTGCAGGTGCTCGACGACGGACGGCTGACCGACTCGAAGGGCCGTACGGTGAACTTCAAGAACACCATCATCATCATGACCTCGAACCTGAAGCGCGAGGAACTGCGTACACGCATGCGTCCCGAGTTCCTGAACCGTATCGACGAGATTATCACCTTCCAGCCCTTGAAGCAGGAGGAGATTCGCCAGGTGGTTCTCTTGCAGCTGGGCCGCATCCAGAAGATGCTCGACCAGAACGGAGTCAGCCTCAACGTTACTCCGGAGGCCGTCGACTTCCTGGCTCGCGAGGGCTACGACCCCGACTTCGGTGCCCGTCCCGTCAAGCGTGCCATACAGCGTTTCCTGCTCAACGACCTCTCGAAGGCCCTTCTGGGCACCGACATCGACAAGACACGCACCATCACGGTGGAGACGGAAGGCGACCATCTCGCCTTCCGCAACTAACCCGGCACCGTCTCTACCACGAAGGGTTCGAATCAGTTAGTCTGAAATTTCAGTTTAGCCTTAAGACTGGGCGATGTGGCACGCAACACCACGTCGCCCATTTTTTTTGTGCTTCGCAGAATGACCTGCATCTGTCCCATGTACATGCGCTTGGTCGTAATCTCGGGACCAAAGAGGTCGCTGGTATAGTGGTCGCCATTGTCCAGCGAAAGCAATGTGGCCCCCGTACCTTCCAGGGAGACAGTAAGCGGTTCGTCAAACGAAGGCACCGTGTTGCCCCGTTTGTCGACGGCACGGATGGTCAGATACTTGAGCGACATGCCATCGGCCTTGAGCGGATTATTCTGAGTTTTCTGAGGATTCTGAGCAAGCAGATTCTCTTCTTCGATAATCAGGCGCACGGCCTTGCCTGCCGTCTCGATGCGGTGGCGGGCCACTTCCTTTCCATTGTTATAGGCTATGGCCACGAGGTTGCCACCCTTGTCGTAGGGCACCTTGTTCCATTTGATGAGTCCGCGCTTGAAGGGGTCGCTCTTGTCACTCTGCTGGCGCCCCAGGCTCTTGCCGTTGACCAGCAGTTCCACCTCGTCGCAATTGGTGAAGGTGCTCACCTGTTGCTTCGAGTCATCAGGACAATTCCAGAATTCCGTGTACGTCTTCTGGCCGACATCGATGGCATTCCAGCTAACCGTCTCGCTGCCCGTCATCACGCCTATGCGCACCACAGGCACTTCGGGTTGGAATGCGCCCTTGATGAGCCATGCCTGCGGGTTGGGCCACAGCGTGTGGCGGAAGAACGAATAGTTCCACCCCTTCTTGGGCCACTTGTTCGACTCGCCCCAGTACTCTATTGCACCCCAGTAGGCCAGGCCAACGGTGCGCTTCTGGTCCATTCCATAGAAGGGAGCCTGCAACTGATTGGTGACAGCCTCGCTCTGGAAGAGAATCATGTCGGGCTTGTGCTCGAAATACTTTGGATAGCAGTCCCACTGATAGTTGAAACTGGAGACTTCCGTGGCGCAGGCCAGTTCTGGCGGTGCCATGTAGGTCTTGAACTCCTTTTCCTCGCGGATGGCTCCGGCACGTGCCGGGAACATGGCCACGGTGGTGGGCCTGGTGGCGTCGTAGCGCTTCACCATCTGGTCGAAGATACGGTAGGTGGTGATGCCCCAGTCGTTGGTCTTGTAACCGCTCCAGTTATCGCGAATTTGCAGCTCATTGCCCAGGCTCCACATGACTACGCTCGGACAGTTGCGGTCGCGTGTTATCCATTCCTGGATGAGTTCGGGCCAAATCTGCATGAAAGGCTTGCGGCCGCCCCAATATTCGTCGTCGCTCCATTTGTCAATCAGTTCGTCCACAATCAGAATGCCAATTTCGTCGGCGATGCGTGTCAGCGAGGGGGCATAGGGATTGTGCGAGCAGCGCAGGGCATTGAAGCCGAACTGCTTCATCTGGCTGAACTGGCGACGAATGGCATCGTCGAACGAGGCCACGCCCAGGGCACCCAGGTCGTGGTGGTTGGCAATGCCCTTCATGAACACCTTCTTGCCATTAAGCTTGAATCCGAACTCAGGTCCATACTCGATGGTACGCACGCCGAAGCGTTCCGTACGGCGGTCGACCAGAAGATTGTCCACCAAGACGTCGACATCTATATAATAAAGGTATGGATTGTCCACGTCCCACAGGATGGGTTTCTCTATCCGAATGTCGGGCAGGCGGACTTCGTCGTGCCGGTGTTTCGTCAGTGTGGCCATCGTAGCCTCCGATGTCCCGAGCGCAGTACCCTGGGCATTGCGCAGGGTGGCACGCACCAAGGTCTTAGGTTGCTCGCCGCTTCCGTGGGGGAAACCGTCTACGTCCACCTGTATGCTCACTTGAGCCTCGGCAGCCGACACCTTGGGCGTCGTGACATAGATGCCGTGGCGGGCCACATGGGTGGGATTCTGCAGACGGAGCCAGACGTTGCGGAACAGTCCGGCGCCTGTGTACCACCTACTGGCATTCGGCTTGCCGGAATTGGTGTAAACGGCTACGACATTGTCCTGTCCGAAGTGCAGATACTTCGACACCTCTGCCTCCAGGCCCAGGTAGCCATACTCCGAGGATGCCACCTTGCGGCCGTTGATGTACACGTCGCCGTAGTACATCATGCCCTCGAAGTCGAGCACTACGCGCAAGCCTTTCCACGATTCCTCGGCCCGGAAGGTCTTGCGATACCA
>CAMOUQ010000089.1 GCA_946626595.1 uncultured Prevotellaceae bacterium | reverse complement strand
TGGCAAAGCGGTGTACCTCGTCCTGAATGTGCGTCAGCAGGTGGAACAATTGTGAATCCGTCTTCATGCCAACCACCTGCGGCGGGAATCCATATAGGAGTTCGTGCGTGCGATGATGGTCGTCCTTGGCCAATCCTGCTATAGGGATGTGCAGTTTCAGTTCGTCCTCTACCACTTTTCGCACCACTTCCATCTGTCCGCGCCCGCCATCCGTAATGATCAGTTCGGGTAGGGGAGTCTCCTCTTCTATCATTCTGCTGTACCTTCTGCGTACCACCTCCTGCATGGAGGCATAATCATCGGGTCCATCGACAGTTTTGATGTTGTACTTTCGGTAATCCTTTTTCGAAGGTTTTCCCATCTTGAAGACTACGCAACCAGCCACGGCATCCGTGCCCTGACTGTTTGAATTATCGAAGCATTCGATGCTAATTGGCATTTTCTCCATACCTAATAAGGTCTGCAATTCCTTCATCAGGCGCACGCCTTTCTGCTCCGGATTCAGCTTGTCAGCCTGCAAGATACGGTCCTTCTTATATTGTAATACATTAAGTCTCGATAGCTCCAGGAGCTTCTTTTTATCCCCTCGCTGTGGTATCGTGAACTCCACGTTATTCAAAAATTGTTCCACGGGGAACGGTACGATAACTTCCTTACTTCCACTGGGATAACGTTTCCTCATTTCACCAATTCCTAAGACCAAAAGTTCCTCCGGAGTTTCCTCCAGTCGCTTTTTTATCTCGAAGGTAAAGGCCTGAGTGATGCATCCGTTCACTACGTGCAGATAGTTGATATAAGCCTCCTTTTCACCGGCTTCTATGTTATAAACGTCTACGTTTGTGACGACGCTGCTCACGACTTCCGACTTGCTTCGGTAGTTCTCCAGGATGAGGTATTTGCGTTTCAGTTGTTCTGCTTCCTCGAAACGCAATTGCTCGGCCAATTCGGCCATTTCTTTCTTCAGTTGCAGTTCTATTTCCCTTGTATTACCCTTCAGTATCTCCTTAGCTTCGTCTATCCAACGCATGTATTCCTCGTGACTTACCTTTCCGATGCACATGCCTGCGCAGTTCTTGATGTGGTAGTCGAGACACTCTCTGTATCGTTTATTGGCCACTCCATCGGCAGTAATCGGCGTTTTGCAGCGCCGGAGAGGGTAGAGGTTCTGGATGAGTTCCAGCAACATGTACATCGTCTGTACGTGACTGTAGGGGCCGAAATAGGTGCCTGCCTTGCGGTTTATCTTTCGTGTTTGGAAGATGCGTGGGAAGTATTCGTTCGTTACGATGATGCTGGGATAGGTCTTACCGTCTTTGAGCAGGATGTTGTATTTGGGATTCCATTGCTTGATGAGGTTGTTCTCCAGCAACAGGGCATCTTCCTCCGTGTTCACCACGATATACTTGATGTCCCGAATGTTCTCCACCAGACGTCGTGTCTTCAGGCTCTGCTGCTCCTTTTGGAAGTAGCTCGATACCCTTCGTTTCAGCCGTTTGGCCTTACCCACATATATGATTGTGCCCGTATCATCGAGATACTGGTAACATCCGGGTGAGTCGGGTAGACTGTTGACGATGCCTTTCAGGTATTCCTTTACGTCGTCCTTCATTCCGTTTTTGGGTCTGTTTTATATCTTTATCAGGGTTGTTATTTCGGTATCATCGTCGAATACGGCACGTCCGTTCAGTCCCTCTATGGTCAGTTCTATGATAAAGTTGATGTAGACCTTCTTGGGGTTAAACTCTTTTACCAGATTGTATGCCGCCTTCATGCTACCGCCTGTGGCCAGGAGGTCGTCGTGTAGGAGCACAACATCGTTCTCGGTAATGGCATCGGTATGTATCTCTATCGTGTCCTTGCCGTATTCTTTCATGTAGGTGGCTTTGCGCGTCTCTGCAGGCAGTTTGCCAGGTTTGCGGCACATTACGAATCCGGCGCCCAAGCGGAAGGCCAGAGCTGCGCCAACTACGAAGCCTCGGCTTTCGATGCCCACCACCTTGGTGATGCCTTTGTCTTTGTAAATCTCGTACAGTTCTTCCACCATGATGCGAAGGCATTCGGCATCCTTGAATAGGGTGCTGACGTCCTTAAACTGGATTCCCTTGATGGGGAAGTCGGGCACGTTGCGCAGGTTCTTCAGAAGAGTTTCGTTGTTCATTGCTATTTATGTTTTAGTGTTTTGTTTCACGTGAAACATTAACGCCCCATGAGCACCATGAGGACACTGATGTCGCTGGGACTGACGCCCGGGATGCGACTGGCCTGCGCCAGGGTTTCGGGGTCGATGTGCGACAGCTTTTGGCGAGCCTCCGTGCTCAGCGACTGAATCTCGTCGTAGCGGAAGCGGCCCCGTATGTGCAGCTCTTCCAGACGCTGCATCTTCTCTGCCTGCTGCCGTTCGCGTTCGATGTATCCGCTGTACTTCACCAGCACCTCGGCGGCTTCGGCGATTTCCTCCCGACGGTTGGGCGTCTGACTGAGCGCCTGAGCCAAGCGAGGCAGGGCAGGGGAGAGGTTGTCGAACGAGAGACCCGGTCGGCTGATGAGGTCCACCAGCTTGCAGCCCTTTGCCAGGGGTGCGCTGCCCAGTGTCTCCAGGTAGGGATTGATGAGCGCCGCCTTGACGGAATAGTTCTTGCAGAAGTCCAGAATGCGGTTTATCTCTTCTTGCTTCTCCGTCCAGTGGCGGTAGCGAGCCTCGGTGGCCAAGCCCAGATTGTAGGCTCGGGGTGTGAGGCGGGCGTCGGCATCGTCCTGTCGGAGCAGGATGCGGAATTCGGCTCGGCTGGTGAACATGCGGTACGGTTCGTCCACGCCCTTCGTCACGAGGTCGTCGATGAGCACACCGATGTAGCTCTCGTCGCGATGCATCACGAACTCTCCGCCGCCGCTACACTTCAGCGCAGCATTCACACCGGCCACCAGACCCTGTCCGGCAGCCTCCTCGTAACCCGTGGTGCCGTTCACCTGTCCGGCCAGGAACAGTCCGTTCACCTTCTTGCTCTCCAGCGTATGGTGCAGTAGGGTGGGGTCGAAGTAGTCGTATTCGATGGCATAGCCCGGGCGGTATATCTTGATGTCGCGGAAGGCCGGGATGAGTCGCAGGGCCTCCACCTGTACATCGATGGGCAGGGATGAGGAGAAGCCGTTCAGGTAATACTCCTGCGTGTTCCATCCTTCCGGTTCGAGGAACAGTTGGTGCTGTTCCTTGTCGGCAAATGTCACGAGTTTGGTCTCGATGCTGGGGCAGTAGCGTGGGCCTATCGACTGTATCTGTCCGTTGTAGAGCGGCGAGTCGGGCAGGCCCTGTCGCAGCCGTTCGTGGACGGCCGGGTTGGTATAGGTGATCCAGCAGGGGAGTTGCGACTCAGTCGCAACAGACGGGACAGGGGCATCAGAGGAGACAGACGGGGCAGGGGCATCAGAGGCGACGGATGGGGCAGGGGCGGGCAGATAAGAAAAGCGGTGGAAGTCGTGGTCGCCGGGCTGCAGCGTCATGTCCTCGAAGTGGACCGAGCGGCCGTCGATGCGCACCGGGGTGCCCGTCTTCATACGGCCCAGCGTGATGCCATGCCGGGCTATGCTCTCCGAGAGTTGCAACGAGGGCGGTTCGGCGCATCGTCCGCCCGGCAGTTTGGTGCGCCCGATGTGCATCAGTCCGTTCAGGAACGTGCCCGCCGTGATGACGACACACCGTGCCAGGAACGTCATGCCCAGGTATGTCTCCACACCCTTCACCTGTCCGTTCTCCACCAGCAGTTCGCGCACCTGGTCTTGCCATATCGACAGGTTCTGCTGGTTCTCCACCACCTGTCGCCATGCCCAGATGAAGCGTCCGCGGTCGCACTGAGCCCGGGGGCTCCACATGGCGGGACCCTTCGAGCGGTTCAGCATGCGGAACTGCAGTGTCGTGCGGTCCGTCACCTGTCCCATGTGTCCGCCCAGGGCATCTATCTCGCGGACGATTTGCCCTTTGGCTATTCCACCCACGGCAGGGTTGCACGACATCTGTGCTATCTTGTTCATGTCCATGGTGATGAGCAACGTGCGTGCTCCCATTTGGGCTGCGGCACAGGCAGCCTCGCAACCAGCGTGGCCGGCTCCCACCACCACGATATCATACCTCTCTTGCATCTCTTTTGGTCATATTTTGCTGCAAATGTAGTGATTTTCCGTGAAACTTTCGTCCTGTCGTACTAAATATTTCGCGACGCGCCCGATAAGACAAATTGCAGGCCCGGCGAGAGAAAGTTCCGCCACCGACGATGGATGTACGTTCATCGACGATGAACGGACGGACACCGACGATGGATGTACGGACGCCGCCGATGGCGGAACTTTTCCACGCGAGCCTTGCATTTCTGCCTTCGCAGGGCGCAGGGAAAGATGCCCTCATTTGAATTTAGTGTGTATGGAAGAAGATAAAAGGAGATAAATGAATAGGGAAGAAAATAAAGGAAGACAGCATGGCACGCAGGCCGTGAAAAGTTAAATTAAACTATTATTTTGCGAAAGCCCATAAATTTTCATGGAAAAGTTTTGGCGTGTCAAAGTTTAGGCTTATATTTGTAGCCGTGAAGCAACCTTGCATAGCAACTTTGGCAACGATATCTGACGGCGAATCTCGCTTTTCCTAATATTAACCTTAAATCTAAAGCCTATGTTGACAAAACTCCTTCGCAGCACGTTGCCGCTACTGACGGCAGCCACGGCCGCGGCTCAGGCAGCCGACAGGCCTAACATCATCTTCTTCCTGGTCGACGACATGGGATGGCAGGACACCTCCCTTCCCTTCTGGACCGAAGAAACCCCGCAGAATGCCCGCTACCGCACGCCCAACATGCAGCGGCTGGCCGACCAGGGCATCATGTTCACCAATGCCTACGCCTGTCCCGTCAGTTCGCCCTCGCGCTGTTCGCTGCTCTCGGGCATGAACGCCGCCCGACATGGGGTGACCAACTGGATAGAGACCTACAACCAGAACACGAATGCCTCGGGCAGCAACGTCAATCTGCCCGACTGGAACTGGAACGGCGTGCAGCCCGCCGCCACGGCCACACAGACCGACCGTGTGCATTCCACCCTCATCACGCCACTGCCCCAACTGCTCCGCGAGGCCGGCTACCTGACCATCCATTGCGGCAAGGGCAACTTCGGCGCCGCCAACACCTCGGGAGCCAATCCCACGAACTTCGGTTTCGACGTGAACATTGCCGGCGGACATGCCGGCGGGCCCGGCACCTACCTGGCCCAGGACAACTACGGCAGCGCCATACAGAAGATAGGCGGACTGGAGGAGTATGCCGCACAGGGCATATTCCTGACCGAGGCCCTCACACAGGAGGCCCTCAAAAATCTTGACAAGGCCGCCGAGGGCAACCAACCCTTCTACCTCTACATGTCGCACTACGCCATCCACACGCCCTACGACGCCGACACCCGCTTCACCGGCAACTACGACGGACAGTACGACGAGCAGTTCGGCACCGTACTGTCGACCAGCGAGGTCAACCGCGCCGCCCTCATCGAGGGCATGGACAAGAGTCTCGGCGACCTCATGGACTGGCTCGACCGCCATCCCGCGGTGGCCGACAACACCGTCATCCTCTTCATGTCCGACAACGGCGGGCAGGGCGTATCGCCCCGACAGGGCCGACTGAACCACGACCCCAACTACCCCAGCCGGGGCGGCAAGGGCAGTGGCTACGACGGTGGTGTCCACGAGCCCATGATTGTGTCGTGGCCCGGCGTCTATGAGGAAGGGGCGAAGAACGAGAACCGCGTCATGATCGAAGACTTCTTCCCGACCATCCTGGAACTGGCCGGCATCAGCGAGTACCAGACCGTGCAGACGGTGGACGGAAAGAGTTTCGTCGACCTGCTGAAGAATCCCGCACTCACCCGCGACCGCGTGGCCATCTGGCACTATCCCAACCGCTGGGGCGAGTCGCAAGACCGCAGCGAGGGCTACGGAGCCTGGAGCGCCATCATGAAGGGCGACTACCATTTGCTCTACTTCTGGGAGAACCAGGAGCGACGCCTCTACAACATCCGCGAGGACATCTCCGAGGAGCACAACCTGGCCCAGGAGCAGCCCGAACTGGCCCGCCAGCTGGCACAGGAACTGACCGACTCGCTCATGGCCTACGGCGCCAAGCGTCCCACCCTGGCCGCTACGGGCGAATACGTGCCCTGGCCGGTCGACGGCGTGCAGACGGCCGGTCCCGGCGATGCCATGGACGTCAAAGACCTGGGCATACAGCTCAGCACCCCCGACGGCGAGAAGCATCTATATTATGTATTGGATGCGCGCACGGACGTCGACTACTGGACCCTGGGCACCCACAACGGCTATCCCGCCATCCAGACCTACGTGGGCACCCTGGAGGGCGACGACGCCCGCCGGCAGCAGTTCTACTTTGTGGAGGGAGCCGACCCCCAGCAGCTGCTCATCTACACGGCCGACGGACAGCCCGTCAGCTACACCGAAGGCACCACCCGCAGCGGATACTCCGCCACCGACCAGGTGACGGCCCGGTTTCTCCAGTACGGTGCCGAGCAGGAGCCCACGCCCTTCCAGGTCATCATGACCCCCTATGCCGACTACTTCGGACTGGTCTTCGACGGCGAGTACCTGAGCAACCGCGGTTCGTCGCACGGCGCCGACAACAACCTGGGCTGGGTGGTGATGCCCTTCGCCGGCAGCGAGTATGCCGACCCGGGCTGCCGCTTCAAGTTCCAGAGCATCGATGCCGCACCCGTCGACCCTAACATCGGTCTGCCCAAGCTCACCACTGACGTCGCCAAGCCCGTCTATTATCGCATCCGCAACACCCGTTTTTTCGCTAAGAACAAGCCCAGCTATGCCTACTTCCGTGCCGCCGACAAGAAGCTGGGCCTGACCGACAATGTGGACGAGGCCACGCAGTTCTTCTTCACCGGCACGGTGGCCGACGGCGTCGTGACGGCCAAAATCCACAACAACGCCAACGCCAGCCTGATGGCAGGCGAGGCCCTGTGGAACGATGAGGGGTGCGACTGGTACATCAAGACCCACGTGAGCGACCAGGGCGGCACCGACGTCACCACGGGCAGGGCCTACGAGGGCGTGCTCATCTGCGATAGCCCCGACTTCCAGGCCAACTGGTATGTGGGCTCCAGCGACACCAGCATCAAGCTCTACGACTTCCAGTGGGACGGCAACATCTTCACCCTGGAGGAGGTGGTCATCGGCGATGCCGACGAGGAACTTATCAAGAGCATCGACAACATGTTCACATCCATACGCAACAACTACAACAAGGCACGCACCTATGCCGAATATATGCACCCGGACATGCTCAACTGCTACAGCCAGAGCGAGGGCGACGAGGACTATGCGGCCCTGATGGCCGAGATGGAGGAGTTGCTGACCTTGGCAGAACCCGCCTACACTGAAGAGTCACTCGCCAACCTGACCTCCATCAACCAGCGCCTGAAGAAGGTCATCGAGGGCATCCACATCAATCAGCCCAATCCTGGCACCTTCCTCCGCCTGCGCAGCGCCAAGACGCTGGGCTACGTCCGCTCGTTCGACGAGAACTCCTCCGGCACCGACCACGAATGCCTCTCGCTGAGCACCGAGCCCGACGACTGCGGCATCTTCTTCTACGACGGGGAGTACCTGGTGAACTACCTCAACGGCTTCTACATGGACACCAACTGGCTACGCATGCCCGGCGAGGTGAAGAGCCACATGCAGTTCCGCCCCTCGGCCGACGGCACCATGGGGGCCTACTACGTCGTAGCCCTCGACGGTTCGAAGGGCGAGCGCTACCTGATGGTGAACAACAGCAGCCACGACATCATGTATCGGGCAAATGCCAACAATCAGTATTGCAACTTCTGGCTCGAGTATGCCACCTCCGTGCCTGTCACCATCGGGCAGAACCGTTGGGGCAGCACCTATCTGCCACTGACCGCCACGGTGCCCGAGGGCCTGACGCCCTACACCCTCCGCGTCGAGAACGGCAAGTTGCTGTTGACACCTCTCGGCAGGCTCATCCCCGCTGCCGTGCCCGTCCTGCTCCAGGGCGAACCGGGCACCCATGTGCTCACGCTCGGTAATGAGGAACCCTATGCCGACTGTCAGCTCCTGGGCACCTACACGACCGAGTACACCACCGGAGAGGAACTGGTGTGGAACGGAGAGACCATGGTGAAGTGCGACGCCGAGGCCATCTGGGGCTTCACGGCCTACATGACCGCTGACTCCGGAGCCGAGGGTCTGCCCTCAGAGATTGTCACCGCCATCGACCCCCTGAAGGCCACCGCCCCCCAGGGCACCTGCAAGCAGATTCGCGACCGGCGCATCGTCATCGTCCGCAATGGGCAGATTTACACCACTACAGGCGTACTTTTGCGCTGATTTGACACGTCGATATAACAAAAAAGGCACACGAGACGCTGCTCGTGTGCCTTTTTTTAGCCGAATAGTTTGTAGAATGGTAAAAAAATCTTAAATTTGCACGCACTAATACCCAAAAGTGAGTAATAACAAATTATTAATAACTTTAATCAATCCTAATTTTATGTGGTTAACAAATTCATCAATCGGTAGGAAAGTGATTATGTCCGTCACCGGACTTGCACTGATCCTATTCCTCACGTTCCACGGCTGCATGAACGTGGTGGCGCTGTTCTCGAAGGACGCTTACAACATGATTTGCGAACTTCTGGGTGCCAAC
>CAMOUQ010000088.1 GCA_946626595.1 uncultured Prevotellaceae bacterium | reverse complement strand
ACCAGTCGCGGATGGCCTCCGAGCAGGCGTCGCTCAGCGTCATGTTGCCCGTGCGGACGGGATGCACCTCGGCACCCAGCATCTTCATGCGTTCCACGTTGGTGTGCTGGCGCTCCACATCGGTGGCACCCATGAAGACCTCGCACTTCATATTCATCAGTGCGCAAACCGTGGCCGTAGCCACTCCGTGCTGTCCGGCTCCAGTCTCGGCGATGATGCGGGTCTTCCCCATTCGCTTTGCCAGTAGGATTTGCCCGATGGTGTTGTTAATCTTGTGCGCTCCCGTATGGTTCAGGTCCTCGCGTTTCAGATAGAGCTGGCAACCGTAACGCTCGCTCATTCTCCTGGCATAGTAGAGCGGCGACGGGCGCCCTACATAGTCCTTCAGCAAGGCATGATACTCCTGCTTGAACTCTTCGCTCTCGATAATCGGAAGATAAGCCTCCTGAAGGTCGTGAACGCATTTGTAAAGAATCTCTGGCACGTAGGCCCCACCGAACTCTCCGTAAAAGCCATTCTTGTCAATTTGATAATTACTCATACACTTAATTCTTGCTCCATGTTATTACGCAAGCGTCACCCTACGGGATGCCAAGCGCTTAATTCTTAATTCTTAATTCCTAATTCTTAATTCCTAATTAAAACATTGAAGGCCTGTCGCAAGAACGACAGGCCTTAAACGTTTCTATATCTCCTTTCCTTAGGGTACGCGGCTATCTTCTCACGATTGTTCTGAATCCTGAGCTACGCCACCACCAAAGGTTTGTTGTCTGTTTCATCTTTAGGTTATATTTGGGTTTCGCTTGCAAAGTTACACATTTTCAGCAAACTGACAAACAATTCGTAATATTTTCTTTCTAATCCTTAACAATTTTTCAATTCGGATAGCATTTAGGCACCCATAACTGGCCATTATTAAAGATGGTAGGTTGCCTATAATTGGCATAAAAATATCGAACGCCTGCAAAGGATTGCAAAGAAATCTACATCTTACAAATAAAAGATGTACGTCTTATTTCCGAAAGATGTACGTCTTATCGCCGAAAGATGTACGTCTTATCGCCGAATTATGGAAACAGGGAGGCTACCGGTTCTGCTTAATAAACTCCATGGGACTAATGCCCATAATGCGGCGGAAGGTACGGCTGAAGTACGACGTGTTGTCATAACCCACGCTGGCAGCCACCTGTTTGACCGGCCACCGTTCAGATACAAAAAGCAACTGAGCCTGGTTGATGCGGCGGTGAATGATGTAGTCGGTGGGCGTGGTGTTCATTTGACGACGGAATAGACGTATGAAACTGTCCTTCGTCATGCAAGCTTCCGCCGCCAAAGTGTCCAAGGTTGGCGTGCGAGCCAAATCATTGTTGATGGTCCAAAGGGCATGTTGGATGCGCTTATCGCTCACCGTGCGCGGCCGTGCCTGAGCAAAGAAGTGGGACAGCAGGATATGGAGCAAGCCGTTGATTTCCATTTGCTTGGCGACGGGACGCTGCTGAAATGCTTTGACTCCCTGCAGGATGCGCGTCGAAGTCTCATACGTCTTGGGGTCGGAGTCCTTCAGCATAAGGTCGGGAGCCAGTTCCATCAGGTGGCGGATAATGCGCTCATCGACCTCAGTGGCGGAGATGACAAGGGGGAACTGGTTTTGGTGGTAGAGGTCGTACACCTGTCTCGAGGCATCCAGAAAGTGCATGTAATAGTGGCTGAATGGCCCATCGCAGTGGTCGCTGTGAGTAGTGAACGAGGGTATCAGGCAAAGGTCGCCCGGCAGCAGTTCTTGGGTCTGTCCGACGAGGGTCACTTCTCCTTTGCCCTCCGTCACCCAGTAGATACGCGAAAAGGGACTGCATATGTGCTCGAAGTTCCAGTCGCCCTGGTGGCGCGCATACCCTATGTTGAGTAACTTGAAATCGTAATACATGGCAGAAGGTTCTATAGCGGCAAAGATAAGCATTATTTATGAATAATCACAATATTTAGGGGCCGTTTTTATCACTATATCGACTTTCCGTTTCACTTTCGTAGGCAATCGGGCAAAAACCGCCGTCTTTCCTCTCCATCCTATGGAATTTTGTCTATCTTTGCCCTACGGAGAACCATGAAAAGCAAACAAGTCATGCAATATTCTATACCCACTTTCGTCCTATTCTGCGCCGTGCTTGCCTCGGTTTCGGGCCGCGCCCAGACAGCCACCCCCGACTGGGAGAATCCGCAGACCATAGCCATCAACAAACTGCCCTACCACGCCACTCTGCAACTGCCCTCGCGCGAGAAGGAATGCAAGGAAATCATCTCGCTCGACGGGCGATGGCTTTTCCACTGGTCACCGTGCCCCGAGGAACGTCCTTCCGACTTCTGGCGCACGGACTACGATGTCAGCCAGTGGGACAGCATCGCGGTGCCGGGCAACTGGCAGATGCAGAACTTCGGCAAGCCCATCTACACCAATTACCGATACCCCTTTCAGCGCAACCACCCCAGTGTGACGAGCGAACCGCCACGTGACTGGTATGCCTACGACCATCGAAATCCCGTCGGGTCGTATGTTACCTTTATTAATATTACGCGCGAGATGCTTCGCCACAATCTCATCCTGCACTTCGGCGGCTTCAAGTCGGCCATGTACGTTTGGGTCAATGGCCAGCGCGTGGGCTACAGCCAGAATGGCATGTCGCCTGCCGAGTTCGACGTGACGCCTTACCTCCACGCCGGGCGCAATCGTCTGGCCGTCGAGGTCTATCGTTGGAGCGACGGGTCGTACCTTGAGGATGTGGACATGTGGCGACTGAGCGGACTCTTCCGCTCGGTGCAGTTGTGGGTGCGTCCGCTCACGCACATTAGCGACTACTCCGTCACCACCGACCTGAGCAACGACTTCCAGGAGGCCACCGTCCGTGCCCAGGTGGAACTGTGCAACACCAGTCGGAAGAAGGTCCGCGAACTTACCGTCGCCTTCCTGCTTGACGGCAAAGAGACACGGGGAGACATAAAGACACTTGCCGCCGGCGATACCACTCGTGTGGAACTGACCTGCAGGCTTCAGCACCCGCGCCTATGGTCGGCAGAGAAACCTAACCTCTATCCCCTTGCCATCGAGTTGCGTGACCGCAAGGGGAACACGATAGAACACTTCGACTATCACTTGGGCGTGAGACACATAGAGATAAAGGGCGAGGTGCTGAAGATTAACGGACAAAACGTGAAGTTCCGAGGCGTCAACCGACACGACCACCATCCCCGCATGGGCCGCCATGTGGACGATGCGACGTGCGAACTGGACATCCAACTGATGAAGCAGTGCAACATCAACTTCCTCCGCACGACCGTCTATCCCCACACGCCACTCATCTACGAACTCTGTGACCGCTATGGTCTCTACGTCATGGATGAAGCCAGCAACGAAAGCCACGGTTTCGGCATCGGCAACCGTGAGATGGGCGAAGACCCCGCCTGGCGCAAGGCACACGTGGACCGTGCAGTCTCATTCATCATGCGCGACCGTAACCACCCGAGCATCCTGCTCTGGAGCATGGGAAACGAGGCAGGAGCAGGCGAAAACGTAAGAGCCATGCGCGACACCATCCGCAGCATCGACCCCACCCGACTAATCTTCTACGACAGCGACCGCCGATATTCCGACATCTACGACGATAGTTACCTCTATCCCGAAGAAATGCGCCGTGTGGCCGAACGTGTGAACGACCGCCCCTTCATGATGCGTGAATACTGCCATGCCATGGGCAACTCCATGGGCAACCTGCAGGAGTATTGGGACATCATTTACGCCGACTCCAGCATCTGCGGTGCAGCCATCTGGGACTGGGCCGACCAAGGTCTGGCAAAACCCAAAGACGGTTCGCCCCTCCGCTTCTCGTCGTCGCTCCGCCTTCAACCCGACGAGTTCTGGGCCTACGGCGGGGACTTCGGCGACCGACCTAATGACGGACGATTCCTGATAAACGGCATCGTGGCCCCCGACCGCACGCCCCATCCCCACTACCATGAGGTACAGCACGTCTATCAGCCAATATATTTCGTGCGCGACAAGGGACAAAAGGTACGCCTCATCAACCACGATTGGTTCACGGCACTCGACGAATATGAATATCGCTACGAACTGCTTTGCGACGGACTCCCCATAGCCGAGGGCAAACTGGCACTGGAAGGCGACGCACTGACCCTGCCTCCCCTGCCCGACGTGCAGGGCGAACTGACAGCGACAGTCAGTGCCCACCTGCGGAAGCCAACACTATGGGCTCCCGAAGGCTTCGCCGTAGCCCGCAAACAGTTTGTGCTCCATCCTTTTGACTTTGCCAATTGCAAGGTTCTTTCTTCTGACACCGTTCCCTCATCTCCTGTCAAGATGAGCCAGACGGAGCGGGACATCACCCTCACGGCAGGCCACGACACCGTGACCATCAGCCGGGACGGAGCCCTCACCAGTTGGACGATGGATGGCCGCGAACTTCTTCAGGCCCCCCTTGAACCCTATTTCTGGAAAGCCCCGAACGACAACCAGACCGCCGCCCGATTTGAGGAACGCACCGCCGTCTGGAAGGAGGCTGCTACGCGTCGCACGGTTGGCGAAGTGCAAGTAAAAAGGGAGGGCGAGAGCGTGAAGTTGACCATCCCGATGCATCTCCCAACAGAAGCCGACTACATACTCACTTACACCCTCGCCCCAGACGGGCGCATCCGCGTCGAAGCAGACTATCAGCCCACGGGAGAGGCGAGTAACCGTCCCCTGATGCCCCGATTCGGTATGCGTATGCGACTGCCTGCCGATTTCCGTCAGGTTGAATACTACGGGCGTGGTCCCTGGGAGAACTATCCCGACCGCAAGCATGGCACCTTCTTGGGCCGCTACAGGATGCCGCTCAGCGACTTCGAGACCGAATACATCCACCCGCAGGACAACGGCAACCGCTGCGATGTCCGTTGGTTCAGTCTCTCGTCGCCCACCGCAACGGTCCGCATCGACGGTTGCCAACCACTCTGCGTAAGTGCCTGGGACTATGGCGAGGAAGACCTGGGACCGCTGCATCCCCACGAGGTGGAGCGCGGACGATTCGTCAACGTCAACGTCAGTCTCAATGTCCATGGTGTGGGCGGCACCGACACATGGGGCAAGCGCACCCTGCCGCAGTACACCATCGATGCCAACCAACCCATGCACTTCGGCTTTGTATTGTCAAGACGATAGGAACCAACAACCAACTAATAAACATAAGAGATGAGAAAAACATTGACCTTACTACTCAGTTGGGTAGTCCTGTTCGCTGTGGCACAAACTGACGTCACTGCCGACTACCTCACCAACTACACCTTCGACAGCGACTTCCATCACAAGGCTGGCGAGACGACGAAGGTGGACAAGGAAATCAAAACCATCAAGGGATGGACCCAGGGCTTTACCGTCGATTACACCATCACGGGCATTTATGAGTACGGCTTCGCCGGGACGTTCAATGGCGGAGAAGTGCCCGCGCAGGGCTACGAAGGTTCAACAGGCGGCGCGCTCGCCCTGTCAACGGGCTGGGGTGTAGAGATGACCTACAGCCAGACCATCACATTGCCCGCAGGAGTTTACACAGTGTCGGCACCCACCTACAACGGGAAGAGCGCCACGAAGGGACGTTCGCTGCTGGCGTGGATTCCGCAGAGCGGCGATGCCGTTGTCTCGACGTTCAACGGCTATCCCTCGAAGGAGTGGACACTGGACCAGATTACCTTCACCCTGACCAAGGAGACTCAGGGCAAGATACAGATTGGCTACCGGTCGGCCGAGAACACGGGTTCGGGCAGTTCCGCCAACTTGCTCATCGACTACGTCCGGATTATGGCAAAGAGCATGGCTGACTGCAAGGCCGAACTCGCCACCACGATTGCCGAAGCCCGAAAAGAGTATGGCGACGGAACAGGGCGAGGTGCCGATGACCTGAAAACAGCCATCGACCAGGCACAGCAAGCCTACGACGAAGAGACTCCGATGGACGCAGTCCTGCAAGCCCATGAAAACCTGAAGACAGTCCTTGCGACCTTCGTCTGGCTTAATGCCTCGGAGAATTCTCCCGTTGAGTGTACCGCCACCTACCTCGTGAATCCCTCGTTCGAGGTTGACGGCACAGCGGGCTGGACCGTCAAAGGCATGAGCAAACAGGACAACAGCATCTTCACCAAAAAGCAAGGCACCTACTACCTGGAAGCCTGGACGAGCATCGGCAATAAGATTGGCGACGTGCTGCTCGCCCAGACCGTCAGCAACCTGCCCTGCGGTCGCTATCGGCTGACCGCCAATGCCCTGCACATACAGCAAAGCGGAAGTGGCAGTACCACAAACCAAGGAAAAGTGCAGACGGGCGCATGGCTCTATGCCGGATTGTCGCAAACCGTGGTCACCACCATGAAGACGTATGCCGTCGATTTCTCTATCGTGGAGACGGGCGAAACCATAGAGGTGGGCGCGAAGACCACGAACCCAACGGGCAACTACTTTTGCGTCGATGACTTCCATCTCTACTACCTAGGCGAAACCGATGTCACCGACATGGCCCAGGCATTGAAGGCTTTAGTGACATACGCCCAGACCTTCCAAAACCTGAAGATTCAGGAAGCTGTCCGCGATGCCCTTGACGCCGCCATGGAAACTGCACAGAAGGCTCTAGAAGGAACCGGCACCGATGAAGAAGGCCATACCACCTACGACGAGACTGCCCTTTCCGAAGCACGCACAGCCCTGCAGAAAGCGCTGGAGAGTGCCGAGGCGTCGCACGCCCTCTATGCAGCACTGGAGGAACGCATCACCTATGCCAACAAGGTGCTGAAATGGTGGCAAGGCATGGAACGCAAGGCAAAGGCATGGGAGGCACTATCCGAAGCCGTTGCCACTGCCAAGGAACAAGATGCCGACCTCACACTGACCGACGGCCAACTGAAATCAGCCGCAAACACCCTGAACACGCGCATCAAGGCGGTGGATAAGAAAATTTACTGCAGTGGCAGTGCCTGTGGAAGCGACACGAAACTGAAGGACAACAACAATCAGTGGTCGTACGTGCGTTCCTACCAGTCGAAGCACTGGGTACTTTTCTGGGAAAAAGATTACGGTGACGAAGTGCCGAGTGCCGTGCCAGGCATATTAGAGACTGCCGACAAGATATTCGAGATGTATGCCGACAAACTTGGGTTCATCACCATCAACCAAGGCAAGTCGAAGAGCGACACCTACAAGATGATTATCCGACTCTACTCGACGAGCGAATGGAAAGCCGAAGGCAGCGGCATCGACAACCAAATAGGCATGCTCTCACTCTCACGCTGGGCCTACACCTCACGAGGCGGGCAGACCGTGGCACACGAAATTGGCCATTGCTTCCAGTACCAGGTACATTGCGACAAAGGAGACTGGAACGGATGGATATACAACTGGCACGAATCCACCCAGAACCCCTTCTGGGAGATGTGTGCCCAGTGGATGGCATACGTCTATTATCCCAACAAACTGCTCAAAGACAACGAATGGCTTTGGAACTCGCTCAACGGCATGCACCGCCATCCGCTTGCGGGTTACCTGCGCTATGAGAACTTCTTTATACAGGACTGGTTCGTACATAAGCATGGATGGGACGCTGTGGGTTGCCTCTGGAACGACTGCAAAGACCCCGAAGACCCCTTTGAAACCTACATGCGTACCCGCATGACGGGCTCCACGGCCCAGAAGGTCAGTCAGTTGGGAGACGAAATGTGGGAGTGGGGCGCACGCATGACCACCTTCGACCTTGACCCCATTCGCTCCATCGCCGAAGGCAAGGCCAGTTGGCGCAGCCAGACGTCACTGACTAAGGACACCGACTCCTTCTGGTGGCCTGAGAAGAAGGACTGCATAGAAAACTGGGGAAACAACGCCATTCGTCTGAATGCCCCCGCAAAGGACAAGACCATCTACGTGGAGTTCGAGGGTAAGGCAGGAGCCGAGGGCTATACCGCTTATAATACTACGCGCGCGGGATGGCGCATAGGTTTCGTAGCATTCAAGAGCGATGGTACACGTGTCTACAGCGACATAACGCCTGCCACCTACAACTCACCTGATTGTACCATTGCCTTCGACTGCCCAGGCGGTTGCAGTCACGTATGGCTGGTTGTGAGCGGCGCCCCAACAACCTACTGGACACGCAACCTGACGAACTGGGTAGAGAGTACGGCAGAACAGTGGCCCTACCGCGTTAAGTTCTACCAGACGAATGTCTATGGACAGACCAACAACAATACGTTTCCCACTGGTATTGAAGCTATTGGCGATGGAAAACAAATGAAGGAGAATGACAATAACGTCTATTCCATAACGGGCCAAGTCGTGCGTCATAGTTCGACTTCACTCGAAGGACTGCCCCATGGCATCTACATCGTGGGGGGACGCAAGGTTGTCGTTCGCTAAAATTTATCAGAAAGATCTTTCCTCTTAATAATAGTCCCTCTGCCTTTGTGGTGGAGGGATTATTTTGTAACTTTGAACCGTGAATACCATTCAGCGCCTAACGACTGCCACTATGAACCGCTACCTGCTCCCTACCCTATTGTTCCTTTTCCTGCTTTCTGCCTTGCCCGCAGAGGCAACAAGAGTGATGGGACTGCACATCATCGACGAATGTACCCTAAAAAAGCGAGGAACGGAACGCCTTACACAGACGCTCCGCTCCCTCACACACACAATAAAAGCAATTTAAACAATACCTTGAGCCAT
>CAMOUQ010000087.1 GCA_946626595.1 uncultured Prevotellaceae bacterium | reverse complement strand
CAGCATAAGGTAAGGGCTGGTAAAAAATAAAGCAGATGAAAGAAGTACGTAAGGATATACTATTCACCTCGATGCGCCGCGACGAGCGCACGAAGGAGGTGTTCATGCGCAACATGTCGCTGCAGTCGCTGATCGACATGATGACCCGCGAGTCGAAACGCGAGGTTTTCGACAAGTTTCGCAACTCGGCGCCCGTGCTGGAGAGCGTGGGCGGATACATCGTGTTCCACACGCAGCGCTTCAGCGTGGCGGCCAGCTTCCGCAAGGAGGGCCGGCAGGGCTGGCGCTTCGACCGCTACAACGGGCTGGTGCTGCTGAGTGTGGGCCGACTGACGGGTGAGGACGAGGCCGCCATGGTGAAGCGCCTGGCGCGCATGCTTCCGTCGACCTATGCCGCCTTCACGGGCTCCAGCGGAAAGACGGTGAAGATACTGGTGCGCGTGGCCCGGCCCGACGGCACCCTGCCCGAGACCGAGACGGAGGCGCTGGCCTTCCACCGCAAGGCCTACAATGCCGCATTCTGTGCCTACGAGGGCATGGTGGGCTTCCCCATAACGCGCGTCGACCCCACCCTGGAGCAGAGTTTCGTCCGCACCTACGACCCCCTGCCCTACGCCAACCCGGAGGCCGTGGCCATGCGCATCGACAAGGAGATGGAGCTGACGCTCAGTCCCGCAAGCGATGTGCCCAGTCAGCCCCTGCAGCGCATGGAGCCCGGCGAGAAGAGCTTTGCCGAGATGGCACGCCGCTTCGTGGCCATCGCGACCCGCGTGGCTGTCAAGGGCGGCATCAACAGCACGGAACAGGCGGGAGAATACCTCACCATGCTGGCCCGCGAATGTTGCCGGGCGGGCTACCCGCTGGAGGAGGCCAAGCTGCACGCCGACATCCACTTCGGCAACGTGGCCAGGAAGGAGGACATACACATCATCTTCGACAGTGCCTACAAGCTGGGGGCCCTGAAGTTCGGCACCAGGGAGGCCTACAACAAGACGCAGCGCACGGCACTGGAACTGCGCAACTTCATGCGCGAGCGCTACGTGCTGCGCCACAACGTCATACAGGACACCGAGGAATACCGCATGAACGCCACCTGGGACCCGAATTATCACCTGCTGGACGACCGCATGATGGGAAAAATCGTGATGGACGCCCGCATGCAGGGCATCGACGTGTGGGACAAGGACGTGCGCCGCTACATCCGTTCGGCCGACACGCCATCGTTCAATCCCGTCGAGGATTTCCTCAACGCCGTACGGGGCACCTGGGACGGCACCGACCGCATCGGGCCGCTGGCCGACACCCTGCCCACGCACAACCCGCACTGGCGCGAGTGGTTCCGTCGATGGTTCCTCTCGATGACGGCACAGTGGATGGGCGTCATGGGGCAGTACGGCAACAGCGTGGCACCGCTGCTCATCGGCCGTCAGGGCTGGCGCAAGTCCACCTTCTGCCGCAACCTGCTGCCCGACGAACTGCAATTCGGCTACACCGACCAGCTCAACTTCGGCAGCAAGCAGGAGATAGACCGCACCATCTGCCAATACCTGCTGGTGAACCTCGACGAGTTCGACCAACTGACCCGTCAGAGCCAGGACGGCTACCTCAAGAACCTCCTGCAGCGTGCCGACATCCGTTCCCGCCGACTCTACAAGACGCAGGTCAGCACCATCCGGCGCTATGCCTCGTTCATCGGCACCAGCAACCAGCGCACCCTGCTCACCGACCCCACGGGCAGTCGGCGCTACCTGTGCATCGAACTGTCGGGGCCCATCGACACGACCTCGCGACCCGACTACCGCCAGCTCTATGCCCAGGCCGTGCAACTCATCGAACAGGGCGAACGCTACTGGTTCGACGACAGCGACGTGGAGCAGATCATGGAGAACAACCGCGGCAACATGCGGCTCGAGACGGCGGAAATCGTCTTCCACGACCTCTTTGAGCCGGCCCGGCCCGAGGACAGCGGCGCCCAGTGGCTGACCACGACGGCCCTCATCGACGAAATCCGCCGACACGTCGGCAGCCGTGTCGCCGTGTCGCCCGCCCAGTTCGGTCGCTACCTCATGGCACTGCCCGGAATAGAATCCAGACGCAGCAATCAGGGCACAAAATACTGTCTCAAACCCCTGTTTTGACCCATTTACCCTCACGCCCTCACTTTCCCCTCACGGCCTGCATGGCCGATGAATAAAGGGAACGTGAGGGTGTGAGGGTAGTGAGGGTAAAAATCAAGCACTGTAGCGTTGTTGGCAGGACTATCACTTCACCACTTTCCGTCCGTTGCGGATGTAGACTCCCTTATACGGAGAATGAGAAGTTGAGAAAATGAGAGAATGAGAAATCCTCCGGCCCATGAGGTCGAACACGAAGTGTCTCATTTTCTCATTTTCTCCATTTCTCATTTTCTCATTTTCTCCATCTCTCATTTTCTCAACCCCTGTCGGGTCGATGGGCAGCACCTCCTTGACGTAGCGCGCCAGGGCATCCACCGGGGTGCGTCCGTCGGGCGTGCGCAGGATGCTGTGCTGCCGTTGGTTGAGACTGGGCCACATGCCGCGGTTGCTCCATTTGTTCAGCACCTTCTTCTGATATCCGTTGCCGCACTCCTCGGGCTGCCAATAGTAGAGACCGTCGACATTGTCGTAGAGTTTCAGGCGGTCGGTCAGGTCGCTGAGGTAGCTTACCATACCCTTGGCGTCGGCGGTCCAGGAGGCGGGCAGCGACGACAGGGCATACTGTCCGTCGCCGTCCTCGGCATAGGGGTAGTAGCTGTTGTACCAGGCGGTCTCCACCACCTGAACCTTCGTGTTGGGAAAGGCCGTCTTCAGTTTCGAAAGGGCTGCGCCCAGGTTGTCCAGCTTACCGCTCCAGAAGGGGTAGTAGGACAGGCCGATGACATCGTAGTCGGTGAATCCTGCCGTGCGGATATGGTTGTGGAAGTTCAGCAGATGATTGGCATCGGCGGGCATGTCGGTGTGTATCACAATCTTGGCCCCGGGCACTAACTCGCGCACGGCCTTGCTGCCCGCACTGAGGAATGCGGCCAGTCGGTGCCACTGCTGCTGGCCGTCGCTGAAGCGGTTGCTCCAGGTGGGACAGTAACCTGCCGAGGCGTACTGGCCTTTGTCGGCCGGGAACTTGCCGTCGGCGGTGTTCCAGAGCATGCCATAGGTAATCTCGTTGCCCAGCTGCACATAGTCGGGTGCGGCACCGGCCTCGACGAGGGCCGTCATCACCTCCCGCGTATAGTTGCCCACCTGTGTGGTCAGGCCTTCGGTGGAATGGTCGGTCCAGGCGGCAGGTATCTTCTGGTTCGAGGGGTCGGCCCAGGTGTCGCTGTAGTGAAGGTCGATGAGGACTGCCATGCCGGCCGCTTTCACACGCTTGGCCAAGGCCACGGCATACTTGAGGTCCTGACATACGGCAGGGTCGCTGTCCTTCGAGGGGTCGACGAAGACACGGACGCGGACTGCGTTCCAGCCTTTCGCCTGTACGTACTGAATGAGGTCGGGAATTGCCTTCCCGCTCTCGTCGAGCCATTGGTCGCCGGCCTGTTCGTAGGCAGGCACCAGACTAAGGTCGCCACCCACCAGTCGGTTCACGTCTGCAGCCGATGCCTTCAGCAACACCATCAGCAGCACCATAATCGCGTAAAATCTTTTCATCTCTGATTAGTTTAATTCGTGTAATTCGTGGTTTATAAAATCATGGGGAATCATTTATTTCTTAAAGTAGACCTTCTTCACGCGGTTCGACACCGAAGTCAGAATCTCGTAGGGTATGGTCTCAATGACATCGCTCAGCACCGTCGGCGGCAGTTCACGTCCGAAGATGACGGCCGTGTCGCCCTCGCGGCAAGGAATGTCGGTGACGTCTATCATGCACACATCCATGCAGATGTTGCCTATGTAGGGCGCGCGCTGACCATTGACAAGGCAATAGGCATGTCCGTTGCCCAGGTGGCGGTCCAGTCCGTCGGCATAGCCGATAGGCAGTACGGCAATGCGGCTGTCGCGTGTCAGGTGACCCTTGCGGCTGTAGCCCACGGTCTCCTCCTTGGGCACGTCGTGAATCTGCAGGATGGTGGTCTTCAGGGTCGACACGTTGTTCAGCATCTCGTTGTTGCGCGAGTTGATGCCGTACAGGCCCAGGCCCAGGCGCACCATGTCGAGATGCCTCTCGGGGAAGTGCTCGATGGCTGCCGAGTTGCAGATGTGGCGCAGGATGTGGTGACGCGGATAGGCCTTCTGCAGGGCATCGGCACCATAGAGGAAGCGGTCGAACTGTATGGCCGAGAAGCGGTCGAAGTCGTCGCTGTCGCTGCCCACGAAGTGCGAGAATACGCTGCGCGGCAAGACGGCCTCCTGACTTTGCAGTCGCTCCACCAACTGGGGTATGTCGTTCATGGGGTCGAAGCCCAGGCGGTGCATACCGGTGTCCAGCTTGATGTGTACGGGGAAGCCCTTGATGCCCTCGCGCTCAGCGGCACGGATGAGGGCTTCGAGCAGTCGGAACGAGTAGACCTCGGGCTCCAGACTATAGTGGAAGAGCGTACGGAAGGAGGTCATCTCGGGATTCATAATCATGATGCCCGTAGAGATGCCTGCCTGTCGCAGTTCCACACCCTCGTCGGCTACGGCCACAGCCAAGTAGTCGACGGCCTGGTCCTGGAGCGTGCGGGCCACCTCCACGCTGCCTGCCCCGTAGGCATCGGCCTTTACCATGCAGACGATGCGCTCTTCGGGCTTCATCAGGCGACGGTAGTAGTTGAGGTTGGCCACGATGGCGTTCAGGTCCACCTCCAGGATGGTTTCGTGCACACGTTCCTCCAACTGGCTCACCAGGTCCTCGAAGTGGAACGAACGGGCGCCCTTGATGAGGATAATCTCGTCGTGGAGGTCGCCGAACACCTTGCTCGACAGGAGGTCGGCCGTATCGGGGAAGAAGTGGCACTGCGCACCGCTCTGACGTATGAAGCGAACGGCATTGTGGCAGAGTCCCTCGCCAACGCCAATGAAGGTGTCGACGGCATGGTCGCGGACCATGGTGGCCACCAGGGTATAGAGTTCGTCGTCGGCAAGGCCGGTCTGCAGCATGTCACTCAGTATGAGCACATGACTGCGCGACTCCTCGTCGGGGCGGCGCTGCATGAAGTCGAGGGCTATGCGCAGCGAGTCGGGGTCGTTGTTGTACGAGTCGTTGATGAGGGTGCAACCTCGCTGCCCGGCCATCACCTCCAGGCGCATGGGTATGGGTTCGAGGCCTGCCTTTCGCTCCTGCAGCAGTTTCTCCTCCATCCCCAGATGGCGACAGGCGGCTGCGCAGAGTTCCTTGTCCAGGTCCCAGGGCGAGGCATCGTCGGGCATCGCCACGGGTATCAGTTTTCCCTTGAATCCGATTTCGCGGATGCAGATGTCCACCACCCGGTTGCCAGTGGGATAGACGAGCACCTCGGCATCGCGGAAGAGCGACAACTTCTCCAGGCACTTCTGGCGATAGGATGAGAAATTCTCCTGATGGGCATCGCCCAGACCGGTGAACACACCGATGGTGGGACGTATGATTTGCTCCAGGGTCCCCATCTCGCCGGGCTGGGAGATGGCCGCCTCGAAGATGCCCAACTGGGTCTCCGGCGTCAGGTTCCACACCGACAGGGGGACACCTATCTGGCTGTTGTAGCTGCGCGGCGAACGGGTGACGATGCGGTCGGGCGAGAGCATCTGATAGAGCCACTCCTTCACCATGGTCTTGCCGTTGGAGCCCGTCACGCCGATGACCGGAATGCTGAACTGACGGCGATGCTGTGCGGCCAGGTGCTGCAACGCCTTCAGGGTGTCGTCGACACGCAGGAAGGTGGCTTCGGGAAACTCGCCCTTCACCTCCTGGCTCACCACAAACGAGCGCACGCCGCGCCGGTAGAGCTGGGGTATGTAGCGATGGCCGTCGCCGCGCTGAGTGACGATGGCAAAGAACAAGGTATCTTCGGGCGAAGACAGCGAACGGCTGTCGGTAAGCAGCCAACGTATGGGGCGATTATCCTCGCCCGTGATCACGAGGCCCAGCATCTGGGCTATATCTTTTATTGTATAAAACATCATGCTTTATTTTCAAAATTCAATTTTCAATATTCAACATCGGATAGTCGGCCTGCAGCTGAGCCAACTGCTGGCGGGTCTGTTGGCAGAACGTCGTGTATTCGGGCGATTCGGGATGCAGGGGGCGATGGGCAAGGGCCTGTCCCAGAGGAGCCCACCGACTGAGGTATTGGCGCAGTTCGTCGGTCATCCAGTCGTCCTGCAGTCGCTGCCAGATGTAGTCGACGGCCTGTGGCGAAGGGTGGAGCATGTCGTCGGCATAGAATCGGTAGTCGCGCAACTCGTCCATCACAATCTCGTAGGCCGGGAAATAGCATGTCCAATCCTTCCTCTCCCTCATCAGTTCCTCCACGCCCAGGAGCAGGCGGGCCTTGTCCAGCTGACTGCCGTGCATGCTATACTTGGCGTAGCGGAAGGGACTGATGGTGAAAATCACCTGCAAATGGGGATTCCGCTCATGCAGGTCGTCGAGTGACTCGCCCAGAAATTCTTCCATGTCATCGGGTCCTACGTCCATCGTCCAGAACATTTCGGGCGGCATGCGGTGACAGTTTGCCACCGTGTTGTTTTCGTCCTCCAGAATGTAGCTCCGGCTCGTGCCCAAGGTCAGGAACAGGTTGTCGGCCTCTACCACTGCCTTCTGCAGGGTGGCCACCGCATCACGCGTTACGCGTTCACATTCCTCCCTCGTCAAGCGCGAAAGCGATGTGTCGCCCAGCCACGTGTGCCACATGCCGTTGTTCTGCACAAACTGGCCCCCGTTGATGGGTAAGTGGTGATATATCAAATCGCTGATGATGACGGGGTTGTACAGCACGCCCATCGGATTCACCAGGGCATGCAGACGGGCGTCGACAAAATGCCGTCCCACGTTCTCGGCAAAGCAGGAGCCAAGAAAGACGTTCTTGTCCCCCACCCCGATGGGGCGCAGGGGATGCCCCACATCCACTGTGGTGCGAAATATCCGTTCGGTACCCTTCATGCGCATTCCTTATTATATATTAGGCATGCAAAGTTACAATTTTTTTTTCATTTAATGCCGTATCAGGTCTAATTTAATTCTCCTGACGCATAATATCTGCAAAACGTTTCGCCGTTTCGATGATAATGCTTAACTTTGTCAATAATAAGAACTTTCTAATACTGTACACATGAAGACATTTCTTGACGAGAATTTCCTGCTCCAGGGCCCTGTGGCCCAGCAGCTCTATCACGAGCAGGCAGCCCCTATGCCCATCATCGACTATCATTGTCACCTCATACCGCAGATGGTGGCCGAAGACCACCGCTTCCGCAGCATCACGGAGGTGTGGCTGGGAGGCGACCACTACAAGTGGCGCGCCATGCGCACCAACGGCGTGCCCGAAAGGCTGATTACCGGTGAGAGTTCGGACTGGGAGAAGTTTGAGGCATGGGCACAGACGGTGCCGTACACGATGCGCAACCCACTCTACCACTGGACGCACCTGGAACTGAAGACGGCCTTCGGCATCACGAAACGACTGAACCCCGAAACGGCACGCGAAATCTTCGACCAGTGCAACGACCGCCTGCAGAACGACCCCGACATGACGGCCGTAGGACTGATGCGCCACTACAACGTGGAAACGGTGTGCACCACCGACGACCCCGTGGACGACCTGCACTGGCACAGGGCATACGCGGAGAAGAACGCCGACGGCAAGAATCCCAAGATGTTGCCCGCCTGGCGCCCCGACAAGGCCATGGCCGTGGAACAGCCCAAGGCCTTCCGCAAATATGTGGAACAACTGGCTTCCGTTGCGGACATGGAGATACGCAACATGGCCGACTTCATCGATGCCCTGCAGCGGCGCCACGACTTCTTCCACAGCCAGGGTTGCCGCCTGTCGGACCACGGCATCGAGGAGTTCTATGCCGAGCCCTACACGGATGCCGAAATCAGTCAGATATTCGAGTCGGCGATGGCCGGCAAGCAGCCTACGGCAGAGCAGGTGGCTAAGTTCCGTTCGGCCATGCTGTACATCTTTGCCGTGCAAGACCATGCTGCGGGCTGGGCACAGCAGTTCCACTACGGAGCCATGCGCAACAATAACACGCGCATGATGCGCCAGCTGGGCCCCGACACCGGCTACGACAGCATCGGCCAGTTCCACACGGCCCGACAGATGTCGCGCTTCCTCGACCGACTGGCTACGGAGGAACATCTGACAAAGACCATCCTGTACAACCTGAATCCGGCCGACAACGAGGTGGTTGCCACCATGCTCGGCAACTTCCAGGACGGCACTGTGCCGGGCAAGATTCAGTGGGGCTCAGGCTGGTGGTTCCTCGACCAGAAGGACGGCATGCAGCGACAGATGAATGCCCTCTCGCTGCTGGGACTGCTGAGCCGCTTCGTGGGCATGCTCACCGACTCGCGCTCGTTCCTCTCCTATCCGCGACACGAGTACTTCCGCCGCACGCTCTGCAACCTCATCGGCCAGGACATCGAAAACGGCGAACTGCCCTTCGACGGCTACGAACGCGAACGTGTCGAAAAGATGGTACGCGACATTTCGTACTATAATGCGAAGAACTACTTTAACTTCTAATTCGACCACGAATTAAACGGACCACGAATTAAACGAATTAAACGAATAATACGGACCACGAATTAAACGGACCACGAATTACTCGAATTAAACGAATAATAC
>CAMOUQ010000086.1 GCA_946626595.1 uncultured Prevotellaceae bacterium | reverse complement strand
CAGGAGATTTCGCGGTTGGCAGCCTCGGGGATGACGATGCTGTCGGGGGATTCGATGACGTCGTCGGTGACGATGAGACCGCGGCGCACGGGCAAGCAGTGCATGAACTTGGCATGGTTGGTCCACGACATGTGCTCCGCATCGATGGTCCACGACATATCCTCGCAGGTTATCCGGCCGTAGTCGGCGGGATTGGTCACACCCGGGTTGCTCCAGTTCTTGGCATAGACGAAGTCGGCACCTTCGAGGGCCTTGCGCTGGTCATACTCGATGTGGGCACCGGCCACAAACTTGGGGTCGAGTTCGTATCCGTGGGGATGGGTGACGACAAGGTCAACATCGGGGGCTGCCAGCATCCACTGGGCAAACGAGTTGGGCACGGCCTGTGGCAGGGCACGGCAATGGGGAGCCCAGGTGAGGACGACCTTGGCCTTGCCTGCCGGGGCGGCGGGGCGGTACTCACCAATGGTTATCAGGTCGGCAAAGGCCTGCAGGGGGTGGACGGTGGCCGTCTCCATGGCGAAGACAGGCTTCCCGCTGTACTTGATGAACTGGTTGAGGACGGTCTCGGCATAGTCGTAGTCGCGGTCCTTCAGTCCGGCAAACGAGCGCACACCGATGATGTCGCAATAGCATCCCATGACGGGAATGGCCTCCAGGAGGTGTTCGCTCTTGTCGCCGTTCATGATGACGCCACGCTCCGTCTCCAGTTTCCACGCACCTGCGTTCACGTCCAGCACAATGACGTTCATGCCCAGGTTCAGGGCTGCCTTCTGGGTAGAAAGGCGCGTGCGCAGGGAGTTGTTAAAGAATATCATCAGCAGGGTCTTGTTCTTGCCCAGGTGCTGATATTTATAACGGTTTTGCTTGATTTCCTGTGCCTCGGCCAGTGCCTGACTCAGGTTGCCAAGGTCTTCTACGTTGATAAATGTCTTCATATCTTTTTCATTTTATTCATTTTCTCACCTGTCCCTCACCGTCGATGAGCCACTTGTAAGTGCAAAGTTCCTCCAGGCCCATGGGACCACGCGGACCGAGTTTCTGCGTCGATATGCCAATCTCGGCACCCAGTCCGAACTGCGCCCCGTCGGTGAAGGATGTGGGAGCATTCCAGTAGACGCAGGCAGCATCCACCCGGGCCTGGAACTCTCGGGCAGCGGCACTGTTGGCGGTGACAATGGCCTCGCTGTGTCCGCTGCCGTACAGGGCGATGTGCTCCAAGGCTTCCTCCAGAGAGTCCACCGTCTTCAGCGCCATCTTGTAGTCCATAAATTCCGTTCCAAAGCTTTCTTCTGTGGCATGCTCCAGATAGGGATACCGGTTTTCGAGGGCGGCATAGGCCGAGCTGTCGGCATAGATGGCGACATGCTTGTCTGCCAGCGGACCCACCAGGTTGGGCAGGTCAGCCAACCGCTTGCGATGAACCAGCAGGCAGTCGAGGGCATTGCAAACAGAGACCCGGCGTGTCTTGGCATTAAGCACAATCTTCCGGCCCATCTCCAAATCCCCCTCTTCATCAAAATATGTGTTCACCACACCGGCCCCGGTCTCAATGACCGGCACGCGGGCCGTGTCGCGGACAAAGTCTATCAGGCGCCGACCGCCACGCGGTATGCACACGTCGATGTAGCCCACGGCACTGAGCATCTCGGCCGTGGCCTCGTGTGTGGCAGGCAACAGGGCCACGACATGTTCGTCTATGCCCATCTCCCGCAGGGTATTCTGGATTATCTCCACGGCCTTGGTGTTCGATGATTGGGCGTCGCGCCCGCCTTTCAGGACACATGCGTTGCCACTCTTCAGACAGAGTGCAAAGACATCGAACGTTACATTCGGACGGGCCTCGTAGACCACACCCACTACGCCAAATGCCACGCTCACACGGCGCAGGCGCAATCCATTGGGCAGCACGCGAGCATTGGTCTCACGCCCCAGGGGCGAAGGCAACTGTGCCACATGGCGCATGTCATCGGCAATCGCCGCCAGCCTCTCCGATGTCAGTTGCAGACGGTCGTAGAGGGGATTCGTCGGTTCCATCCGTGCCAGGTCCTCGGCATTGGCCGCCAAAAGTGCGTCGCGATGTGCCTCTATGGCATCGGCAACGGCCATCAGCGCCCGATTTTTCTGTTCATCAGACATCAGCACCAGGCCACGGCTGGCACCTTTTACTTGCTGAAAGGTTTGTTCAAGATTCATACGGGGATAAATTCGGTATGGGGCACCTCATCGGGGCGCTCCATCAGGTCTACAAGAATATTGTCGCGTTCGCCGTTGGCTATAACCACACGTATGCCCACCTGCTGCATGCGACTGGCAGTCTGATACTTCGAGTGCATACCGCCACGGCCGAAGGCACTGCGTTCGGGACTGATGTATTCGCTCAGGTCCCTGTCGGGCACAACCCGTCGGATAAGCTTCGCATCGGGGGCATCGGGATGAGCGGTGTAGACGCCGTCGATATTCGACAACAACACCAGCGTCGTGGCCCGGACCATTTCTGCAATCAGTCCGCTCAGTTCATCGTTATCGGTGAACATCAGCTCCGTGACGCTGACTGTGTCGTTCTCGTTCACAATGGGTAAGACGCCGTTTTCCAGCATCACTTCCATGCAGGCCCGCTGATTCTCGTATTGTTCGCCGGGCTGGAAGTTTTCTTTCATCGTGAGCACCTGCCCAACGTGGATGCCGAACTCGCGGAAGAGGTCGTAGTAGAGCCCCACGAGTTTCACCTGCCCTACGGCAGAGAACAACTGGCGCTGCTCCACGGAGTCGAGACTATGGTCAATCCGCAACTCGCCACGCCCCGAGGCCACGGCACCCGAGGAGACAAGGATGACGTCGTACTGTTGTCGGCGCAAGGCGGCTATCTGGTCAACGATGGCCGACATGCGGGTGACATCCAGTTTGCCATCCCGCCGCGTCAGCACGTTGCTGCCTACCTTGACGACGATGCGCTGCCTCTTCATTTCACACTGGCTTTAAGCCCCTGAACCACGGCATTCGTGAATCCGGCCTGCTCCATGGCGTTCAGTCCGCGGATGGTGATGCCACCGGGGGTCGTCACACGGTCCACGGCCTCCTCGGGATGCAAGCCTTCGGCCTCCAACAGGGCCACGGCGCCCTTCAGGGTCTGCATGACGATGTCCTGCGCCTGCCGGGCCTTGAAGCCGAGTTCCACACCGCCTTCGCTGGCGGCACGTATGTAGCGGAAGGCATAGGCTATGCCGCACGATGCCAGGGCCATGCCGGCCTGCAGGTGGGCCTCGTCGCAAATGCAGGTCTTACCCATTGCGGAGAAGACGGCCTCGAGACTGTCGGCTCCGTTGGCCGGGACATTGATGGGGGCAAGGAAGGTCATCGACTCTCCCCGTGCAATGGCAATGTTGGGGATGGCCACATAGACGGGGACATTGCCTTCCGTCCACTCCACCAGCTGATCGCCAGAGATGCCAGCTGCCACGGAGACGAGCACCTTCCCGTCGTCCAGTATGTCACGTATTTCGCCCACTACGGCCTCCACCAACCAGGGTTTCACGGCCAGTATCACCACATCGGCCTGCGACACCACATCGCGGTTGATGAGCGTGGTCTTGGCGCCACGTTCGGCAAAGCGTTGCAACTTCTCCGCCGAGCGATTGCTGACGATGAGGTCGGCGGCGGGTATCACTCCCTTGTTCAGCAGTCCGTCGGCAATGGCTCCTCCCATTGCTCCGGCTCCGATAATGCCAATTTTCATAACTTCTGAAGTATTTTTTTCAGTTTATCAAGGAATTCGTCGGCCTCCGCCTTGCTCAGGCACAGAGGAGGCAGGAGGCGAAGCACTGAGGTGCCCGAACAGCCCGTGAAGACGTGTTCGTCGTAGATCAGCGGCTCGCGCACCGACTTCTGCGGCACGTCGAGTTCGATGCCAATCATCAGTCCGCGGCCCCGGACATCAGTGATGTGGGGAACTTCGGTCTGCATCTTCCGCAGTTGGGAGAGCAAATAATTGCCCATTTCATCGGCATTTTGCACCAGGTTCTCCTGTTCGATGACATCGAGAACCGCCAGTGCTGCGGCACATCCCAAATGGTTGCCGCCGAAGGTGGTGCCCAACTGACCGTAGACCGGCACGAACATGGGGGAGATGAGCACTCCGCCCATGGGGAAACCATTGGCTATGCCCTTGGCCACGGTGATGATGTCGGGACGGATGCCAAGCCACTGATGGGCAAAGAAACGGCCCGAACGGCCGTAGCCACACTGTATCTCGTCGCAGATGAGCACTGCACCATGCCGCTTGCAAGCCTCGGCCAGTCCCTGGGCAAACTCGGGTGTGGCCATGCGAATGCCGCCTACGCCCTGGATGCACTCCAGGATGACGGCTGCGACATCGCCCTTGGCCAGTTCCTGTTCCCAGGCTGCAAGGTCGTTGAGCGGCAAGTAGGTGACATGTCCGTTGGCATTGACGGGGGCAATGATTTTGGGATTGTCCGTAGCCTCAACGGCCAGCGACGTGCGACCGTGGAAAGCCTTCTGGGCCGAAAGGATGCGTGTGCGGCCCGTGTGGAAGGATGCCAGTTTCAGGGCATTCTCGTTGGCCTCGGCACCGCTGTTGATGAGGAACAGCTGGTAGTCGTCATAGCCGCTGACACGCCCCAGGCGCTCGGCCAGTTGCTGTTGCAGCGGATTGACCACCGAATTGGAGTAGAAGCCCAGTTGCCCCACCTGACGGCTCACGGCCTCGACATAATGGGGATGGGCATGGCCCACACTGATGACGGCATGGCCGCCATAGAGGTCAAGATACTCCTGCCCCTGGTCGTCCCAGACGCGGCAGCCCTGGCCTTTCACAATCTTTATATCGAAAAGGGGATATACGTCAAACAAGTTCATAATTCATAATTTATAATGCACAATGCACAATTCACAATGCACAATTCACAATGCACAATTCACAATGCACAATTCACAATGCACAATTCATAATTAGATGATTAGAAGGCGGAGGGCTTGAGGCGCAGACCTGCAGTCTCGTCCAGGCC
This sequence comes from uncultured Prevotellaceae bacterium, assembly GCA_946626595.1. Lineage (GTDB taxonomy): Bacteria > Bacteroidota > Bacteroidia > Bacteroidales > Bacteroidaceae > Physcousia. Next base: position 3,760 of record CAMOUQ010000086.1, on the reverse strand, counting down.
AAACATCAGATTCATGTTCTGCACGGCCTGCCCGACGGCCCCCTTCAGCAGGTTGTCGATGGTGGAGACCATGAGCAGTTGGTCCTCGAACTTCTCCACATATACCAGCGCCTTGTTGGTGTTCACCACCTGCTTCAGGTCGGGCGATGTGGCGACCACGTGGGTGAAGGCCGCATCGCGGTAGTAGTCGGCATACAGTTGCCGCACCTCCTCAATGGGACTGTCGCAATGGGCCACAGCCGTCACGAAGATGCCCCGGGCGAAGCATCCGCGCTGGGGGATGAAGAGCACACGCCCCTCGTAGCCTGCACGGAGTTCCTGCACCGTCTGGTTTATCTCCAGCAAGTGCTGGTGGGTGAAGGTCTTGTAGAGCGAGACATTGTCGGTGCGCCACGAGAAGTGGGTGGTGGCTCCGGGCTTCTGTCCGGCTCCGGTGCTGCCCGTAACGCCAGACACGTGGATGTCGCCGCTGATGATACCGGCTTTCAGGGCTGGCAGCATGGCCAGCTGAATGCAGGTGGCAAAGCATCCGGGATTGGCCAGATGGCGGGCCGTGCGGATGAGTTCGCGATGGGTCTCAGGCAATCCGTAGACGTAGTCGTGATCGCCCCGTATGCGGAAATCCTGAGCAAGGTCTATGATGCGCACGTTGTCGGGTATGGTGTGCTCCTGCAGGAACTGGCGGCTCTTGCCGTGTCCGAAGCAGAAGAACACGACATCCACCTCCGAGAATGGCATGTCGCTGGAGAAGACCAGGTCGGTGTCGCCCACCAGTCCCTCGTGGACGTCGGAGACGGGGTTGCCGGCATTGCTCTCACTGTGGGCAAACACAATCTGCACCTCGGGATGCCCCAGGAGCACACGGATGAGTTCTCCGCCCGTGTATCCGGCTGCGCCAAGTATGCCTACCCTCACCATGTGACAGAACTTTTTGCTTTCCATCGTTGATATGCTTAATTCGTTAACGTTCCTCGTCGGGATGAGCCAGATAATAGGCACGCAGGGGTGTGCTGGTGACCTTAATGAAGCCCTTGGCCTCGTCGCTGGTCCAGCCCTTGGCACCCTCGCCGTACTCGCCGAGCTTGTTCTTCACCAGGTCGTCCGGTGTGTCGCAGCCCACGGTCTGGAACGAGTAGGGACGCAGTTCCAGCGTGACCTCGCCGTTGACGTGGCGCTGGCTGCTCAGGAGCATGGCCTCAATGTCGGGCATCACGGGCTCCAGATACTGGCTCTCGTGCAGGAACATGCCGTACCAGTTGGCCACCTGCTCCTTCCAGTACTGCTGCCACTTCGACAGGGTGTACTTCTCCAGGAAGCGGTGGGCACCGATGATGAGCATGGGGGCGGCGGCCTCGAAGCCTACGCGGCCCTTGATGCCGATGATGGTGTCGCCCACGTGGCAGTCGCGGCCGATGGCATACTGTGCGCCTATCTCCTCCACGGCCTGGATGGCCTTGATTTTATCGTCGTACTTGACGCCGTTTACGGAACAGAGTTCGCCCTTCTCGAAACCGAGTTTCAGGAGTTCCGAACCGGTCTTCGTCGGGTGCTTCAGGTAGGCCGACTCGGGCAGTCCCTGCTTGGAGTCGAGAATCTCGCCACCGCAGATGCTGGTGCCCCAGATGCCCACGTTGTACGAGTACTTCAGTTTGGCGAAGTCGGCATTGAATCCGTTCCGGTTCAGGTAGTCCACCTCCTCCTGGCGGCTCAGGTTGCCGTCGCGGGTCAGGGTGATAATCTCCACGCCGGGAGCCATCACCAGGAAGGTCATGTCGAAGCGAATCTGGTCGTTGCCGGCTCCGGTGCTGCCGTGGGCGATGGCCGAAGCCCCGATTTCCTTGGCATAGCGGGCGATGGCCAGTGCCTGGAAGATGCGTTCCGAGGAGACGGAGATGGGATAGCAGTTGTTGCGGAGCACATTGCCATAGACCATGTAGCGGAGCGACTTCTCGTAGTATTCCTGTGTCACGTCGAGTGTCACATACTTCGTGGCGCCCAGCCGGTAGGCGTTCTCCTCGTTCTGCTTCAGCTGCTCGGCAGAGAAGCCTCCCGTGTTGGCACATGCAGCGTGCACTTCGTATCCCTTTTCCTTGGCCAAGTACATCACTGTGTAACTGGTGTCCAGTCCGCCACTGAAGGCGACTACTACTTTCTTTTTCTGTTCCATATCTATCATTCTTAATTCTTATTTCTTAATTCTTAATTTTTAATTCTCAGTTTGCATCAATCCGCCGGATGCGCTCTATCACCTCTTCGGGAATCTTGGCCGGGAGGTGTTCCTCGGGGTCGAAGAGCATTGCCGTGCAGATGCAGAACTTGCGGTTGCGCTCGCGCAGCACGGGATAGTTGACACAGCCCTCGCAGCCTCGCCAGAAGGCTTCGTCGTCGGTGAGGTCGTCGAAGGTGACGGGCTGGTAGCCCAGTGCCGTGTTCATCTTCATCACCGCCGCACCGCTGGTCAGCGAGAAGATTTTGGCGTGGGGCCAACGTATGCGAGCCAGCGAGAAGGTCATGTCCTTGATGCGCTTGGCCACGCCCAGGCCCCGGAAGTCGGGATGCACGATGAGTCCCGAGGTGGTCACATAGGTCTTGTTGCCCCACGTCTCGATGTAACTGAACCCGGCAAATCGGTCGCCGGAGAGGGCAATGACGGCCTTGGCCTCCCTCATCTTGATGGTCAGATACTCGTGTGTGCGCTTGGCAATGCCCGTTCCGCGCACCTTTGCCGCTTCGGCTATCGTCTCCAGTATGGTGTCTACATACTTCTCATGGCTGGCATCTGCCACCATCACCTTTATTTCGTCACTATTTTCCATTAAGTTGAAAGTTGAATATTCAAAATCCTGGGCTCTCAGCCCTACTATGCATTATTAAACGGCAACACCTGCGACAGGGCATCCATCACCTGGGCATGGTCGGCACCCTCGTCGAGCACCAGCAGCACCGTGTCGTCGCCTGCCACCGTGCCGACGATGCACTCCAGATCGGCATGGTCGATGTCGTAGGCCACATGGGCAGCATGTCCGGGCAGTGTCTTCACGACGGCCAGATTGCCCGAAAAGCGTATGCCCAGGGCCCCCATGCGATTCATCGCCATCACCGTGATGTGATTGTCGCTCACACTGCGATAGGCCCTGCTGTTGGGCAGCATGTAGACATAGCGCCCCGACTGGTTTTGGGCCTTCACGACGCCCAGCAGTTTCAGGTCGCGACTCAGCGTAGCCTGTGCCGTCGGGTAGCCAGCCTTGCTCAACTCGGCCATCAGTTCTTCTTGCTTCGAAAGTTCTTGGCTCGAGATAATCATTTTCACTATTTCCAGCCGAGTATCCTTTTTACCCATATATTCACTAATTATTCATTTTTCGACCGCAAAGGTAGTGTTTTTTGTGAATATATGCAAGTATTATGAATAAAAAGTGTAGCGTTTTGCATAAAATGCCACGGCCCGGGGCCTGCATCGCACGGAGGCGGCATACCTATTATTATCATACACGTGCGCATACGCAGGTACGCATGCGCGCCCGCGTTGTTAGGTTGGTGCTCCATCGACGTTAGGTTTGAGCTCCAACCTTAGTATTGTCTGAGCCCCAACCTTAGTATTGTCTGAGCCCCAACCTTAGTATTGTCTGAGCCGCCCCCTCGGCAGGAGGGCAGACAACGGACAGGGCGATACGAAAAGAGGGAGAACACTTTCGTGCTCTCCCTCTTGCGTGGTGTCACCAGGAATCGAACCGGGGACACAAGGATTTTCAGTCCTTTG
>CAMOUQ010000085.1 GCA_946626595.1 uncultured Prevotellaceae bacterium | reverse complement strand
CCGACGATGGATGTACGGACACCGCCGATGGCGGAACTTTCCCTCACGAGGGTGTAAAGAAGGTCAAGCTTACGCGGAAATTTGGTTGCCCAACGTTGGAGAGTTGGTTACCCGAAGTTGGAGAGTTGGTTACCCGAAGTTGAAGAGTTGGTTACCCGAAGTTGGAGATTTTGTTACCGTATGGATACGAAAAAAGGGGCTGTGTCAGGCGAACCTGACACAGCCCCTTTTTCGTTTATCAGAGCATGATGTTTTCGCTTATCAGAGCATGATGCTGCAGGACAGGCCTGCAGCCCGTTCGTCGGGCAGATAGAAGGGAGTGCCCACGACCAGGGGAGAGGCGGCCCGGTGCATGCGCCGACGGGCATCGCGACGGTCTATGCCCAGGCAGCGCTTCCAGACGGGCAACAGCCAGTAGCCAGCCTGGGCACACAGGATGCCGGCTCCGGCTCCGGCCACCACGTCGCCCACCCAGTGGCGCTTGTTCCAGACGCGGAGGAAGGCTGTGGTCGTGGCAACGGCGTAGGCTGCACTGCCGTAGGCCCAACCGTACTCGATGCGCACCAGTTCGGCTCCGGTGAAGGCCGTAGCGGTGTGGCCGGAGAAGAAGGAGTTGCGCTTGGAGGAATCGGGACGGCGCTCGCGGACGGTGTACTTGACGGTATTGGTGACGGCGGCCATCAGCAGGTTGGCCGTGGCGGAGGCCAGCACACGGTCGCGGAAGTTGTGGCGCGGACGGGTGCCTGGTATGAAGCCGAGCACCAGGTGCACGCCCGTAGGCACGTACTGAAGGTACTCGTCGGCCTTGGTCTTACGGAATTGCGGATTCATGTCGTAGCGTGCCTTCTGCGCCAGCCAGTCGGTGGGACTGTCCTCGGCCAGTCCCCATGTGCCTAAGGCAATGAGGGCCACGGGGGCCACCAGCTGCTGGGGACGGAAGACTCGCGTGTCGGCGGAGGTTGCCTCGACCGGGTCGGAGGTTTGCAACGTATCGGTCTGCCCCATGACACAGAGGGAAAGGGTCAGGGCCAGGTAGAGCAATAGGGAGCGTTTCATAGTGCAATTTTTAGTGTTCCAATGATGCCGCGCGGGATGGTGAGCGTCATGTTAGGCCCACGCTGGCCCGTCCCGAGAAGTCCCTGGGGGAAGCACATCTCGGTGTAGACATTGCCAAAGTCGTAGAGATTGTAGCAGAGCAGGTCGAGGGTCATGGGGTGGCGCTTCAGGGTCCACTGGAAGCGGGCATGGAGGTCGATGTTGAAGAGGGCGCTCTCGCGGCAACCGAAGTCGCCGTCGGTGGGGTTGATGCCGCGTGTGCAGCCCGGGCGTATGGCTATCTGCGTGTCGCCCTGGGCATCGGTCTGCGTGGCGGTGTTGAAGTAGGCAAAGGGTTGTCCGTCGGTCCAGCGACCATTAATGCCGAACTGGAACCATCGGCAGACGTTGTAGGCCAGATAGATGCGGCAGACGTATGCCTTGTCCTGATCCAGTCGACCGACACCGGGGTAGCGTCCGTCGGCGTTGGCTATCGTGTGCTGGGTATTGGGATTGGCGGTGGACTCGCTGAGGACGCCGATGTTGTTGGCGGCAGGGCCGTTGCCCAGTGCCGACAGACCGACGCCTATCATCGACTGCCACGAGAGGCTGAACATGAACTTGCGGCCGCGATAGGTGTAGCGCGAGGTCTGCGACATGTAGTAGGGGGTATTGGTGAAGAAGCCTGAGGCCATGAGGCCGGCGGGCTGATAGCCGACGACGTAGTCGTGCTGTCCGGGCGTGAGGAAGTAGTAGCCGTCGGCGTCGAAGATGCCGTTGGCAGCTGGGCCGTCGGCGAACTGCGTCATCCAGGTGTGGTAATACTTACGGTAGGTCTGCAGGAGGGCTATCTCGTGGCGGCCGAAGCGCAGGTGGATGGGCAGGCTGAACGTGAGGTAGGCGGGTTGCCAAAGGCGGTCGGCATAGGCATGATGGGCTCCGCCGGTGGTGGTGAAGAGGCGGTCGGTGCCGGAGAAACTGACGCGGGCATTGAGGTAGTCGTTGCTCATGTAGCGAATGTCCTCGATGTTGTAACTCACGCGGTCGTGGGCCAGGGTCAGGCCGACCTGGAACCAGCGCGCCGGACGATAGCGGAGCGAGAAGGCGGCCTGAAAGTTGGGGGTGACCTTGTTCTTGCCGGACAGCAGCATGCCGTCGAGGGTGAGGTCTACCTGTCCGCTGAGGTCGAGCTTGTCGCGGAAGGTGTGTTGGGCGGCCACGCCCAGCTGGTTTTCCAACAGGCCGGAGAGAAAGGCGCGGCTGGTCCAATCGTAGCGATAGAGCGGCTGGCCGGTGGTCTCGAGGAGCTGCTGGGCATAGACTTCGTTGGAGAAGTGTTGCGTAGTGGGGTGGAAATGGAGGAGCGAGTTGTAGCCATCGGCCTGGAACGTGAGCCAGGGCAAGAGGCGGCGCCGATAGCGAAGCGCCCAGTCCAACTCGTGGGTGCGGCCGTCGGCCATCCAGGGTTCCAGCGACTCGCCGTCTTGGTCGATGACGTTGCGGTCGAACTGGAGGTCGGCGTGGCGAGTGACGTTGGTGGCCCAGGTGAGTCCGGTGGTCAGACCGCGCCGCTTGGCATAGAGCGAGGCCGAATAGGTGGTGAGGCGCATGACCTCGTTGGGATTGAAATAAAACTCCGAACCGTAGTTGTCCTTGCCCGAGAAGTTGACGAGGTAGCCCAGGCGGTCGAGGCGACGGCCCGAGGGCAGACGGCCGTCGAGTTGCACCTTGTAGTGCTCGGCCGGATAGAGGGGCGACATGGGCAGGAGGCCCTCGTGGTCGTAGTTGGGATAGGTCTGCTGGCCCATGCTGGCATAGACGTGCTGACGGTATTTCCGGCCGTCGCGACCCTGGAGGGTGTAGGCCATGTCCATGGTACCCTGGCCCCGGACGTACTGGCGCTTGTGGATGGTCTGCGGATTGTAGGCTCCCTCCGTGCCGGTGCCGTGGAACAGGTGGATGATGCCCTCGGTAGTCTTGTTGATGCCGCCCAGGTTGCCGCGGTTCCACGATATCTGTGCGTAGTCGCCGGCCAGCGTGTCCAGCTCGAACTCCAGGACGGAGCTCTGTGCATCGAGGCGGAGGTTGTATTGCTCCATGTTGGGCACATAGGGGCTGCTGCCGGCCGTGAAGCGGTTGTCGAGGCGGAAGCCGTCGACGTAGTAGCGGTTCCAGCGGTAGCTGTTGCCGTCGACGGAGAACATGAGCTGGCCCGACTCGTCCCACTGACCGACGTGGAGGCCCTGGTAGACGGTGTGGTCGCTCAGGGCATCGAGCCAGTGTACGAGGTGGCCCTGGTGGTAGAACTCACGGAAGAATTGGGCCTGTACCGAATCGGTGTAGGTCTGTCCCTGCACCATCGCGGCGCTGAGGGCCATGCACAGGATGGGTAATATACGTCTCATTGCTTCGCGTTATTTCGCTTCCACTTCTTCAGCACGTCCCACCGATAGGCCAGACCCAGACGGACCTGGTGGTAGGGATAGTCGCGCAGGCCATACTGGTAGGCGGCCACGATGTCGAACTGCTTGATGTGTCCGACGATGTCCGTCCGGAGCACAACGGGACGGTCGTGGGCCAGTTCGCCTCCGTTGCTGGCGTTGTGCTCCCATCCGGAGTAGCCCGCGAAGGTCTCGGAGAGGGAGAAATAGCGGTTCTCGTATTTGGCCATCACGCCGAACTGCACGGCATCGTTCTGGCGGCCATTGTCGGTCTGCCAACAGAGGAAGCCGGTAGAGAGGGCTGCGCGCAGGCTGTGGCCCCAGGTCTTGTTGGCCCCGACGGCAAAGGACTTGGCCAACGACGTATCGAAGAAGTAGCCGGGACTGTCGTAGTAGCGGGCCAGATAATACTTGCCGCCGGAGGCCGTCTTCAGTGCGGCACGCAGTACCCAGTCGGGACGATAGCGACGCTGCTTCATCAGGTGCATGTCGATGCTCAGGAAGACATCGCCCATGAGGCTGCCCTTCTTGGCATCGGCCTGATGCTGGGGCTGTATGCGGCAGGTCTGGATGTTCTGGTCGGAATTGCGGAACCACTCCATCACGGGCATCCACACCGTCAGGTTGGCGCGCTCGGTCCACAGGGGGATGTTCAGCTTGAGGGAGACGTCCTCCGTGTGGTCGCCACGATTGCCATGGAAGTAGTCACCGGCCAACTCCACGCGCAGTTCGCGCTCCACGCGGCCGTCCAGCATCTGGGGCACGGGAAAGGCGTTGGGGCCGAAATAGTAGGGGGATATCTGCGTCACCTGTTTCAGCGACGGCTTGTCCAGTGCCGTCTGCGACTGCATCCCGAGGGGCACCGACAACATCAATAGCAACAAACACTTCTTCATATCAGAGAATCTTTTTTCCATAAAGCAAGAAATTGATTGCAAAGTTACGATTATGCGAGTAAAACACCAAAGAATATATAAAAAAAAAGCCCCCTGCCACCTTCACAGGCGACAGGGGGCATGGCATGCCTTTACTAACTAAAATCCAATTACAATGAAAGCAATAATTGGTTTTTTCTATAATATATACCGCAAAAGCGTGAAAACATTACCCTTAAACTTTCATATTTAAGAAATATTAACGCCGCTTCGTCCCGTTAGTTTCCGCGGCGACGTGTTCTGTTAGCTGCCACGGCGTCTAGTTCTGTATGTTGCGATTTATCGTAACATCCTCTAATATATCACTCTCCCCTTCTTCACCTTTCGTTCCGTCGTCGGCCTCAGGTCGTCGATGTCAAAGACCCTACTCCGCGTTGCATCGCCGTCCATCCACCTCCGCGTGGGGGCCGAGGCCTCAAAGATTTGCACATGCTCGACCGACAGGGGCAGCGGAGCAAAGACGAGCACGAAGCGAATGGTGCGGCCCGACTGGCCGTGTACCCAGAAGCATTGGTCCATGGGGAAGTACTCCAATTCGCGCAGCAGATACTGGTCGCCCGTGTCGGCATCGATGATGGCAGAGCCCGTCGTAAAGCGGAAGAACCACCAGTCCTGATAAGAGGGCACCTGCCAGTCGAAGGTGACGTAGGTGGCCTCCTCACAGCGATAGAGCGTCCATAGGCCTCCTCCCGTCCCCATATTCTTTCCACTGGCCGTCGGTTTCACCTCCAGGATGTTACTGAATACGGCAAAGGAGTTCTCGTTCTGGACGTCATAGTCAGGCCACGCCGGGCGCTCCAGCGTAGGGGCTTGATTCGCTGGGCGCACATCGTAGGTAGGCAGTTTCGTCTTTCCATAGCCATCAGGAATGGCCATGCACACAAGCATCAGGGCAAATAATATCTTTTTCATTCTTCGGTCCTCCTTTCATTAGTGAATAACTTGTACGGGGCGTTCGTCTTTCTTGAGCTTGAAGACGGTGCCGGTGCGTTCCCATCCGTTCGGGGTGTGGATGGCCAGTTCCACGCGGCGCACCTTCTTGGGCAGGGGCGGATAGATGGCCGTAATCTTTACGACGACACCTGCCTTATCACCAATCGACAGCGCCACAAATTTGTCCTCATAGTTCTCCACGCGGCGGCACATATAGCGGTCGCCCGTCTTCAGGTCTATGAGTGCCAGTTCAGCAAAATCCACCCCCAGCATGTCGAGCGTACCGTCCGCCGGATTGGGCATTTCGGTGGTCATATACACATTCAGGCGTGTCTCATCCTTTCCTCGTTCGAGGCGCATGGATTGCGCATCAGCCTCATGCCGCGTCACCTCGGCAGGTCGCCAATGCGGGTCAATGGGGGCATTGTTCACGTGTGGTGTCTTTGCCTGCTGAGCGGGCTGCATCGTGCGGATGTGATATCCACTGCCCAGTTCCTCGCGGTCTTCCTTTTGCAGCCAGATGTTGTAGCCATCCTCGCACCCGTCTACAGTCCAATGCGCTCCGCCGTCTACCTGGACGTGCTTCACACGGATGGTGTCGCCCGTATAGTTCGGACGAAAGGCTCCGACATACACGCCCCGGCCTATCTTCCGTGCTCCGATGGCTGCCATCGTGCTGTCCAGCAGCATTTCGGGGTTGGGCTCTATTGTCATGAGGCAGGTGTCTACGCCTGTCGACGTCTCTAAGCTATCGCCCCCAGTGGGGTGGCTGACGTCGCCACCGCCTTCCGGGGTGGTCGTTGGCTCGAAGGACATTTCTTCGGCAGCGGGAGTCGTTCCGCTCGCCATCGCACCTTCCTCCGCGCCCGGCTTAGGCAGGGACAACAAAGGGCCTCGTTCGGATTCGCGCTCCAGCGTCCGCTGCAGTTCCTCCACCATGGTGGGACGGGCAAAGGCTGTGACGGCAAAGGCAATGAGCGGCAGCAGGTAGAGCACCTTCAGTGCCGCCGCCCTACTCGATTTCTTTTTGTACATCATTTTCAGTCGGTTTTTAATTGAACTTCTGTTAAAACCGTTCACGACAGGCTGCAGTCCTGCCCTCGCGGCCTTTCTTATTAATAACAGCTGATATTTCGTCTCTTCGAATCCTTGTTCCAGCACAAAGCGGTCGGCCTCGTACTCATGTACCTCGGCAAGGTCGCGCCGCAACATCCAGGCAAAGGGCAAGAACCAGAGCATGCGCGTTGTCAGTTCGCACAACAACATGTCCCACGAATGTCCACGCCTCACGTGTTCCAGTTCGTGCATCAGTATCGGTTGCAGGTTCTCACCCATATCCTTGCGCGAGAGCACTATCCAGTGCATCCAACTGAAAGGCATCTCAGTCCCCGGATGCACCAAAACCTTTACACCCGAAGGCACTCCGGCCACCGCTACGCTGCGACCTTCACGTATCATCTTCATCACAGCCCCGAAGGCTAACAGATAACGCAGCCAGCAACTGACCAGACCTATCAAATAGCCCCAGACTACGAGGCGAATGACAATGCCGGTCCCATTTATGCGCTCACGTTCTGCTGGTTTTTCCGTAACCTCATTGTCCAGGGCTGCACGATGGGTATCCTTTACATCATTGCCCACGGCACCACGATGGGTATCCTTTACATCATTGTCCACGACAGCACGATGGGTGTCCTTTACCTCATTGTACACGGCACCACGATGGGTATCCTTTACATCATTGTCCACGGCACCACGATGGGTATCCTTTACATAAGGGCCAAATTCGTGTTTCACTGCCGTTTCCGGCAACGTTTTCATCGCGGCCTCGAACGCCGAAGCCACGGCAGCCTCGCCACGCGCCACACTTTTCTGCACCACGGTCATCCTTTCGGTCTCAAACGAACACAGCGGCACCAGCATGCTTGTCACAAGTATTGTCAACAGCACCATGCGGTTCAGCGAATGGAACGTCTCTCGACTCAAGAACAGGCCATAGAGCGAATAAAGCATTGTCAACGTTATGGCCCATTTCATTAAATAGATGAAAAAAGCTACCATCATTTTTTACCCTTTTTCAACTCGGCCAAAAAATCCATCAATTCCTGTTCACTCACCTTCTCCTCCTGCACTAGCGCTGACACCACATTCAGGTAGGAATTACCAAAATAGCGATTCACAAACGTATGCAACTTACTCTTGCCATACTCACGCTGCATGACGGCAGGCGCATAAACATAGCCCCTACCCTGCGGTTTATGGGTCAAGTAGCCCTTTCTCTCCAACGATTGGAACATCGTGGCGACGGTATTGATATGTGGCTTCGGTTCGGGATAAATCGCCAGAACATCTTTCGGCGCACATTCGCCTAACTCCCATATCATCTCCATCACTTCCTCTTCCTTACTGGTTAACTTCGTTATTTCACTCATGTTTCAACGAGATTTGTAGTTCAACACTGCAAAGGTAAGCATTTATCCAATACCAACCAAATAAACAACGGACTTTTTAACTAATTTTATCGTTGAATACAATTCGATGCTAAGAAAAGGTGCGCTATTTAGACAATTCGCTTGCATAAATTGACAATTATGCGTAACTTCGCCCTACCTAACAAGCAAAACAGTTGAACATGACCGCAAAGGAAATATTCGGACTACGCAATTTGGGCAACACCGAAAAGGCATACGAGGAAGCACGCCACTTATATGCTACGGACAAGAGCCCTTATTCGTGCCTCGCTATGTTTTGGACTGCAGTTGACATGCTACGGTTACTCGCAAAAAAAGGCCAATTAACTGAAGCCAATAAGATACTTCTTGCACTCGAACGTCTGCAGCCTAATGTCTCAGATAAAGAGGGCCGGGCGCGCGACGCAGCACGGAAGTGTCGGGAACTATTAATGCAGAAAAATAGCACCCAGCAACAACGAACAGCTGAAAAACAAGAAACAGAGATATCCAATGCTAATAAATCTATTTCAACGAAGGTCTCTGCATCATCCTACATAGAAGAAGAAAACGAAGACTACCTTACGGATGAAGAATCTGAGCACACGCTTATGGGGAAATGGGGAGAAAAAGTGGCAGCCGACTACTTATTTCGCAAAGGCTATGAAATAATAGATCATGACTGGCATTCTGGTCACCGCGATATAGACATCGTAGCCCAACAAGGAAATACTATTGTCTTCGTAGAAGTGAAGACCCGACGCAACCGTTTCTTTGGCGACCCTCAAGATGCAATAGACTACTGGAAACGTTACAACCTTCGGCGAGCTATTAACCACTACGTCAAGTTTTACGGAATCGACAACTACCGTTTCGATATCATCACTGTCGTTGGCTCACTAAACTGTGAAACGCCCGAAATCACACATCTGGAAGATATAAATATCCAGGAAATAGAAACTCGCCACAAAAAACGCAGACGCTAATAACGTAGAAATTCTTTTCCCAGTGCGACATCCACATGCGATAGGCTGTGGTCCTAGAATTTCCTAGGAATACCTAGGATTTCCTAG
>CAMOUQ010000084.1 GCA_946626595.1 uncultured Prevotellaceae bacterium | reverse complement strand
AGATCAACGAGAGCCTCGAGAAGACCACTCTGGGCGACCTCGACATCTTCCAGAAGCTCAAGGAGGAGAACTAATCGTTCGGAAAAAGAATTTTTTCATAACGCATTGTTTTGGTGTCCGGCGTTAACGCCGGACACTTTTTTTTGTGCCTGTGGCATGTGGTGGTAATCAGCGGTTTGTGGTTTTGTTAACATTTTTTATGATTTTTTTCAGGGGGTCCGTGAAATTTTCAGCCCTTTTTTTAGTCTATATAGGTGAAGGGCAAAAAAGACGCAAAAAGAAAAAAAGTTGCACAAATAAATAAAAAATACTATCTTTGTACCCATGGAGTAAGTGGTGTTTTGAATTTATGGTGCTGATTTATAAACGGATAATTATTGACACTATGAAGAAAAAGAATGTTTTCGGGACAATGGTACTGCTGTTGACGGCAGTACTGGCCGGCAGCACGGCAATCGGACAGACGCAGTGGAGCCAGCAAGTGGCCTGTCCGGGTTGGAACAACCCGTCGAGTTTCACTCAAGGCGGGGCGTTGGTCAACAAGTATTCCGGGCAGGGCATCGGCATCAGCAGTTCGAACAAGCCGTGCCCCGACCCGTTGACGGGTACAACAGGGGCAAGCTCGTTTGGCACCACCTACACGGCGGCGCAATTGGCAGGCGTGCAGAGCAGCGGAGGCTGCAGTTCCAGCATACCCGACCACCTGCGCCAGTTCCGTATTATGACCGAAAGCGGATACGACCCCAACACAGACAATAACTTGAAATACGTGCCCACACAGTTCAACACCAATGACACTACACCGGGTGCAATCAACACAAACCTCACCAAGAGCATCCGCATTGGCGACGGTTGTTCGAACGGCAGCTCCAACAGCGACTACAGCGGAGCGCAGCTGAACTACACCATGCGTGTCACCGAGGACAATGCTATGTTGTATATCTACTATGCCATTGTGGCTGAGGCACCCACCCACAATCAAAGCGGCAACCCTACGTTCATCATCCGTACCATGAAGAAGAACAACGCAGGACAGTGGACTCAAATCAACGATACGTTGGCCTATTATATCAGTTCCTCTGTCAACGGCGTCACACAAAGTACTATGGGCGGAGAACATACCTGTCCGAATATGTCCAATGTGACGTTGGCCGCTAATGGGCAGACGGGATGGCATCAGGCCAGTACCGGCTACAATGGCGTGGTCTACAAGGACTGGGAGAAAGTGTGTATCAACCTGAGCAACCATCTATACGATACGCTGCAGATACAGGTGTTGATATACGACTGTATTTACAATGCCCACTATGCCTATGCCTACATTGCCGGCGAGTGCCGCCCGATGACCATCCAGACGGCCGGTTGTCCGCCGGGCCTTTCGACCGACGTCACCACACTCACCGCTGCCACCAATATGCGCAACTATGTGTGGTATGCCTCGGAATGGGGAGTGGGCGAGCCTGCCAACGCCGCCAACTTCGGTCCGGGGGGCGATTTCAGCCACTACACGTGGCGGCAGCTGACACCGAACGAGAGCACCAACCACATCTATCATGTGCAGGCCAGTGACTTCAGAGTCACGCGGCGTCTCTCTCCTGCGGGAGTGGCCCAGGCAGTTGATTCTATGGGCAACCAGCAGACCTTCCGTTGCAAGATGACTTCGGCCCTCGACCCGAACAAGCCTTTCGATTCGTACCTCTACGTCAATGTCCAGAACACCAAACCGACGATGGATGTCGACTCGCTCTTCATGTGCGACGGCACAGCCAAGCTGTGGAACCGCAGCTATGTGCCCGGCGACCCCACTCTGGTGGTGAACAGCCAGACGCAGTGGTCGTTCTACAACAACCCCTTCTGCGAGGGCACCGCCATTGATACCGTCACGGGCGACAGCGCTGAATATGTTTTCACCGATACGGAGCTGAAGGGAGTGCGTGTGCGTACCTTCACCACCGACCCCTCCTGCTATTCGGACGCCATCTATCGCATTCAGCCGCGAGAGCACCCCAATGCGGGTATGACGATTTCGGCCCATGTGCTTTGCGATGCCGATGAGACAACGATGACCGACACCACCAGTGGCGACAACACGCGTATGTGGATATTCCGCAGTACCTATGACAGCGGCGACGAAATCCGGTATGACACGCTGCGCGGCGAAGGGGAGAACAACCGCTCCGTCACACGTCCGTTCACGCATGCGGTGGAGCCCATCAAGCTGGTGGTGAACAACGGTACCTACTTCGTCGACATGGTGACCGGCAACGGCGACACCGTCTGGTGCACCTCGACGGTGATGGACACGGTGTCGGTGTTCCTGCACCCGGAGCTGGAGGTGACGGGCGACACGGTGGTGTGCCAGGGCAGCCAGACCAACGCCACGGTGCGAGCCTTGGGCGTGGAGGGTTGTACCTATGAATGGTCGAGAACTTACGGCACGGTCACGGGCGGCCTGCCCTCGGGCCCGACCCTGCGTGTGACGCCTTACGCCGATACGGCGACGTACTTTGTGAAAGTGACCAGCCCGCAGGAATGCGTGGCATGGGACAGCATACACGCCTATGTGGTGCGTCCGCAGCTGGAGATGCTGCCTGTGGACGGACGTATATGTCCCGGCGATGTGGCGACGCTGACGGGCCACGAGGCCGACCACTATACGTGGAGCGCCTCGCCTGCCGACCCCTCGCTTGCCGGGCAGGAGAGTTCTCCCCAGATCAGAGTATCGCCGTCGGTGACCACCGTGTACACCATGGTGGGCCACGGTACGAACAACTGCAACGCCACGCCGCTGACGAAGACCGTCACCATCGTGCCGCTGCCGGTGCCCAGTGTCAAGTTGACCCCCGGTTTCATCGACACCGACAATCCGAAGGTGGTGCTGCGTGACCAGTCGACCTATGGAGTGGCATCCTCGTGGCTGTTCAACAACGGCGAGGTGGCAACGGGGCGCGAGGTGAGCCACAGCTTCGACAACTGCATCGGTTTCGACTCGGTGCCGGTGACGTTGACAAGTTACAACGCCCTTAACTGCCCGACGGAGTATCCGTTCCAGATACCGGTGAATGTGTTCACGGTGTGGTTCCCGTCGGCCTTCACTCCCGGTTCGAGCGACGGCAACGACAAGTTCACCATACACACCATCAACGAGTACCAGTACTTCCACATCTATATTTACAACCGCCGGGGCGAGTTGGTCTATGACTCGGACGATGTGCACTTCGAATGGGACGGCACCTACAACGGTGACCCGTGCCCGCAGGGTGCCTACGTGTATATCTGCCGATTCCGCAAGCCCGGCACCACAACGCTGAGCTCGGTACAGGGCACGGTGACGATAATCCGCTGATGGACGAGAAACACAAACTTCTGAAAAAGCACTGGGGCTACGATACGTTCCGCCCCATGCAGGAGGAAATCATAGAATCCGTGATGCAGGGCCACGACACGTTGGCCCTGCTTCCTACTGGTGGCGGCAAGTCGCTCTGCTACCAGTTGCCAGCGCTGATGCGCGAGGGGGTATGCCTGGTGGTGTCGCCGCTGATAGCCCTCATGAAAGACCAGGTGCAGCAGCTGAACAACCGCAAGCTCAAGGCCTCGTGCATTGTGTCGGGCATGCAGGGCGAAGAGGTGTCGAACGTGTTGACCAATGCTATCAGCGGGACGCTGAAGTTTCTCTATGTGTCGCCCGAACGCCTGCGGCAGCGGCAGTTCATAGAGCATTTCAGGCACATGAAGGTGGGCATGATTGCCGTGGACGAGGCGCACTGCATTTCGCAGTGGGGATACGATTTCCGTCCTCCTTACCTTCAGATTGCCGACATACGCCAGTATCACCCCGCAGCACCTGTCATTGCCCTCACGGCAACGGCTACGCCACGGGTGGCCGAGGATATTTGTTCGAAACTGCTGATGCACGACTGCCGACGGTTTCAGTCGAGTTTCGTGCGCGAAAACCTGGCTTATATGGTATTGCACGACGGCGACAAGTTCAGCCGCCTGCTGCGAATAGTGAGGAGGGTAGGGGGGACAGGCATCGTCTACATGCGCAGCCGTAGCGGCACGCAGCATGTGGTCCGGTTCCTGGAGGAGTCGGGAGTGTCGGCGACATATTACCACGCCGGGCTCGACTCGCGCGAGCGCGACCATCGCCAGCAGCTCTGGATGTCCGGAGGGTGTCAGGTGATGGTGGCCACCAATGCTTTCGGCATGGGTATCGACAAGCCCGACGTGCGCTTCGTGGTGCACATGGACACTCCCGAATCGCTGGAGGCATATTTCCAGGAGGCAGGACGCGCAGGGCGAGACGGGAAGAAATCGTATGCCGTGCTGCTCTGCGACCCCTCCGACGAGGATCGCCTCCGACACGACCTGGAGGTGGATTTCCCTTCGGTGAAACAAATCCGCAACGTCTACAGGGCCCTGTGCAACTATTACCGTATCCCCGTCGGGGGCGGTGCCGACATGCAGTTCAACTTCGACATCGAACAGATTTGCTTCAACTACAACTTTGCAGTGCGCGAGTTCTACAGCGCCTGCCATTTCCTGGAGAAGGAAGGCCTCATTTCCATTCCCACCATCGAGGATGCCTATTCGACAGTGTATATTCCCGGCTCGCGGGACGAGTTGTACCGTTTCCTGCTCAATCATCAGCGGCTTGGCGACCTGCTGCAGGGAATCATGCGGATGTATCCGGGACTGATGGATTGCGCCACATCCATCGACGAACACAAGATTGCCCGCAATCGCTGTATGGAGACATCGCAGGTTGTGAACGACCTAACACAGTTACACGAGATGCACATCCTGCAGTACCGTCCCCGTCCGCACGGTCCGCAGATTGTCTTCACCAGCGAGCGCATCGACGAGAAGATGATATGCCCCTCGGAGGCCAACTATTCGATGCTCAAAAGCTCGGCGCAGGAGCGTGTGGAGGCGGTGGTAGGGTATCTAAATAACGGGTCGGAATGCCGATGCCGCCAATTGGTGCGCTACTTTGGCGAGGTGGACAAGCATGACTGTGGCATGTGTGACGTGTGCCTTCGGCAAGGCGGGCAGGCGAAGGATGTCAGAGCAGAGGTGGAGCGGCAGCTGAGAAAAGGGGCTGTCGGGGTGCGGCAGTTGGTGCAGATGCTCGCATCGGATGGCTACGAGCAGGTTGGCGATGTTGTACGTGAGATGATTGACAGGGGAGAGGTTCGTCTTGACAACGATGCCCTGCTGCATTGGGTGTGATGGTTCAACTCTTGGACATCAGGCGCTTCAGCTCCTCGAATAATCTGGCTACGGGGAGTCCCATGACGTTGTAGTAGCAACCCTCAATCCGGCTAACACCCACCATGCCGATCCATTCTTGTATGCCATAGGCGCCAGCCTTGTCATAGGGGCGGTAGTGGTCGATGTAGTA
The DNA here is from genome assembly GCA_946626595.1 of uncultured Prevotellaceae bacterium. Taxonomy (GTDB): domain Bacteria; phylum Bacteroidota; class Bacteroidia; order Bacteroidales; family Bacteroidaceae; genus Physcousia. Next base: position 3,565 of record CAMOUQ010000084.1, on the reverse strand, counting down.
CTCGATTTCTTTGTCCTCGAGCGGTCGGAAATGCACGGTGGTTTTTTCGGTAAAGGAATGGCATGATTCGTGGCGCGTGGTGAGTCCTACGCCGGTGTAGACCTCGTGGCTGCGTCCGCTGAGACTGTGGAGCATGGCCGAGGCTTCTTCGTGCGAGGCGGGCTTGCCGAGCACACGACCGTCCAGTACCACAACAGTGTCGGCTGTCACCAGCACTTCGTCGTCGGCCAGATGGGCCACAGGATAGCCTGCCAAGGCCTTGCGGCGGGCCAGATGTTCTGCCACACTGTCGGCAGGCACATCGGGAGTGACGTGCTCGTCGACCTTGTTCTTCACTATCTCTATAGGATACCCCAGTTTGGCCAGCAGTTCTTGCCGACGGGGCGATTGGGAGGCAAGCAGCAACCTCATTTGGTTTCTTTCCCTTCCTTGAATTTGGCTTTGTACACTTCGCGGCCGTTCTCGTACCATGTCCAGCGGCCGTCTTTCTCTCCATTCAGGAACTGGCCCTTCTCCACCAGAGCGCCAGCCTCGTTGTAGCGTTCATATTTTCCGTTGAGGCGGCCGTCCTGGAAGTTCTGGCGCAGCTCGACCTTCCCGTCGGGGTAAAAGCGCACTTCCTCGCCGTTCTTTTCATTGTCGGAATAGTGGATAATGTAGCGGACGGAACCGTCGTCGTAGAGGCCGCGCCATTCGCCGACCATCTCGCCGTCGTCGAAGTCTCCGAAGTAGTCCACTTTGCCGTTCTCATACCACGAGGTCCAGCGGCCGTCCTCTTTGCCGTTGGCATAGCTGCCTTCGTGCAGTTTGGCACCCGATTCATACCATGTGGTCCAGAGGCCTTCGCGTTGGCCGTTGTTGTAGTTGCCCGTGCGCCAGCGCTCGCCGGTCTCGTAGTAGTATGTCCACTGGCCGATTTCCTTGCCTTTGGCATAGGTACCTTGAATACCGAGCTTGCCGTTGCTGCGCCAGTAGAAGGACCATTCGCCGTCCTGCTCGCCATCGACGAACTTGCCGCGCATGTCGACTTTGCCGTTGGGGAAATACCATACGGCGTCGCCCTGCAGGGCGTCGTTCTTGTATTGTCCGCTGAAACGCAGGGCGCCGTTGCGGTGCCACTGAAAGGTATTGCCTTCGCGTTTGCCGTTGACGTAGGTGTATTCCTCCTCCTTCTGCCCGTTGTCGTGCCACGAGCGGTAGAGTCCTGTCTTCTTGCCGTTCTCCACGGCCACTTCGCTCTTCAGGTCGCCGTTGCGGTGCCACGAGCGGGTGGTGCCGGTGCCGTAGCATTCCTCGGCCATGCGGCTGCCGTCCTCGTAGTAGAGTGTCCACACGCCGACCTTTTTGCCGTTTTCGTAGGTGCCTTCCTGCGAAATCTTCCCATTGGTGTACCACCATGTCCAGCTGCCGGTGCGGCGGTTCTGGTCGTTGAGGGTGCCCTGTACTGCGGGCTGGTTGCTGTTGGAGTATTTCTTTTGGTAGGGTGTTTGGGCGGTGGCCATCGTTTGGAGGCCAGCAAAAGAAATCAGTGCAAGGACAAGGATTCTTCTCATATTCTTGAAAATGTTTTCTCGGTATTATTCGGAATAGACAAATATGATTCTGGGTCGGTTGGCGGTGCCGGTGCCGTTGAAGATGGCTCGTTGTGCTGCATTGCGTCGCGAGTTGAGGAGCAGCAGCAGGCCGCGGTCTTCTCCCTGACGCATCAGGCCTTGCAGGTGTTGGGTGACGCGCATGCGATAGTAGTTGCCGTCTTCGTGGTACGAGCCGTCGTATCCCGTCAGGGTGTAGAGGTCAATCAGGTCGTCGATGTAGGCGTCCGTGCTGTCCGCCAGTCTGCCGAGGGTGATGATCTGGTCGGGATGCAGTGCCGGCGACTCGGGTGCCAGAGGCATGATGAGTTCAGCATGGTGTATCACCGCCCAGGGATGAGCCTCGTGGAAAGCCTGCAGGTCGCGGTTGAAACTCAGGCGCACCTGGTGCCCGCCCATGGGCTCGAGGAAGAGCCTCAGGGTTCCCGGCAGTTTGGGACGCCCGTTGAACAGGGTGCCCGAATAGTCGTGCTCGAAGTGGGTGAAATGTGCTGTGCCGGCACCCAGCAGGAAGGTGTAGAAGCCCACGGTGGTGTCGTTGCCGTTGGCGTAGTGGTAGTGGGCGCGCAGGCACGTGGCGGCCGACGAGAAATCGATGGTCACCATACCCTCGTCGCCCTCGCTGGTTATCCTCACACGCAGTCCCTTGGTCTGTTCGATGAATTCCTCGGCCGTGGCAGTGCGGTAAATCACGTTGTAGAAGCTCGGTCTAAGCTTCAGGCTGATTACCGAATCCCGTTCGCCGACGGACACGTTGCCGTCAAAAAACACCTTGCTCGGCTGCGATGCCACAGGCAGCGTGCTGGTGGCGTAGAAGGATGTGTCGCTCTTCAGGGCCTCGGCCAGCTGCACCACCTCGAAATGGAAGTTGTATGTACGGCTGGAGTCGGGGAAGAGTTGCGTTTTGGCCAGCGTCAGCACCACGGAGTCCATTACAAGCGAGTGGTCGAAGGCAATGTCGTTGGTGTTCGGCGGCAATGCTATCTGGGTGTAGAGCCACGAGCTCACCTTGCCGAAGGTGACGTCGTGGTAGTTGCCGATGATGCCGAACGAGTAGTTGCTCGTGAGCAGCGAGTCCTCGTATTCGGTCCATGCCGTGTCGGCGTAGAGTGTGTCGGTCTGTCCGTTGTAGAGTGTGGCGGTGTCCACAAGGTCTATGCCCAGCGCCGACTCCTCGTCGGTGCAGGCCGTCTGGAATGCCATCAGTGCAACGGCCGCCAGTGCAAGTAAACCTTTGTTGATGATTTTCATAATGGTTGTTTAGTTCTCAAATTTGCTGCTGCCTACGATGCTGTCGTAGAACTTGTTGATGCGGGCAAAGAACTCGTCGCGGTCCTCGATGTAGTCGAGCACGTTGCGTTTGTTCTCCTTGGCGAAGGCCACCAGTTCGGGATGTGCGTTGGGCGACCCGATGACCACGCCCTGCGAGTAGGTGATGGCCGATTTCATAAGGCCCAGGTAGTCGGTCTGGCCGTAGAGGCGCAGGTCCTTGGCGGTGGCGCCGTCGGTCTTCATCTTGCGCTCCAGGTCGCCGCCGATGGGCCCTTCAAAGCGGTCGCCCGTCAGGGTGATGACCATCTTGGTGCCGCTGAAGAAGGCGTTCTCCTTGTTGATGCGGCGAAGGTAGAAGGGTATCATCGAGGCAAACCATCCGGTGAAGTGTATCAGGTGCGGCTGCCAGGCCAGCTTGCGCACGGCCTCCAGCGTGCCGCGTCCGAAGAAGAGCAACCGCTCGTCGGTGTCGGCGAAGGGGTGCCCCTGCTCGTCCAGAAGGCCTTTGCTGTTGATGAAATATTCTTCGTTGTCGATGAAGTAGACTTGCATGCGTGCCGATGGAATAGAGCCCACTTTGATGATGAGCTGGTGGTCGCAGTTGTTCACAATAAGATTCATTCCCGAAAGGCGTATCACTTCATGAAGTTGGTGCTTGCGGTCGTTCACTTCGCAGAACTTAGGCATAAAAACCCTGATCT
>CAMOUQ010000083.1 GCA_946626595.1 uncultured Prevotellaceae bacterium | reverse complement strand
CCACCGAACCCCTGAAGTATAATAAGGAAGACCTCCACAATCCCTGGTTCGAGGTCGTTTAGACAATCCTAGACAGACCTAGGAAATCCTAGGCAGACCTAGACCATTCTAGGAAAACCTAGGCTCTCCTAGGCAATCCTAAGAAATCTTAGGAATTTCTATCACCTCCAGGTCACTGAATGAACCCTTGTCTGCCGTAAAGCGGACGAGGGTTCTTGTTTGATGCCAACCCTGCAGACCTGCGGCACCGGGATTGATGTGCAGCAGTCCCAGACGTTCGTCATACTGCACCTTCAGGATATGGCTGTGGCCGGAAATAAACAGCTTGGGCGGACGAGCATAGATTTGTTGCCGGATGCTGGCATCGTACCTACCAGGATAACCGCCGATGTGCGTCATCAGCACGTCGGCACCTTCACAGTTCCAGCGCAGCACCAATGGGAACATGCGTCGCAGGTCGCCCCCGTCGCAATTGCCACATACAGCCCGCAGGGGACGAATCTCCTGCAGTCGCATGGCCAGTTCCATCGAACCGATGTCGCCGGCATGCCATATCTCGTCGCACTCCTCGAAGTATTGGCGGTAGCGGTCGTCCCACCAACTGTGCGTATCACTCAGCAATCCAATCCGCTTCATTTTAATACCTAATTCATAATGCCTTAGACCTTAGTCCTTCACCTTTCTCACCAGCCACCACAGCATGCCCACGGAGACAAAGAAACTCAGCACGTCGCTCACCGGAATGGCCAGCCACACCCCATCGAGCCCCAAGTGCGGGGGCAGCAGGATGAGTCCCGGGATGAGGAACAGCAGTTGGCGTGTCAGGCTCTGGAAGATGCTCTTGCCTGCATGTCCGATGCTCTGGAAGAAGTTGCCAATCACCATCTGCGCACCCACGATGGGGAACACCATCACGTCGATGCGGAACCCTCGGTCGGCCATCTCGATGATGGGCTGGTTGTCGGTGAACAGGTGGGTGAGCGTGTTGGGGAAGAACTCGCCCATGATGAATCCCGTGACCACCACCACCTCGGCACACGCGATGGTCAGCCACAGCGTCTGCCACACACGGCTGTTCTGTCGCGCCCCCCAGTTGTAGCCCACGATGGGCTGCATGCCCTGGTTCAGGCCCATCACCATCATCAGGAACAGGAACACCACGCGATTGACGATGCCGTATGCAGCAATGGCCGTGTCTCCGCCGTACTGCTTCATGCCTTTGTTTATCAGCAACACCACCAGGCAGGCACATAGGTTCATCAGGAACGGACTCATGCCGATGGCTATAATCTGCCGTATGATATTGGGCCGCAGGCCATAGATGCCGCGATGCAGATGCAGCATCTCGTTGCGGTTGCTCAGCAACTTAAACTGCCATATCAGCGAGATGAGCTGTGCCAGTATCGTTGCTGTGGCAGCCCCCTGTATGCCCATGCCCAGGCCGAGGCTGACTTGCGAACCGAATAGGGTGACTTGGGCCTTAAAGATGAACAGCGGGTCGAGCAAGGCATTGACGACCACCGTCAGGATGGTGCAGTACATGGCCTTCTCGGGATGTCCGGCCGAACGCAGCACGGCATTCAGTCCGAAGTAGCTGTGCGAAATGACGTTGCCCAGCAGGATGACCGTCATGTAGTCGCGGGCATAGGGTAGGGTAGCCTCGCTGGCCCCGAACACAGCCAGTATGGGGTCGAGGAACATCAGGCATGCCACCATGAACAGGGTGCCCAGTATGAGGTTCAGCACCACCGTATTGCCCAGGACATGCTGCGCAGTCTCGTATTCGCGCTGCCCCAGACGGACACTGATGACCGTACTGGCACCCACACCCACCATGGCCCCCAGTGCAGCCCCGATATTCATCAACGGGAAGGTCAGGGCCAGTCCGCTGATGGCCATGCCGTCCGAGTTTCCCCATCCTCCGTCGGGCCCGATGTGTCCGATGAAGATGCTGTCCACGATGTTGTACAGCGAAGCCGCCGTCATGGCAATGATGGCCGGGACGGCATATTGGAACAGCAGTCTGGGGATGCTTCGGGTGCCTAATTCAGTAGGTATATATTGAGCCATATTTTCTCATCTCATTTTCTCATTCTCTCATTTTCTCATTCTCTAAAAGCTCTTACTTACGATTTGGCAGATGTTGTCGGTCTTGGCCATCGTGTAATAGTGAATGGCCGGAACGCCATGCGCCAACAGGTCTTTGCTCTGCGCGATACACCACTCTATGCCCACCTGGTAGGCAGCCTCCGGCGTGCGCGTCTTGCGCAGTTCGTCCACCAGTGTCTGCGGTATGTCGATGTGGAACGAACGGGGCAGCAGGTCTATTTGCCTTGGGGCGGAGATAGGTTTCAGTCCGGGTATGATGGGCACCGTGATGCCGGCCTCCCTGCATCGCTTCACGAAGTCGTAGAAACATTGGTTGTCGAAGAACATCTGCGTGATGATGTAGTCGGCCCCGGCCTCCACTTTCCGCTTCAGGTTCTGTATGTCGCTTTCCATGTTGGCCGCCTCGTAGTGCTTCTCGGGGTACCCGGCCACGCCCACACAGAAGTCGGTGGACAGTCCGTTGCGCACCGTGGGGTCGAGGTACTGGCCGTGGTTCAGGTTCTGAATCATCTCCACCAGTTCGCTGGCATGTGCCAGTCCATCCGGCTCAGGTTGGAAGTAGCGTTGCCCGACAGCAGCGTCGCCACGCAGTGCCATCACGTTGTGGATGCCCAGGAAGTGGAGGTCGATGAGTTCGCTCTCAATCTTCGACCCCGAAGCTCCGCCACAGATGACGTGCGGCACCATCTCCACCTGGTATTTCATCATCACGGCCGCAATGATGGCAATCGTGCTCGGGCGCTTCGACAGTGTCATCCGCGTGTAAGTCCCGTCCTCGTTCAGGCAGTACTCTACCTCGTCGCGGTGGCAGGTGACATTGATGAAAGGCGGACAGAACTGCAGCAGCGGTTCTATGCTCCCGTACAGTTTGCTGGCATCGCTTCCTTTCAGAGGCGGCACCAATTCGAATGATGCGAAAGATGATTTCTTACCATTCAGTATATCAATAACTTTACCCATCTTTATTGTCGTTTTCGTTTATATCTTCGTGTATGGTGAATTGTAGGCTAAACAATGTATCGCGAGAGCAGTCTTTCGCCCTCCTCTATGCTGATGTCGCGCCGCTTGCAATAGTCCGTCAGTTGGTCGCGGTCGATCTGTCCGACGGGGAAGTACGCGGCCTCCTGGTGACTGATGAACAGTCCGCACACACTGGTTGACGGCACGATGGAATAACCCGCCGTCAGACTGATGTCCAGGCGCTCCTCCGCGTTCAGGCGGTCGAAGACAATGCGCTTCAGCGAGTGGTCGGGACAGGTGGCATAGCCGAAGGCCGGCCGTATGACATGCCCCTGCCCATACACCTTCTGCTGCAACCATTCCACGCAAGCCTCTGCCAACCTTGCGCACAGGGCGTGACTCATCAGCCGGTCGTACGAAGGTCCGTGGTCGCAGCAGGGCTTTTGCTTGTCCTCGGCCACGACGCAGAACATGCCTAACGGAGTGGGGCAGGCAGGACTGTAGTAGTCGGCCAGAGAGCGGAAACCACCCGTTTCCGACTGACTGCGCAGCATGGGCAGTCGCGTACCATCCGTCAACCTGATGTCGCCGTCCTCGGCTGTTGCATCCTCGAATCCTACGGCCATGCGCAGCGATATGCGCTCCTGCTTCAGCGCCTCTGTCAGCCACGCCTTGCCCTCTTCCAGGGTCTGTGCCGCCTTCGGATTGACCAGTTGCTGTCGCAGCGTCTCGCCGCGGAATCCCCAGAAGTAGAGGAACATCCGCCAGTCTATGAGCTCCACAACCTCTGTCAGATCGGGCTGCAGACCCTCGTAGGGCTTCAGTTGGGCCAACTTCGGTCCCTGGTATGCCGACGGCTTGGGCGCCTTGCCCTTAGCCTCCTCGTAGGCAGTCAGTTTGCTATGACTGGCCTGATGTGCCTCGCGCACCCGTTCCTGTTCCTCCAGGATGTGGATGCGGAAGTCCAACGGGTTCATCATCAGTCGCTTGGCCATCACTGAGGTGTTCGATGCATCGCCGCCATACACCACCAGTCCGTCGTACAGCGGAGCCAGTTTCAGTGCCGTATGTACGGCCGATGTGGTGGCTCCCCCCACAAACAGGGGCGTCTCCATGCCGCTTTCCTGCATCATCCGGCACAGGTTCTCCATCTCTTTCAGCGAAGGCGTAATCAGTCCGCTCACGCCCACAAACAGGGGTTGCCACTTGCGTATGGCATCCAGGATGGTCTCGTTGCTCACCATCACCCCCAGGTCGCGGACGTCAAATCCGTTGCACGTCAGCACGATGCCCACGATGTTCTTACCGATGTCGTGCACATCCCCGTTGGCTGTGGCCAGCACCACGATGGGTCTTGCCGTCTGGCGTTTCTCTTCGTGCTGTTCGATGGCCGGTTGCAACAGTTCCACGGCATCCTTCATCACCTTGGCCGACTTCACCACCTGCGGCAGGAACATCTTGCCCTCGCCGAACATCTGTCCGATGTGCTCCATCGCCTGCATCAGCGGTTCCTCAATCACGCGCACCGGGTTGCCTCCGTAGGCCTCTAAGGCCTCCGGTACGTCCTCCGGCAGGTACTGGCTGATGCCATTGGCCAGGGCGTAGGTCAGACGTTCCTCGATGCTCCGCTGTCGCCAAGACTCCAGTCTTGTCTCCTGACTGCCCGCCTGCTGTCTGGCAGACTCCTCTTTCAGTCGGGTGGCCAGGGCTATCAGCACCTCCGTAGCCTCCTCGCCGGTGTTCAGGATTACGTCCTCCACGGCATGCAGCAGCGTGGGCTCGATGTCGTCATAGACATGCAGCATGGCCGGATTCACGATGGCCATGTCCAGTCCGGCCTTCACGGCATGGTACAGGAAGACCGAGTGCATGGCCTCCCTCACCACGTTGTTGCCGCGGAAGGCGAACGACAGGTTCGATATGCCTCCGCTCGTCTTGGCCAGGGGCAGGTTCTGCTTTATCCAGGCCACAGCCCGTATGAAGTCGATGGCGTAGGCGGCATGTTCCTTCATGCCCGTAGCCACGGACAGTACGTTCGCGTCAAAGATGATGTCCTGGGGCGGAAAACCGTTTGTGGTCAGCAGGTTATAGGCTCGCTGACAGATGGCCACCTTGCGTTCGTAGGTCGTGGCCTGACCCTCCTCATCGAAGGCCATCACCACCACGGCAGCCCCCAGGCGCTGCAACATCCGTGCCTGCCGCAAGAACTCCTCTTCGCCCACTTTCAGACTGATGGAGTTCACGATGCACTTGCCCGGCGCATTCTTCAGCCCCTCCAGCACGGTCTGCCAGTCGCTGGAGTCTATCATCAGGGGCACACGGGCCACGGCCGGAGTGTTCGACAGACAGCGCACGAAGTTGCGCATCTCCTGCCGGCTGTCGAGCATGGCATCGTCCATGTTGATGTCGATGATGGCGGCTCCGCCCTCTATCTGCTGGCGAGCCACCTGCAGGGCCTCCTCGTATTGGTGTTCGGCAATCAGTCGGGCAAACTTCCGCGACCCGGCCACGTTCGTCCGTTCGCCGATGTTTGTCATCATCGCCGCCTTTGTCGGTATGTTCAGGGGCTCCAGTCCGGACAGCTTCATGTCGTCCGTCTCTTGCTCAGTGTCCCACTGTCGGGGTGCGATGTCCTCCATCGCCTTGCGTATGGCCCTAATGTGGTCCGGTGTCGTGCCGCAACATCCGCCTACGATGTTCAGCAGTCCGGCCTCTGCCATCTCGCGCAGATAGCGAGCTGTGTACTCCGGTTGCTCGTCATATTCTCCCATTTCGTTCGGCAGTCCTGCATTGGGATATAAACTTATGGGAATCGATATGTTACGTGCAATTTGTTCAACGAAAGGTCTCATGTCCGCAGCACCGAACGAACAGTTCAGTCCGAACGCCAGGATGGGGTAGTGCATGATGCTGTTGTGGAAGGCCTCCAAGGTCTGACCGGTCAGCAATCTTCCGCTTCGGTCGTTCACTGTGGCCGACACCATCACAGGCATCTTTCGCCCTGTCTCCTCGTTCACCTGTGCAATGGCATACAGCGCCGCCTTGGCATTCAGGGCATCGTAGCAGGTCTCCAGCAACAGCAGGTCGGCTCCCCCTTCCGTCAGGGCCAGTGCCTGTTCGTGGTAAGCCTCGGCCAAGGTGTCGAAGTCCACAGCCCTCAAGGTCGGTTCGTTGGCATCCTGGGCCAGTGTGAGCGACTTCGAGGTCGGTCCCATGCTGCCGGCCACCAGCACGGTGCGCTCTTTCACACTGTCCGCCACCCGCCTTGCTATCTCTGCTCCCGCCTTGGCCATCTCCCCAGTCAGGAGTTCGCAGGCATAGTCGGCCTGCGAGATGCGGTTCGACGAGAACGTGTTGGTGGTGATGATGTCCGCTCCGGCCTCCACATACTGTCGGTGGATGTCCTCCACCACGCCCGGCTGGGTCAGGTTCAGGATGTCGTTGTTGCCCGTCAGGTTCACCTCCCAGTCCTTGAATTTCAGACCGTGATAGTCGTTCCTCGTCAGTCCCCGCTGCTGTATCAGCGTACCCATGGCACCGTCCAAAATGACTATGCGTTGACTCAGCAGATTTGTGAGTTGCCGTGTGATGTAGATAGACATGTCGTTCATTTTGAGTGCAAAAGTACATAAAATATCACGTTCTGCATAGCCCGCGACACATTTTTTCACAAAAAAAGTGCGCATTTGTCAATGTTTCGCCACTTTGGCCATATCCGATGTGATAATGAAAAATGCGTCAAAAACAACTCCGGCCATGTTTTTTTCCTTGAAATATTCGTCCCAATTGATTATTTATTTGTAACTTTGCAGCCACGATTGGGTCTGCCCCTTCGGGTCGCGGGCCATTCTAAAGCGCTCTCGCTCACGCGGAGAGCCCTAAGACAGGGACATGTGCTTGTCCGAGGATGGTCCCAGAGACCAGTCCAGATTGCGCAAAGACGATGCCGCCCACCGGCAGCAAAGTTGGCACAGGCCCCATTTGATACAAAAAACAACGCGGACAGCACCACTGTACCGTATAGGACGAGATATGCAATAACAATCCAGTCGGATGGAACAAGAAGGAAATACAACCTCCACGCCTGTGGAAGCATCCAGTGCCAGTGAGAACCCTCGTTGGTATGTCATGCTGCATAAGAATCCGCAGTTGATCGACCTCCAGCTTCAGCGCGAGAACGTACGTCGTCGCCATGATGCCGAGGCCGGTCTTCCGCAGTTGGAGTACTTCATTCCCTTCTGTTTCCTGACCCGTCTGTCGGAGAAGATAGATGAGAGCCGGACCGAGGAAATCGCGCAGGCCAACCAGTTGCGTGAGGACTTCCACGACTTCGTCTTCATCCATGCCACCCGGCAACAGATAGCCCAACTCACCGACGGCGACTGGAACAGTGCCATGCGCAGCCACCTCCATCACTATCGCGATGTACGCCACCGGGCGGTTTTCATCACCGAAACCGAGAAAGACCACCTCATCAGCATCTTCGCCGAGCGACGACTGCGCTTCAGCATCGGACTCCCCGTACCCAATCTGGGGCCCGATGTCAAGGTCGAGATTCGCAAGGAAGGCACCTTCAAGGGCCGGATAGCCCGCATCATAGAGGTACGTCACACGCCAGGCGGCATCAGTCTGAAACTCGGTCTCCCCATGTTCAACGGCATGAAGGAACTCAAGTTGCCCGACTTCACCCTGGCCGACATCCAGGCCCAGGATGCCACCGCCGAAATCATCGGCACCATCTTTGTCCAGGATTGTGAGAAGAAGCTCACCGACATCCTCGAACGCCGGGTCCGTCACACTGAGACAGACCAAACCCGCAGACAGGATGCCACCACGCTCAACCACACCTTCCTCTACAGCTGCATTGCCATCCACGACCCTCAGGTCTCGGCCCGCTTCCATGCCCTGATGCTCATCTGCGCCACCCTTCGCTTCGACAGGGAGAGCCTTCGCGCCCTCACCGCCGTAGTCCGGGACCACCTGACCCAAGGCCACGACTTCCCGTCCGACCTCCAGGCTCTCCTGAACTTCGCGCTCTACATCGCCACCCGCGATGCCGACTATCGCACCGCCGGCAAGCAGTGTCTCCATCAGCACCCCGACTGTGCCACTGACACCCTTCGCCGCCTCATGTCCCTCGTCGGCAGCCTTCGCAGCAAGCGCAAGCGCCACTCCAAATGTTAAAATTCGGGGTAAATCCATGCTTTATAAAATATAATTAGTATATTTGCACTTGGAATTCGAAACCAGAACGTGAAACTGATTAAACCGAAGAATATTATGTGCCAAGCAGCAGAGATATCACGACATATAAGACGTATCGGTCGACGCTCATTCGACCGCCGTATGCGTATGGCCTCACCGCTCTTTGTCGAACGGCAGGGCGAGGTGACCCGCATCCTCAACGAAGTTGATCGCCTCAGCGACCGCTTGCATGATGAGTTCATCACCATCACCGAGGATGACTACAATCAGTTTGGTCCTGAACTGAAAATTGTTATCGAGACACTCAAAGCTCTACGCCGAGAAAGCCGTCTGCGTCCTGAGTTGCGCCGCTACGACGAACGCATGCGTCAGCAGATTCTTGATCTCGAAGAACTCGACCATGATATCGTAGAGTTTCGCATCAAAGCACCCAAGGACAAGGAATTGCAACGCTCCCTGTCATCGTTGAAAGACATCGATTTCTCCTATTTGTTCTAATAGGCTATGATTCGTTTTGTCAGCATCGGATCTTTCAGGGCGGCACTTGCTGCATTGCTCAAGGTCAAGCACGGGGTATATGCAGGTGTCCCTACAGAGATATGCAGGGCATTCCAAGGGGTAACCATTGAGCAAATACGTGCCAATCGCGATATGATTTTGATGGATGATGCCAGTATCACCATAAAGTTACGTCTTCCTGACAAGCGACAGCATCTTTCCAAATCAGACGGTTACCGTTTGATATATCTGGTTCAGAAATCCCTTCCTATTGTTGGTTTCCTGACCGTCTATCCCAAACGGGGGCCTATGCAAAAACTAGATGTAGAAGACGCAGAACTTCGCGATTTAGTTGCACAATTCATTACTGAGTCTCAAGCTCGGCAGGTAGTTATACACGATATCAACGACCATCTTAAAGA
>CAMOUQ010000082.1 GCA_946626595.1 uncultured Prevotellaceae bacterium | reverse complement strand
TCAGCGTCAGATTCATCATGTACGTATAGTTCAGCGTGGCGCCCTTGGCCAAGGTGTTCGAACTGTAGGAGCCTGGTGGGTCGCGCAGAATGTCAATCAGCACGGGATTACCTTCGGTCATGATGTCCTTGCTATTGCCCACGGGGAACATGTTGAGCACATAGCCCTGCAGGGGCTTAGCCTCAATGAAGGTGCCGTCGCGCATCACGGTGAAGGTCACCGTCCTCAGCGAGTTCTTCAGGTTGGTGGTCTGGCCAGCCTGCAGGGTGAAGCGGGCCCGTCCGAGGCTGTCTATCTCCACCGGCTCGTCGTAGGAACCGGGCTTCATTCCGTTCTGCATCATGGCCATGCCGCCGCCTAACCTGACGATGTCGGCCTTTCCGGCCGGGTCGTTGTTGTAAAGATAGTTCTCGCCCACCTGCAACTCGATGGTGTACTTGCGCCCCAGGCTGAACACGGGGTAGCCGAAGGAATAGCGGGTCGTCACCGAGTCCACCGGATCCAGATAGGCCAGCGGCACCTCGGCCATCTCGCCGCTCAGTTCGGTGGCGATGTAGTTCTTGTCGCCGAAATAGTTGAACGTGTCGTAGCCCAACTGCCTGTAGGTCACCTCCACCGGACTGTGGTAGATGCGATTGTAGATGGCGTTGTACTCGACTTTGGGGTCAACCACCGTGACGGTGTCCACGTCCTTGTAGGAGCCTATGTAGGAGGTCACCTGTGGCGTGAGGCAGTTGGTCAGGTCGACCACCTCGCTCACCTGTCCCTCCTGGAACAGCGTGGGATAGCCCTTGCAGTAGACCTGCTGCACCTTCCAGCGCACGGGCGGCAGCAGCAGTTCGTACTCGCCAGTCCTGGCATCGGGCCATACCGTCATGCGCTTGCGCTGGGTCAGTACTGTGGTGTAGTGCTTGTCGCCTCTGCGCGGGTGGCGAATCACCTCCTCGCGCTGCGTACGGTTGGGGTTGAGGTTGTCATAGACGAGCCACGACGTGTTGTCGCCCTCCAGGGTGAGCACGATAGTCAGCGAGTCGCCCAGATTGTTCGTCGAGAGGTTGTTGCCCAGTGGCTTCTGCCCCTGCTCGTCGCCGCCCACGATGCGTCCGGTCAGTTTCACCTTCGTGTCGTCGTAGAAGTAGATGTTGGACACGTCGTCGGTGAAGTTGTGGCCGGCGGCGCTCTTGAAGTAGCCGCCCTGGGTGAAGTTGTGGCCGTCCATCACCACCTGAATGGTGTCGTTGCCGGGCAGCACACGGAACGAGAACGAACCGTCGTAGTCCGTCTCCAGCAGTTTGCCCTTCGTGTTGTAAACCTTCCGGCCGTTCACCTTGAAGTTGGCCCCCTTCACGGGGATGCTCGTACCGTTGTACATGACGTAGCCCGAGAATCGCTTGCCGTTCAGGATGGCGATTTCGCGCAGCGTCTCGTCATTGCTGGTGGCATTGAAGGTCACGGCGGCGCGCTCCGGCGAGAAGTCTTCGCCGTTCTTGCCCACGGCGCTCACTTCATATTCGACGCTCGTGCCGCCGTAGTACGAAAGTTCGTCGGCCACGTAGTGTCCGCTCTCGTCGGTCCGTACGCTTGCCACCTTCGTACCGTCATGGAAGATGTCCACCTCGATGCCTGCTGCACTGGTGCCGTCGTTGAAGCGCACGTAGCCGTCCAGACGGCCCGTATGCTTGCACTCGCCCACCTTCACCTGGGTCTCGGTGGAATCGACGCCTTCGCAGTCGTTCACGCCGAGCACCTTGTATTCGTAGGTGAGCAGCGGCGACACGCTGGTGTCCTCGTAACTCAACTGGTCCAGGTTGGTGGCCACCTCTTTCCACTTGTCGTTGCCCTCGCCCTTCACGCGGCGCAGCACCTTGAAGTAGTCGATGGGGCTGCCGTCGGTGTTCCATGTCAGCAGCACGCTGCTCTGGCGTGTCTGTGTCAGCAGTTCCGGGTCTATCGTACCCGTATTCTTATGGTAGAAGTCGGGAACGTCGCACTTCGTGACGGGGAAGGCTGTTGCCTTAGGCACCACCTTGCCATCCTTCACCTGCCAGTTGGCGCTGCCCAACTGTGCGGCCAGTTCGTCTGCCGCCATCGAACCTACATGATAGGCTTCGGCCCAGTCATGGTAGGTCCAGTTGTTCGTGCTTTTTGCTCTGTTGCCGTATGCGGCGGGACTGTTATTGTTCCAGGAATAGTTCATCCCAACGTGGTCCACACTGTAGTTGTCGCCGTTCTCCAGGCAGTTGGATAGGGTGTTCCCGGAATTGTCATCATCCCAGCCTATGAAAGTGCCTGCATAGGAGGAGCCTTGGCAAGCGACGGAACCGTCGAACAGACAGTTGGTAATGGTGTGAGCCGCTTTATTGCCATGTCCGATAAAGCCGCCGGCATGGTCGCTGGTGCATTCCACATTGACCGATACGTGGCAGTTCGTGATAGTGTTGAGTTTACCGCTTGTGGCTGTGCTGTTGCCCACAAGGCCTGCCGAGTGAATGCCGCCCTTGACGCTGCCCGTCAGGTGCAGGTTCTTGATGGTGTAGTCCTTGGCATAGCGGAAGAGTGCAACGAAGTCGCCGTTCTGGTTGATATTAAAGTTTATCGTGTGGCCGTTGCCGTTGAACGTGCCCCGGTAAACGATGTCGCTGCCCCAGCCAATACTCAGGTCGGTCTCGATGTCGGCCATGAGCACGGCGTTCACGTCACTCTGGCCCTTGGCAGCCTGCACGAGGTCGCGGAACTGCTGCCAGTCGGCTGCCGAGTTGATGGCGAAGACGCTGGGCGTGGGTTCGGGCATGGTCGTCGTAACGGGCACGATGATGTCGCCCTCTATCTTCCATCCGTCGCCCATCTTGGTCGCGATGTTCTCCTCCAAGATTGCAATCTCGGAATTGTACGTTACAGGCTCAACCTTGCCGTCGACAACCTTCCAGTTGGCTTCGCCCAGTTTCGAGGCCAGGTCGCTGGCCGACAGTGAGCCAACATTGTTCCACAACGTGCGTGTGGTCATTTTGGGCAGAGCGTTCTCGCCAGACACATACCAGCCATCGCCCAGTTGTTTGACCACATAGTCTACGTTGTCATGCCTGATGCCATAGTAAGAGACCTCGTCCCATGATACACCTTTGTAGGTATAGTTATTTTTGCTTTCACCTTTATTACCCCATACTGACCCTTCAGTATAGCAGAATCCTGCATGGTCCACGTAGTAATAATTTCCGTCTTCCAAGCAGTTGGTTACGTGGTGTTCTGCTTGGCCTGACCAGCCGATGAATGCTCCGACGTAGGATGTACCACTGCCTGTTCCATCGTTCTTGGTGCTGACGGCTCCGTCGAACAGACAGTTGTTGATGTAGTGCGGAGTTGTGCCAGCGTGGCCGATGAAGCCGCCGGCATGTGTTGCGGTACAATGTATACTGACTGATACCCAGCAACTCTCTATATAGTTGCGGGTGCCGGTGCTGCTGCTCACAAGTCCGGCTACGTGCATATCGCCACCGATATTGCCCGTGAGGTGCAGGTTCTTGATTGTGTAGTTGTTGGCAGAAGTGAACATGCTGCCACCACCGTTGCGGGTCAACGTATGGCCGTTGCCATCGAATACACCCTTGAAGTCCTCTACAGAAGTGCTTGCTGAGATATCGGCGTTCAGTATGGCATTCATGCTCTTGCCGCCGCGGTTCTTCGATGCATTCCGGAATGTTTCCCAGTCGGCGGTATTGTTGATGACGTGGCAGAATTCGTTGGTGGCATAGCAGTTGCTGATAGACACAGTGCCTTTTTCGTCCTGTCGTGCCCATGTCTCACTCTTCTCGGGATTGGTTTTGACACTGGCGGGCATGAAGAGACAACTATTAATGGTTGCACTACTCTTTTCGTCAACCCAACTGATGAAACCACCATTTCCAATGCTCTTTTCACCCTCAAAACTGCCGTCAAACTTACTGTTGGAGATGGTAACCTTGGAATTGGACACACGTCCAACGAAACCAGCAAGGGTGCCTTCGCCATCCATGGTGCCATTGAGGGTGACCGACGAGCGGCAATTCTCAATGGTTGTCGTTCCGTTAATGACCTGTGCAATGAGGCCGGCAGGATATATCTGACCAGACTTGATGGTACCGGCCACGTGCAGGTTCTTGATGGTGGCATTGCTTGCATGACGGAAGGGAGCAATAAATCTCTCATTCTCCGTCCAGTCCTTGTTGAACGTCAGCGTGTGGCCGTTGCCGTCGAAAGTGCCGCGATAAACAGCACCTTCGGCTACTCCCACATGCTCACTCGTCGTGATGTCGGCATCAAGGATTGCGTTTACGTCGTACTGGTTGCGGGCTTCATTCACCTTCACAGCAAACGTATGCCAGTCTGCTTCATTACGGATGATGCAGGTCTGCGTGCTTGAATATATCTTGGTGGAATAATTGTTGACGGCCGAATATTTGACGTCCTCCGTATCCAATTTGACCCATGTATCACATCCATCGTACTTGGTGTTGAGAAGTTCGGGGGCGAAGACGCTGTTCTCGATGACCAGGTTACTATTGCGGGCAACCCAGGCCACGAAACCTCGGTTGTTCGTGGTGTTGACGCCCACAAACGAGCCGTCGAACTTACAGTTGCGGATGACGACGTCTGCGCCGCTCAGGCATCCGGTGAAGCCGGCCATGAGGCCCTCGCCATTGGCAGAACACTGGAGCGTCACCGACGAGCGGCAGTTCTCAATGTCGACCTTGGTGCCCTCCATCGCACAGCCGACGAGGCCCGACAGATAGCGTTTGCTGGAACTGATTGTGCCCGTCGTATGCAGGTTCTTGATGGTGGCGTTGCCCACATAGCGGAAGGGGGCGATTTGTTCTTCAGTCCAATCCGACTTGTTGAAGGTCAGCGTGTGGCCGTTACCATCAAATACGCCGCGGTAATAAGCACCGGGAACCGCTCCCACATGCTCGCTGGTCGTGATATCGGCATAGAGACGGGCATTGATGTCCTTGGTGTTTTGGGCTTCATTAACCATCACGGCAAACGTGTGCCAGTCCTGAGCGTTGCGGATGGGGAAGAAGACGGATGCCACCTGGTCGCCATAATTGAGAGGCGACTCGCCGCGTTCCACATACATATCTATATCATAATGTACGCACGAGCGCGAGAGTTCCACCACCTTGTAGCGCTGTCGGCGTTCATTATCTTCAAGCCTGAAGGTCAGGCTGTCGACCACCTGGCCGGCATTGTTGCGCGACACGACACGCAGTACCATCTGGGCACGGTCGTCCCATACGGCGCCCACCTCGTCGGTGTAGTTCCACGACACGCGGGCGGTGTAGGCCCGCTCGTCTTCCCACTTGGCCGAGTAGTTGGCGATGCTCAGCAGGTGCAGGTTGTCCACCACGCACCTGACGCTCGATGCACCACTGTTCTTGGCCCAATCCCAGTCCTGGGTGATGGTACGGCGCACGCGGTAGGTGAGGTTGTCGAGCGAACCGCCGTTCTTCAGCATGCGTTCCGTGAGGTCGTCCGTCAGGGTGCTGTCGATGAAGGTGTAGGTCTGCTTTTTGCTGGTAGAGATGTAAGGCTCCTGATGGACGGTCACGAAGTCCTTCTCCAGGCCGGTGAGCGAGCGCTGAATCTCGAAGAAGTCCATGGGTGTCAGGTCCTCGTCGTCCGGATAGGCTAAGTTCCACTTCACCTCCACCTTCAGTTTCTGCTCCTCCAGTTGGCGTGCCGTAAGTCCGATGGGGGTGTGAATCATGGGAATGTTCTGCACCGACGAACCTTGGTTCTCAATCAGGTAGGACCCCTTGTCGTTCGGTTCCTTGTAACTGCAGACGACACGGAAGTTGCGGTAAGGCACGTTGGCATCCAGCAGGATGCTGCTGGACTTCACATTCTCCAACTTCACCTCATGGCGAATGCCAGCTCCGTCAGCGTACTCGTAGCGTGCGCTGACAATGCTGTCGGAAGCCAGGAACCAGGGCACTTCCAGTTTGCCCGGGTTCTTGCTGCTCAGCATAGGCAGGGAGACGAAGGGTTCCAACTTGGCACTGGCCGCAGGTATGGTTATCTCCTTCGGTTGGAGGCCCATCACTGGGTCATCGGCACGCGACGAGGTTCCGTTGCGTTTGACATCCCAGGAAAACCTGAGTTTCTTGCCCAACATGTTGTAGGGCAACGACCACTCGACACTGAAGTCGAAGGTGCGGCCGTCGCTGTTGCGCAGCAGTTTTTGCGTAGTAGGGTTGTTCTTGGTCAGACGGTAGGTGTCTCGCGAGTTGCCCAGCGTGATGTCGAAGAACCCGTCGGCCGTGGTGCTGAACTTACAATCCAGCGACGTACTGCTGTCGGAGATTCCCGTTTCGGCCACCTCCCAGTGGAAAATGCGCATTTCGGCACCACCGTCCACAGAGACCAGGAGGTTACCGTCGTAAATCCAGGTGTCTTGACCCGACTGGTCGTAGACGGGAGCCGTGAAGTAGATGACGCTCGAGCCGCCCAGTCCTACCACGTAGTTGTCCACCACGTCCACATACGTTGCCGCCGCCCTCTGTGGCAGCAACCAGGCAAAGAGTGACAGCAGCACGAGCCACATCCATCCTCGCATAAAATCAGTAATAACTTTCATATCAGGAAAAAAGAGTTTATTGCTATTATGATTGTGAATTCTGTATCAACTGGTCTATGACCTTCGGGAAGTGCTCCATCTCCAGCTGGTGCTCCCGTTCGGCTATGTCGTCCACCGTGTCGGTGGGCAGGAGCGGAGTGGCAAACTGGGCAATGATCTCGCCGCCGTCGCACACTGGGCTGACATAGTGCACCGTCATGCCCGTTTCCTGTTCGCCGGCAGCCTTCACGGCCTCATGCACATGGTGGCCCCACATGCCCTTGCCCCCGAACTTGGGCAGAAGGGCCGGATGCAGGTTGACGATGCGCCGCGGGTAGGCCTCTATCAGATAGTCGGGTATGAGGGGGAGAAATCCGGCCAGCACCAGCCAGTCGGCCTCCACCTCCCGCAAGAGGGGTAGCATGGTGTCGGGGTCGTTCAGCTGGGCCCGGTCGATGACCCTCGTGGGCACTCCCAGCCTTTCGGCTCTCACCAGTGCGTAGGCATCTGCCCGATTGCTGACGACCAATGGAATCTCCACATCAGGGCGTCCCTCGAAGTAGCGAATCAGATTTTCACAGTTCGTGCCTCCGCCCGAGACAAAGATGACAAGATGCATTGTAGCTTTCATATCGTTTCTGTTAGCGTTATGGCGCAAAGATAGCAATTTTTTAACGATTTTGTACATTATTTCACATGCTTTTCATTATTTTTCATTATCTTTGTGCACAATATTTACAATTATTAACATTTTTTATGTCTTACTTAGTGCTTTTCAAGCTTCTGGGCTCGCTGGCTCTGCTGATGTTCGGTATGAAGTCGATGAGCGAGGCATTGCAGAAGATGGCGGGTCCGCAGTTGCGACACGTCCTGGGTGCTATGACCACCAACCGATTTACGGGCA
This sequence comes from uncultured Prevotellaceae bacterium, assembly GCA_946626595.1. Classification (GTDB taxonomy): domain Bacteria; phylum Bacteroidota; class Bacteroidia; order Bacteroidales; family Bacteroidaceae; genus Physcousia. The sequence goes on along the minus strand of CAMOUQ010000082.1, from coordinate 1,846 downwards.
TGCTGACGGGAACCCTGGTGACCGCCTCCGTACAGTCCTCCACTGCAACCACCGTGATGACGGTCTCGTTTGTCAATGCCGGTCTGCTCTCCCTGGCGCAGGCCATCAGCATCATCATGGGCGCCAACATAGGCACCACACTGACGGCCTGGATCATGTCGGCGGGTATGTCGTTCGATGTCACCAATGCCGTCTACCCCACCTTTTTCATAGGCATCATACTGATTTATCAGAAGAAATACCGCTACATCGGCGACTTCCTCTTCGGTCTCTCCTTCCTCTTGCTCGGCCTGGGCACACTGAGGGCAACCGGGGCCGAGATGCACCTGGGCGAGAATCAGGCCCTGCTGGACTTCTTCTCATCCTTCGATCCCAACTCGTTCCTCACGACCATCATCTTCCTGGTGCTGGGCGGCGTCATGACCTTCTGCGTGCAGTCGTCGGCCGCCGTCATGGCCATCACCATGATACTCTGCTCCAGCGGGGCACTGCCCATCTATCAGGGCATTGCGCTGGTGATGGGCGAGAACATCGGCACCACCGTCACCAGTAACCTGGCCGCCCTCTCGGCCAACACACAGGCCCGTCGTGCAGCCTTTGCCCACATGTTCTTCAACATCTTCGGCGTCATCTGGATACTCTTTGTCTTCCGTCCCTTCGTCGACATGGTGTGCGGATGGGTCGGCTACGACACCGCCATGGTGAAGGGCGAGGTGGACACCGAGACCTTCCTGGCCAATACGGCCAAACTGAACTTCGTGCTGGCAGCCTTCCACACATCGTTCAACGTTGTCAACACCTTCATACTCATCTGGTTCATCCCGCAGATAGAGAAATTCGTCTGCTGGGTCATCAAGCCCAAGAAGGTGGACGAGGAGGAGGACTTCCGCCTCCACTTCATCACCGCCGGATTCATGAAGACGCCCGAGCTCTCCGTCCTGGAGGCACAGAAGGAGATACAGTCCTTCTCCGACCGCATGCAGCGCATGTTCAACATGGTGAAGGAACTGCTGGACATGTCCTCCTCGCAGAACCGAAACAAACATACCGAGGCCGACTTTGCCAAACTCTTCTCCCGCATCGAGAAGTATGAGAGCATCAGCGACAGCATGGAACTGGAGATAGCCCAGTACCTGGAGAGCGTCTCCGACGCCCACCTCTCCGACGACACGAAGGCCAAGATTCGCTCCATGCTGCGCGAGGTGTCGGAACTGGAGTCGATCGGCGACTCTTGCTACAACATGGCACGAACCATCAACCGCAAGTATGCCACACGCGAGGACCACTTCGTGGAGAACCAGTACGAACACCTCTACCAGATGATGGAACTGACCGACCAAGCCCTCTCGCAGATGAACCAACTGATGGGCGGCCGCAAGGAGTCGTACAACGTCAACCGCACCCGCAACCTGGAGAACGAAATCAACAACTACCGCAACCAGCTGAAGGCCCAGAACATCGTCGACATCAACAACCACGAGTACACCTACGCCGTCGGCACCATCTACATGGACCTCATCAACGAGTGCGAGAAGCTGGGCGACTACGTTGTCAACGTCGTCGAGGCCCGCATGGGTCTGCGCCAGCGTTTGGGATAGTCCCGGAGCCGGGCTGCAGCGCCATCCATACCACCCCCTGAACACCGTCGGCAAGGACCGTCGGTATGCCCCTGACGACTGCCCTCGTATCGGCCCTCCTCCATCGACGCGTCGTCTGAGCTCCAACCTTACTATTGTCTGAGCTCCATCCTTAGTATTGTCTGAGGTCCAACCTTACTATTGTCTGAGCCCCAACCTTACTATTGTCTGAGGTCCATCCTTAGTATTGTCTGAATCGCCCCCTCATA
>CAMOUQ010000081.1 GCA_946626595.1 uncultured Prevotellaceae bacterium | reverse complement strand
GATGGGCAGTACCACGCGCAATACATTATTTATCGTACTCCTCATCTTACCACTAACATATCTTTTTCCACACACCTTTTCACCACAAACCTTTTCAACGCAAACCTTTTCACCACAAACTTTTTCACCACAATTCTTTTTCACCACGAATTTCTCGAATTTCACGAATTAGCTTCGCCCTCACTCACGCCGAAGGCATAAATTCGTTTAATTCGTGCAATTCGTGGTCGTCTTAATTCATGCAATTCGTGGTCGTTATAATCCGTCTAATCCGTTTAATCGTGGTCGTCATAGTTTTTTCTCTTCAATCTCCCGTGTCAGTGCCACGAAGTCCTGTACCCACAGCTGTTCGGGGCGCAGGTTGAATCGTTGGTCCTGTAGCCATTCGCCCCCGTCGATGCCGAGGTCAGTGAGCAGCGGTCGGAGATTGTTGCGCAGCGTCTTGCGTCGTTGGTTGAAGGTAGTCTTGACCACGCGGCGCAGCAGTCGTTCGTCGCAACCCAGGTCGTTCACCCCGTTGCGTGTCAGTCGGATGACGGCCGAGCGGACCTTGGGGGGCGGATTGAACACGCCGGGCTCCACGGTGAAGAGGTACTCCACGTCGTACCACGCCTGGATGAGCACCGACAGTATGCCGTAGGCCTTCGTGCCCGGGCGGGCGGCGATGCGCTCCGCCACCTCCTTCTGCACCATGCCCGTGGTGCAGGGTATGAAGTCCTTGTACTCCAGCATCTTGAAGAAGATCTGGCTGGAGATGTTGTAAGGATAGTTGCCCGTCAGCACAAAGGGCCGTCCCTGGAACGTACGGTCGAGGTGCATCGTCAGGAAATCGTCCTCGATGATGCCCTCCTCCAGTGCGGGGAAGTGGTCGCGCAGGTAGCGCACCGACTCAAAGTCTATCTCCACCACCTTCAGTTCGCGCCCCTTGCCGGTCAGGAACTGTGTCATCACACCCATGCCAGGCCCCACCTCCAGGATGGGCACATCGGGGTAGGCATCCACCGTGTCGGCAATGCGACGGGCTATGCCCAGGTCGGTCAGAAAGTGCTGACCCAGGAACTTCTTTGGTCTTACCTTTTGCATATCAGGGGGCGAAGTTACTAAAAATCCTTCACATTCGCAAACAAAAAACGCCCAACAAACACAGACTTCGTGAAAGGGCCGCGAGGAAAAGTTCCGCCATCGACGATGTCCGTACATCCATCGTCGGCGTCCGTACGTTCATCGCCGATGAACGCACATCCACCGCCGATGGCGGAACTTTCTCTCGCGAGGTTGTCAAAAACCTGCAGGCGGCGTGTCGATTTCCGTGCGCGCGGGCGGGAATAATAATATGGAATACGTTGTAGGCGGGCTGGCAGGAAGGAAATGTCGGTAATACGTCGCAATGTCGACAAGAAAATGGAAAAAATTCCGAATTGTTTTGACGATAACAGACTTTTTTTCTATATTTGCCCCGATGAAAACATGCGAAAGAACTTTTTATTAACCATAATTACTAACTAAATCCTTAAAGCAATGAAGAAAAAACTACTTTCATTGGTTGCCATGGCTCTCGTAGCCATTGGCATGCAGGCACAGACGTGGACCGCTCCGAGCGGACAGCCAGAAGGCGTAGACCTTAGCGACCATCTGAGCACCGACGAGGTGAAGGACACACTGTACCTCTACAACGTACAAGGAGGTGGCTACCTGGGCGGTGGAAACGACTGGGGAACGCGAACCTCTATTAAATGTGAAGGCACCTATGCCGACCTTCCCTACTTCATCAGCTACGTAGAAACTGTTGGCGAAGATGTTATCAACGGCTACCAGATGTTCAGTCCGAACTCAAAGGCTCAGAAACTGGTAGGTCGTACTGACGCTGGAGACAGCAACTACATCGACTACAACGGACAGGCTGGTTGGGCTATCTACTGGAGCTTCGAAAAACAGGAGAATGGCTACTACCGCATCCGTACGGCTGCAAGCGACATCAACTTCGGTAGCGACATCAACGCTGAGTACGACAACCAGTGGTTTGGCTGGATTGGTTCCGGAACCATTGTCAACTCTAATGTCAACCCCAATGACGAAGGAGTCGGTTGCGACTGGATTCTCGTAACCCCCGCGGCCAAGCGTGCATTTGCCAGCACAATGGTACTGCTCGAGAAGAAACGGGCTCTCTACGACCTGGCTGTTGCCATCGAGAAAGAGGGCCTGGAAGTGGACTACGCACAGTACACCGAGGTGTATAACGGCTCTGACGCAGAGGCCTTGGATGCAGCATACGCTGCCCTGTTCCGTGCATACATGGAGGCCAAGGTGGCCATTCTGGGCGAGGGCGCAAGTCCCAGCAACCCCGTAGACTTCACCTCTCTGCTCGTTAACCCCGACTTCGAGACAGGCGACATCAAGGGCTGGGTATGCACCTTCAAGGGTGGCACTAACGCCACCAACATCGGTTATCAGGCTAACGGCGGAAACCCCTACACCAACTCCAACAATGGCGTATCCATCTGCCGCTTCATCGAGGCTTGGTCGGAAACAAACGCTCGCTTCAACAAGAGCCTGGGTTACAGCGCCATCGGCGATGCCGAATTGCAGCAGACCGTACAGTACCTGCCCGCCGGTAAGTACTCATTCACCGTGGACTGCATCGCCGTTCAGCAATACAACAGCGACGCCAATCCTGTAACGGGCGTCCAACTCTTCGCTACTGGCGGTGAGATTGACAAGTACATCGAGATTCACACTGGTAATGGACAGCCCGAGCACTACGAACTGACATTCGCCAGCACCGGCGGCGACCTGGTTCTGGGTCTGCGCACACGCAACACCACTGCCAACTGGATTGCTGCAGACAACTTCACGCTGGAGTACATGGGCCCCGTTGACCCCTGGCAGATCACCCTGGAGACCTACCTGGAGGAGATTGACGAGAACGGAACCTACGACGACGTAGAAGCCATCAAGGCCAACGCCGAACTGAAGGAGGCCCTGGAACAGGCTCTCTCCAACGCCCGCGACGTCGTGAACGAAGACGAGGCCGACTTCCAGACCGCATACAAGACGCTGGTGGCCTGCGCCGAAGCCCTGAACGCTTCTGTTGCCGACTATAAGCGCCTGGAGGTACTGCTGAAGAAGGCTCAGACCGATGCTGACGCCTACGCCGAAGTCCCCGACCTGGGCAATACGCTGGTAACTCTGGCCGAGCAGTACGAGGCCGCCTACGAGGACGGCAGCGTAGCTAAGGAGAAGATTGACGAGTGGATGGCCAACTACGACGCCAACCTGGCCAAGGCCGTTCGCGACGCCCTGCCCACCGCCACCGAAGAGAAGCCCCTGCGCATCAACCCGCTGGGTCTGAACCTCGACTATGCCGAGAACAACGACACCCTGGGTTGGGTGGTCAAGACCGGCAGCCTGAGTGGCGTCTACAAGGTGAACAACCACAACGGGGAGGTTTGGCAGAACAGTTACTCTGCACTGCAGACCATCGCCAACCTGCCCGCTGGTAAATACGTCATCAAGGCTCGCGCCTTTGAGCGCACCAGCAGCAACGCCAACGGCTACGACGCTTATATTGCCGGTGAGGACAACGTAACCATGTACCTCGTGGCCAACGAGAACAAGGTGAAGGTGAAGAACCACGCCGAGGGCGCCATGGAGCAGTCTGAGGCTCCCGCCACTGGCTATGTCGAGACCGTTCCCGCCGAGACCGACGAGGACGGCAACGTGCTGAGCGAAGGCTCCGGCATCTGGCTCCCCAACTCGCAGGCTGCTGCCGAATGGGCATTCAACAACACTGAGTTCTACCAGAACGAGGTTAGCACCTACCTGGTAAGCGAAGGCGACCTGACGTTCGGTACACGCAACGACGCCATCACCGAGGCCGACAACCAGTGGAACCTCTGGACCAACTTCGAAATCTACTACTACGGTAAGAGCCAGAACGCTCTGTACGAACAGGTACAGGTGCTCGCCGAGCAGGCCAGCGCAATGCTGAACGACCAGACCCTGGTGCCCATCACCGAAGGTGAGGACAAGCTGAACACGGCCCTCAACGCCGCCGAGGCTGCCAAGCAGACCGACAGCGAGGAGACCCTGACCGCCATCATCAACCAGCTGAACGAGTCTATGGCTTACATCAACGAAGGTCAGACGCTGGCCGAGAAGTTGATGGGCATCTACAACGTTTACGACGAGAAGGCTGCCACCACCGACATCAGCAGCAACGACGAGACATTCTTCGCCCTGATGGATATGGAGAGCGAACTGAGCACCTCCATCTCGCAGGAAAGCTTCACCAGCAACGAGCAGATCCAGGCATGGATGGATGCTCTGCCCGTGGCATGGGTGGCCTACGTAATGGGTCAGCCCGAGGCCGCTACGGCCAGCAGCGAGAATCCGCTCGACGTCACCGGCATCATCTTCAACGACAACTTCGACAACGGCAATGCCAACTATTGGACCGTGGATGCACTGGGCCAGAACAATGGTTACCAGAACAACAGCACCTACACCAACGACACCGATGCTGAGAATCCTCTGCCTGAGGAAGAAGTCGTAACGCTCGACCAGTTCATCGAGTGCTGGCGCAGCGGTGCCGTCCTCACCGACGGAGCCATCAGCCAGAAGCTGGCTGCTGCCCTGCCCGAGGGTACATACGTACTGCAGGCCGAGGGTCACGCTGTTGCCCAGATGGGTTATCCCGAGGGCGGCATCCAGGGTGTGAACCTGGGCGTTACCGACGGCACCAACACTTGGTCGACTCCCATGGGCGTACCCGAAGGTGTTGCTGACGCACGTCCCGCTCGCTACCAAGTAGAGTTCAAGAGCGACGGCAAGACCCCCGTCACCATCGGTATCTTCGTGAAGGAGACCAATGCCAACTGGATTGCCGCTGACAACTTCAAGCTGTTCTACATTGGCGCAGAAGGCAATGCCGTAGAAGGCATCGCCGCCGAGGCCAACAACAGCAAGTCGTTCGCCATCTACAACCTGGCCGGCCAGCGTGTTGCAAAGGCTGTCAAGGGCCTCTACATCATCAATGGCAAGAAGATCGTGGTTAAGTGAGAAATGAACCGTAGCATGCTCGGGTTCGTTCAAATGTGAACGAGCTCGAGCATAGCTCAAGGTCATCGTTAAGTGAGAAACGAACTGAACATCTCAGGCCTGCCCGGGTTCGCCCGGGTCAGCCTGAGGTTCGGATAAGGATAAAAAAAATCCCCGCTGCTCATGCGTTGAGCAGCGGGGATTTTTTGTCAGTGCCCGGAACGGGACTCGAACCCGTACGGCTGTTAGGCCAAGGGATTTTAAGTCCCTCGTGTCTACCAATTCCACCATCTGGGCGGCTAACGGGTGCAAAGGTAATAAATTAAATTAAGAATAGAAAATTAAAGATTAAAAAATAATCCTTAGCCTATGGATTATTTATGTTCAGCGTATTGTTTCCGTAATACACGCGGTAGCGATAGAGGGGTTTGTTAGCCTCTCCCTGGGTGCCTGCGGCGTGGCTCACCTGGCCCGTATTATTGAGGTCGTAGGTGAGTTGGCAGCGACGGCAATAGGCATAACCACCCTCCTGCAGCGTGAGGCGCGGTGCTATGGTGCGGTATTCCCAACAATTCCGGCATACCAGGTCGTAACAGGTAACCACGCTCTGCATCTCGCCCAACTCGGGGATATTGGGCAGACCGACGATGAAACCGCTGATGCCCATGTAGAAGCCCGAATATCCTTGCATCTGCAGCTGGTTGGCAAAGCCTTGCGAGCCGTCGGGCTTGGTAAAGAGGAACCTCTTGCCGTCCGCCACCACGGTACACCACTCGCCCATCGACTCGCAGGAGGAATACAACTGCGAGATGCTGTTGACGGGGGAGAAGGAGAAACGCGCCTGCAGGTTGCAATACTTGTTGCTCACCAGTTCGCCCGAGCAGGAGGTTAAAAGGAAAAATAGGGCCCCAACACATCCTAAACTCCAGCCCCCTCCTAACCTCCAGACCCCTCCTAACCTCCCCTTGCAGGGGAGGGATGGTATGAACTTGGATATTTGAGGAATTCTAATCATCGTCAGTAACTATCCCTCCCCTACAATCAGTAACTATTCCTCCCCTACAATCAGTAACTATCCCTCCCCTACAAGGGGAGGTTAGGAGGGGTCTGGGGGTTAGGAGGTTTGGTGTTTAGGAGGTTTGGTGTTTAGGATTGGTTAAGAGTTCTTGTTCAGCATCGATGGCTCTCTGGAAGTCGAAACTGTCCCAGACCTGCTGCATCAGGGCACGGATTTGCTCGGTGCAGAGATGGCCGATGCTGCCTTCGTGGGTATGGTGAACTTCCTTGCGGGGCTGGAACCGACCGGCCTCGATGTCCATGCCCACCTTCTTGTAAGCATCGCGGAAGGGCATGCCCTCGGCTGCCAGGCGGTTCACCTCTTCGACGCTGAACATCAGGTCGTAGCGGGTGTCAGAGAGGATGTCCTCGTTCACCTCCATGCGGCTGATGATGTAGGTGGCCATCGACAGACAGTCGTGCAACTCCTGGAAGGCGGGCAGGAAGACCTCCTTCAGAATCTGCAGGTCGCGGAAATAGCCGCTGGGCAGGTTGTTCATTATCAGGGTTATCTGCTGGGGCAAGGCCTGCAGTTTGTTGCACTTGGCGCGTGTCAGTTCGAAGACGTCGGGGTTCTTCTTGTGGGGCATGATGCTGGAGCCCGTGGTGCACTCCTTGGGCAGGCGGACGAAGCCGAAGTTCTGACTATTGAAGAGGCAGGCATCGAAGGCCAACTTCGACAATGTGCCGGCAATTCCGGCCAGCGCAAAACTGACGTTCCGCTCCGTCTTTCCGCGTCCCATCTGGGCATACACCACGTTGTAGTCCATCGAGTCAAAGCCCAGCAGGTCGGTGGTCATCTGGCGATTCAGAGGGAAACTGCTGCCGTAGCCGGCTGCCGAGCCCAAGGGGTTGCGGTTGGTGATGCGGTAGGCGGCCTGCAACATGACGAGGTCGTCGACCAGACTTTCGGCGTACGCCCCAAACCACAGACCGAAACTCGAGGGCATAGCCACCTGCAGGTGGGTGTAGCCGGGCATGAGCACATGCTTGTAGTGCTCGCTCTGCTGCTGCAGTTCGTCGAAGAGGCCCCTGACATCCTCGGCCACGAGGCGCAACTGCTCGCGCGTCCACAGTTTCAGGTCGACGAGCACTTGGTCGTTGCGGCTGCGTCCGCTGTGAATCTTCTTACCCACGTCGCCCAGACGGCGCGTGAGCAGGAGTTCGACCTGCGAATGCACATCCTCGATGCCCTCCTCTATCTCGAAACGGCCTTCCTCGGCATCGCGGTAGATGCTGCGCAGTTCGGCCAGCAGGGCGTCCAACTCGTCGCGGGTGAGCAATCCGATGCTCTCCAGCATGGTGATGTGGGCCATAGAGCCCAACACGTCATGGCGAGCCAGATAGAGGTCGAGCTCACGGTCTCGGCCAACGGTGAAACGGGCAATTTCTTCGTTAATGTCGTAGCCCTTGTCCCAAAGTTTTTCCATCGTTTTCTATATTTTTATAAGCCTAGGATGTCCCAGGAATGCCTAGGTTGGCCTAGGATGTCCTATGAATGCCTAGGTTGGCCTAGGATTGCCTAGGAATGCCTAAGACTGCCTAGGATTTCCTATGAATTCCCTATCATAGCCAGCATGTCGGCCAGACGTTCCACACCGTCCTGGAGCTTGCCCTTCAGCATCTGCTTCATCAGGAAGTTGAGGTCGGCACCCAGGGTCACCTTCATGGCGCACTGCACGTCGGAAGCGGGCAACAGTTGAATCCATAGATTGGCCGCAATGGGCGAATTCTCGGTCTGGAACTTCACCAACTTGGGCTCCTCGCGTTCGATGATGCGCAGCGAGACGGCTCCCAAGGGACCAGCCTCCACCGTAACCGAGTCGCGGTCGAACTGCATGTTTGCCACGAGGCGCTTCAACTGTGCCAGTTGTTCGTCGTTGACTTTATCGCCGGCCTGCTGGCGAATCAACTGCTCGAAGGCAGGGTCGGCCAGGCGGTCCTGGATGACGGACAGATGGGTCAGGTCGCTGAATTTGGCATAGACATGCCCCACCGGAGCATATATCTTCTTAACTGTGCTTTCGTACTTGGTCATTACTTCTTCCAGTTTGCAGGGTCCTTACGCCATTCGTGCAGAAGTTCCACGTCGGCCTCGGCAATGTAGCCGATACGCAGTGCCTCGGCCACCACGGCCTCGTAGTTGGTGAGGGTCACCAGGGTCACCTTCGCCTCCTTGAAGGCGCGTTCGGCCTCGGGAAAACCATAGGTGTAGGCAGCCACCATGCCGATGACCTCGCAGCCGTTCTGGCGAATGGCCTCGACGGCCTTCAGACTGCTTCCGCCCGTGGAAATGAGATCTTCAATGACCACCACCTTCATGCCCGGCTTCAGTTCGCCCTCGATGAGGTTCTCCAGTCCGTGGTCTTTGGGTTTCGAACGAACATAGACAAAGGGCTTGGCCAGGAGGTCGGCCACCAGAGCGCCCTGAGGTATGGCACCCGTAGCCACACCGGCCACGGCATCGACTTCGGGGAAACGCTCCATGACGATGCGCGCCGTCTCCACCTTCACAAAGGTGCGAAGTTCGGGATACGACAGCGTCTTGCGGTTGTCGCAATAGAAAGGCGAATGCCATCCACTGGCCCACGTAAAGGGGTTATTGGGCTGAAGCTTAATAGCCTTAATGTTCAGCAACTTGGCTGCAAAGATTTTCTCTAACGTCTTCATATCTTTATCTTTGGTTTCTTAATTTTGGCGCAAAGGTACGAAAAAATAGCGTAATACACACCATGCGCACGAAAAAATACGCATCATGCACGCGCAAAAATAAAGATTAATCGTCAAGCATCCGGAAGGCCAGCGACGCCTCGAACCCCTTGCCCACGAGGTATCGGGCAAGTTTCGCCCGTCGCTCATAGTCGCTGCGCCCCTGGATGGACGGCCACTTCTGCTCGACCAGCCGATGCAGTATGCTCTCATATTCGTCGTCGGGCAGTTCGTCGATGGCCGCCTGGCGAACGTCGGCAGGAATGTCCAGCATGCTCAGCATCTGGTCTATCTTCACCCGCCCCCAATGGTTGTAACGCAGCTTATCGAGGGCATAGGCCCGGGCAAACCGAGATTCGTCGATGTAGCGCTCTGCCACCAACCGCGCCAGCACCCGCTCGCGGACTTCGGCAGGCAGTCCCCAGCGGTAGAGTTTCTCCCCTATCTGGCTGGTGCAGTATTCGCTGCGACTGCAGAGCGATGCGGCTCTGTTGAAGGCCTCACTTTCCGATGGAATCGTGTCTTTTTGCATAAAAGGTGTAAACAAGGTGTAAAGAAGGTGTAAAATAGGTGTAAAGAAGGTGTAAAATAGGTGTAAAATAGGTGTAAAGTTTTTAATGGTTGCGAGTGGCCACGACGAAGCGG
>CAMOUQ010000080.1 GCA_946626595.1 uncultured Prevotellaceae bacterium | reverse complement strand
TGCTGCCCAAGCAGGAGCAGATACCCGGCGACTTCTTCCGCAAGGGCGAGACCGTCAGGGCCGTCATCCTGCGCGTGGACAATGCCAATGGCAATCCCAAGATTATTCTGAGCCGCACCAGCAACGACTTCCTGAAGCGACTGATGGAGGCCGAGGTGCCCGAAATCAACGACGGACTCATCACCATACACCGCGTGGCCCGCATCCCCGGCGAACGTGCCAAGGTGGCCGTGGAGAGCTACGACGAGCGCATAGACCCCGTAGGAGCCTGCGTGGGTGTGAAGGGTAGCCGTGTGCACGGCATCGTGCGCGAACTCCGTGGCGAGAACATCGACGTGCTCAACTATACGGCCAACCCCCAACTCTTCATCACACGTGCACTGAGTCCCGCCAACGTCAATCGTGTGGAACTGGACGAGGAGGCTAAGAAGGCCGAGGTATTCCTGAATCCCGACCAGGTGAGCCTGGCCATCGGTAAGGGCGGTGCCAACATCAAGCTGGCCTCCATGCTGACCGGATACACCATCGATGTCTTCCGCGAACTGGATTCCGAGGAGGAGGAAGACGTGCAGCTCGACGACTTCGCCGACGAAATCGAACCTTGGGTTATCGAGGAACTGAAGAAGATAGGCCTGACCACCGCCCGCCAGGTGCTGAACGCTCCGCGCGAGATGATTATCAAGGAGGCCGACCTGGAAGAGGAAACCGTAGACGAAACACTGCGCATATTGGCCGCCGAATTCGAGGACGAAGAGGAACAAGAATAGAGATCCCAAATCCCTAATCTTTAATCCTTAATTCCAAATCAATAGTAATTATGAGTATAAGACTAAATAAAGCAACCAAGGAATGTAATGTAGGACTGCAGACGGCCGTCGAGTTCCTGCAGAAGAAAGGCTTCACGGAGGTGGAGGCTAATCCCAACAGCCGCATAACGGAAGAACAATACGAGATGTTGCTCAAGGAATTTAGTCCCGACAAGGGCCTCCGCAAGGAAGTCACCGAGATGCAACAGCAGCGGCAGAGCACCAAGGAGAAGGAAAAGGCTGCCCGCCGCGAGGAGGTGATGGCCGAAACCACAAGGGTGAACGTCAGTGGTCCGAAGGTGGTGGGCAAGATTGACCTCAACAAGCCCAAGCCCGCCGAGAAGCCGAAGCCTGCGCCTGAAGCGGTGGCACAGCCCGCAGTGGAGACACCCAAACAGGAGGTGAAGCCCGAGCCCATGGTGGAGGCCAAGCCCGAACCCAAGGCAGAGCCGGAAGCCGTGGAGGCCCCACAGCCTGTAGCTGAGCCCCAGGCCGCACCTGCCAAGGAAACCGTTGCCCCCAAGGCCGAGAAGAAAAAGAAGGAAAAGCCCGTCATCGGCGATGTGTCGGAGGACGGAGTCTTCCGCCTGACCAAGGAGAACGTGGTTGCACCCTCGCTGACGGTGAAGGGCCACATCGACCTGTCGGCCATGAACCAGAGCACGCGCCCCAAGAAGAAGAGCAAGGAAGAGAAGCGCAAGGAACGCGAGGAGAAGCAGGGCAAGCAGAAGCGTGCCCGCATCGGACAGCAGCGGGTGGACGTGAATGCCGTGGCCAACCAACAGCAGGGCGGCGGCAACAACCAGAACCGCAACAAGCAGAACAACAACCAGAACCAACAGCAAGGCCAGGGCGGCGGAAAGAAGAAAAAGAAGAACCAGCCCAAGCAGACCGTACTGCCACAGGAGGTGAGCGACGAGGAAGTGGCCAAGCAGGTTCGTGAGACGCTGGCCCGACTGACATCGAAGGACAACAAACTGGGCAAGGGCGCCAAGTACCGCCGCGAGAAGCGCGACGCCATCCGCCAAGGCATGGAGGAGGAACTGGAACACCAGGCCGAGGAGAGCAAGGTGCTGAAGCTGACGGAATTCGTCACCGCCAACGAGTTGGCAACGATGATGAACGTGCCCGTCACCAAGATTATCGGTACCTGCATGAGCATCGGCATCATGGTCAGCATCAACCAGCGCATGGACGCCGAGACCATCAACCTCATTGCTGAGGAATACGGATTCACCACCGAATACGTCAGTGCCGAGGTCAGCGAGGCAGTCGTAGAGGAAGAGGACAGCGAGGAAGACCTGCAGCCGCGTGCGCCCATCGTTACGGTGATGGGACATGTCGACCACGGTAAGACTTCGCTGCTCGACTATATCCGCCAGACCAACGTCATTGCCGGTGAGGCCGGCGGCATCACGCAGCACATCGGTGCCTACAACGTGACGCTCGACGACGGCCGACATGTTACGTTCCTCGACACCCCCGGTCACGAGGCCTTCACTGCCATGCGTGCCCGTGGTGCACAGGTCACCGACATTGCCATCATCATCGTGGCTGCCGACGACGACATCATGCCGCAGACCAAGGAGGCCATCAACCACGCCATGGCTGCCAATGTCCCCATTGTCTTTGCCATCAACAAGATAGATAAGCCTGCCGCCAATCCCGAGAAGATCAAGGAGCATCTGGCCAACATGAACTTCCTGGTCGAGGACTGGGGCGGCAAGTACCAGAGCCAGGACATCAGTGCCAAGAAGGGCACCGGTGTCAAGGAACTGCTGGAGAAGGTCCTCCTGGAGGCCGAGATGCTCGACCTGAAGGCCAACCCCAACCGCAAGGGTACGGGTACGGTCATCGAGTCGTCGCTCGACAAGGGCCGCGGCTATGTGGCTACGGTGCTGTGCAGCAACGGTACGCTCCGCGTGGGCGACGTCATGCTGGCCGGTACGAGCTACGGTCGCGTCAAGGCCATGTTCAACGAGCGTGGTCAGCGCGTCAAGGAGATCGGTCCTTCGCAGGCTGCCACCATCCTGGGCCTGAACGGAGCACCCACGGCCGGCGATGCCTTCCATGTGATGGACACCGACCAGGAGGCCCGCGAGATTGCCAACAAGCGTGAGCAGTTGGCCCGCGAACAGGGTCTGCGCACGATGAAGCGTGTCGACCTGAACGAAATCGGTCGCCGCATAGCCCTGGGTAACTTCAAGGAACTGAACATCATCGTCAAGGGCGACGTGGACGGCTCCATCGAGGCCCTGAGCGACTCGCTGCTGAAACTCTCTACGGAGAAGATTCAGGTCAACGTCATCCAGAAGAGCGTCGGACAGATCAGCGAGAACGATGTCAACCTGGCTGCCGCCTCGGACGCCATCATCGTGGCCTTCCAGGTGCGCCCGTCGGCTGCTGCCCGCAAGCTGGCCGACCAGGAGGGTGTGGATATCCGTACGTACAGCGTCATCTACGATGCCATCGAAGAGGTGCGCGATGCCATGGAAGGCATGCTTTCGCCCGAAATCAAGGAGGAAGTTACTGCCCAGGTGGAGGTGCGCCAGGTCTACCACATCTCGAAGGTGGGAACCGTGGCCGGTGCCTACGTCATCGAGGGCAAGGTCAGCCGCACGAACAAGGCCCGCGTCATCCGCGACGGCATCGTCGTGCATACGGGCGAAATCAATGCCCTGAAGCGTTTCAAGGACGACGTGAAGGAGGTTTCCACCAACTTCGAGTGCGGTATCTCGCTCGTTAACTATAATGATTTGCGTGAGGGTGATATCCTCGAAACCTTCCAGGAAATAGAGATTAAGGCTAAGTTGTGATAGTAGAACTTATTTGTCTTGCGATATTGCTCTACGGAGCATTCCAGGGGTGGAGAAATGGCTTCGTCAAGGAAGTCATTTCTTTCACCGGTATATTTGTAGGCATCTATATGGCCTATTACTTTTACAAACAGGCCGAGGTGGGCTTGCTGGGTTTCCTGCTGATCTGGCTGGGAGTGCCCCTGGTGCTGGGCGTTGCAGCGTGGCTGGTGACGAAGTTGCTGGACAAACTCCTGGTCATCGGCACCATGAACAGACTGCTGGGTGCCGTGGCCGGATTCCTGAAGTTTGCCTTTCTGCTTGGCTGCATCATCCTGGCCATCGACAAAGTGCGCGAAGCCAAACACAAGATGGAACAAAACCCCGTGGTGAAGGCCCTGGAGGCCGTGCCCAACGTATTGTTCCCGGATGTAAACAAGGAGGTTGAAAAGAATGGAGGAGAATAAGGATAATAAACTGATAAAGGAGATAGCCGACAAGAAGTACGAGTATGGCTTCACGACGGATGTTGCCACAGACATCATCGAGAAAGGTCTGTCGGAGGATGTCGTGCGGCTCATCTCCGAAAAGAAAGGTGAACCCGAGTGGCTGCTCGAGTTCCGCCTGAAGGCTTTCCACTACTGGCAGACGCTGGAGGAACCCACGTGGGGACATCTGGACATGCCCAAGATAGACTATCAGGACATTTCATACTATGCCGACCCGACGGCGCAGAAGACGGACAGCACGTCGAAAGAAATAGACCCCGAACTGATGAAGACGTTCGACAAACTGGGCATTCCCCTGGAGGAACGTATGGCGCTGAGCGGAATGGCCGTGGACGCTGTCATGGACTCGGTGTCGGTGAAGACTACCTTTCGTGAACGGCTGAAGGAGAAGGGCATCATCTTCTGCTCCATCTCGGAGGCTGTGCGCGAGCATCCCGACCTGGTGCGGCAGTATCTGGGCTCGGTGGTTCCCTATCGCGATAACTTTTTTGCTGCGCTCAATTCGGCTGTCTTCTCAGACGGTTCGTTCGTCTACATCCCCAAGGGCGTCCGTTGCCCCATGGAGCTGAGTACCTACTTCCGCATCAATGCACGAGGTACGGGACAGTTCGAACGCACCCTCATCGTGGCCGACGACGACTCGTACGTGTCCTATCTCGAAGGCTGTACCGCACCGATGCGCGACGAGAACCAGCTGCATGCCGCCATCGTAGAGATAGTAGTCATGGAGCGGGCAGAGGTGAAGTACTCTACCGTGCAAAACTGGTATCCCGGCGACAAGGACGGCAAGGGCGGCGTGCTGAACCTTGTGACCAAGCGAGGCCATCTGCGCGGAGCCGACAGCCGTCTCTCGTGGACACAGGTGGAGACGGGCAGTGCCATCACGTGGAAATATCCCAGCTGTGTGCTCTCCGGCGACAACAGCCAGGCTGAGTTCTACAGCGTGGCCCTGACCAACAACTATCAGCAGGCCGACACGGGAACGAAGATGATACACCTGGGCAAGAATACCAAGAGTACGATTATCAGCAAAGGCATCAGTGCCGGACGCAGCCAGAATGCCTACCGCGGACTGGTGAAGGTGGGCAAACATGCCGACGGGGCACGCAACTACTCCTCCTGCGACTCGCTGTTGCTGGGCTCGCAGTGTGGGGCGCACACGTTCCCCTATATGGACGTGCAGAACCCAACCGCCGTGGTGGAGCACGAAGCCACGACGAGCAAAATCTCGGAGGACCAGCTCTTCTATTGCAACCAGCGCGGCATACCTATTGAGGACGCCGTGGGGCTCATTGTCAACGGCTATGCCAAGGACGTACTGAACAAACTGCCCATGGAGTTTGCTGCTGAGGCACAGAAGTTGCTCGGCGTCAGTCTCGAGGGGGCAGTAGGCTGAAGAATCGCAATCCCGATATACCGAACATAGTAACAAGGAAGAAAAGTGTTAGAAATAAAGAATTTGCATGCCAGCATCAATGGCAAAGAGATATTGAAGGGCATCAGTCTGACCATCAAGGACGGCGAAGTGCATGCCCTGATGGGACAAAACGGGGCAGGCAAGTCCACGCTGTCGAACATCATCGTGGGCCATCCGGCTTACGAAGTGACGCAGGGAAGCATCACATTCAACGGCAAGGACCTCCTGGCCATGGCTCCCGAGGAGCGTGCCCACGAAGGCATATTCCTGTCGTTCCAGCAACCGGTGGAGATACCCGGCGTGTCGATGAACAACTTCATGCGTGCGGCCCTCAATGCCAAGCGTAAGGCACAGGGAATGGACCCCGTCCCGGCCACCGAATTCCTCAAGCTGATGCGCGAGCGTCGCAAGATAGTGGAACTGGATAACAAACTGGCCAACCGCAGTGTGAACGAGGGATTCTCGGGTGGCGAGAAGAAGCGGAACGAAATCTTCCAGATGGCCATGCTGGAGCCTACGTTTGCCATCCTCGACGAGACCGACTCGGGACTCGACGTGGACGCCCTGCGCATAGTGGCCGAAGGCTTCAACAAACTGCGCACACCGGAGACCAGTGCACTGGTCATCACCCACTATCAGCGCCTGCTCGACTATCTCCGCCCAGACATCATCCATGTGCTCATCGGCGGACAGATAGTCCACACCGGCGGTCCCGAAGTGGCCACGATGATTGAGCAGGAGGGTTTCGAGCAATTCATACAGCCCCGTGCATAACAAAGTTGCGTCATGAATTCAGAGAAACAATACATAGACTTGTACGAGGCTTGCCGTTCGCTCATAAACGAGCATTCGGCCTCTGTGCTGAATGCCAAGCGCGAGCAGGCCTACGAAGACTTCTGCCGACTGGGGCTGCCCACACAGAAGTTGGAACGGTATAAGTACACCAACGTGGCCGAATCGTTCGCCCCGGACTATGGGCTGAACCTTCGCCACATCGACATTCCTGTCAATCCCTACGATGTCTTCCGCTGCGATGTGCCCAACCTCAGCACGTCGCTCTACTTCGTCGTCAACGACCGATTCTACGACAAGGCATTGCCCAAGGCCAATCTGCCCGAAGGCGTGGAAGTGATGTCGTTGGCTGAGGCTGCCCGGAATAATCCCCAATTCATCGAGAAATATTACGGCCGTCTGGCCCGCAGCAGCAAGGACGGACTGAATGCCCTGAACACAATGTTCTGCCAGGACGGACTCTTCGTACATGTGCCCAAGGGCGTGGTCGTGGAGCGGCCCCTGCAGATTATCAATATCCTGCGGGCCGATGTCGACCTGATGGTGAACCGCCGCCTGCTCGTCGTGGTGGAGGACGGTGCCCAGGTGAAGTTGCTCTTTTGCGACCATGCCATCGACGACCACAACTTCCTGGCCACTCAGGTCTCGGAGGTCTATGTGGGCGAGAATGCCCATCTGGAGTTGTACGAACTGGAGGAGACGCATGTCAAGAGCCATCGCTTTGCCAATACCTACGTCGACCAGCAGCGTGCAAGCACGGCCACCATCGACAGCCTGACCCTCCACAACGGACTGACCCGCAATCGTACGGATGTCACGCTCAGCGGACCGTATGCCGAGACGCGCATGTTTGGCTGCGTCATTGCCGACAAACAGCAACATGTCGACAATAATACCCTCATCGACCACCGCGTGCCCAACTGCCAGAGTACGGAACTCTATAAGTACGTCCTCGACGGTGAGGCCGTAGGGGCCTTTGCCGGCCGTGTCCTGGTGCGCGAAGGGGCGCAGAAGACCACCTCGCAGGAGACCAATGCCAACCTGGTGGCAACGGATACCGCCCGGATGTACACCCAGCCGATGCTCGAGATTTATGCCGACGACGTCAAGTGCTCGCATGGCAGCACCGTCGGTCAGCTCAACGAACAGGCCCTCTTCTACATGCGTCAGCGCGGCATCCCCCTCGATGAGGCCCGCATGCTGCTGAAGTTTGCCTTTGCCGGTGAGGTGCTTGACAGCATCACCCTCGAACCCCTGTGCGATCGTCTGCACTATCTCGTAGAGAAGCGCTTCCGGGGCGAACTGTCGAAGTGCGAGGGCTGCCGCCTTTGCAAATAAATGCGACCCTTACCCCTTGCCCTCCCCGAGGGGAGGGAGTATATACAATATATAAATATGAATAACGGAAAGGATACAAACTGCAAAACAAACCTTTCCTCCCCATCGGGGGAGGTTGGGAGAGGGGCCAGGGCCGATTTTCCCATTCTGGGAAGGAAGATTTACGAGAAGTATCCCCTGGTGTATCTCGACAATGCCGCCACGACGCAGAAGCCGCGCCAGGTGGTGGAAGCCATGACGGACGAGTACTACAACGTCAACGCCAACGTGCACCGTGGCGTACACTTCCTCTCGCAGCAAGCCACCGACCTCCACGAAGGGGCTCGCGAGACCGTGCGCCGCTTCCTGAATGCCCGTTCTGCCAGCGAAATCGTTTTCACCCGTGGCACCACGGAGAGCATCAACCTTGTGGCCACGTGCTTCGGACAGGCCATGATGAAGGAGGGCGACGAAGTCATCATCACCGAAATGGAGCACCACTCCAACATCGTCTCCTGGCAGTTGCTGCAGGCCCGTCAGGGCATACGGCTCCGCGTACTGCCCATCACCGACGAGGGCACGCTTTGCCTCGACGACATAGACTCTTATTTCAACGACCGCACCCGACTGGTGTCGATCACCCAGGTCAGCAACGTCCTGGGTACGGTCAACCCCGTCAAGGACATCATACGCATCGCCCACGGTCACGGCGTGCCCGTCCTGGTCGACGGTGCACAGAGCACGCCACACTTCCGGGTCGACGTGCAAGACCTCGACTGCGACTTCTTCGCCTTCAGTGGGCACAAGATTTACGGCCCCACGGGCATTGGCGTCCTCTATGGAAAGGAAGAGTGGCTCGACCGCATCCCACCCTACATGGGCGGTGGCGAGATGATAAAGACCGTCACGTTCGAGAAGACCACCTTCAACGACCTGCCCTATAAGTTCGAGGCCGGCACGCCCGACTATGTGGCCTCCACCGGTCTGGCCCGCGCCCTGGACTATGTCAGTTCCGTCGGTCTCGATGCCATCGAGGCCCACGAAAAAGACCTCACCGCCTATGCCATGCAGCGCATGATGGAGGTGCCGGGCATGAAGATATATGGCCCCGGCGACGTAGCCATCCACGATGCCGTCATCAGTTTCCAGGTCGGTAACATCCACCACCTCGACATGGGCACTCTGCTCGACCGCCTCGGTATAGCCGTACGCACGGGTCACCACTGCGCCGAGCCCCTCATGCACCGCCTCGGCATCGAAGGCACCTGCAGGGCCTCGTTCGCCCTCTACAATACGCGTGAGGAAGTCGATGCCCTGGTGGCTGCCATCCAACGCATACAAACCATGTTCTGATGCTCAAACCCTATCTGCAAGCAGGAAGATTGGAGGCCGGTTGCGACGAGGCCGGACGCGGATGCCTGGCAGGCCCCGTGTTTGCGGCAGCCGTCATTCTGCCACAGGACTTCCGCGACCCCCTGCTCAACGACTCCAAGCAACTCACCGAGCGACGCCGCTACCAGTTGCGCGAGGTCATCCAGCGCGAAGCCTTAGCCTGGGCCCTTGGCGTGGCTACAAACCAGGAGATTGACGAGATAAACATCCTGCGAGCTTCTATCCTGGCTATGCACCGCGCCGTGGCCGCACTGAAGTTACGCCCCCAACATCTGCTCATCGACGGCAACCGCTTCATGCCCTACGAGGACATTCCACACACCACCGTCGTCAAAGGCGACGCCACATATATGAGCATAGCCGCCGCCTCAGTCTTGGCCAAGACCTACCGCGACGACTACATGAAACAGATACATCTGGAGTACCCCCAGTACCATTGGGACCAGAATAAAGGCTATCCTGCACCCGTCCACCGCGAGGCCATACGCCAATACGGCACCACACCCTACCACCGCCTGACGTTTACCCTCCTCGGGGCTAAGCAACTGGAACTGGAGTTTTGAGAAAATGAGAAAATGAGA
>CAMOUQ010000079.1 GCA_946626595.1 uncultured Prevotellaceae bacterium | reverse complement strand
GCAATAGGACCATCAATGGTTGGCGGAAGCGTTGACTACTCATTATTTTCAGGTGTCGTTATCGCGCCTATGATGCGCAGGTTTAAGGTTTTGTTTTCAAGAGGAAGAGGAGAGGGTCTATAGGACACAAGTTTTTGTGGAACCATGGTGTCCTGTAGACCCTTTCCTCATGTAGCGTTTATTTTACAACCACCTTGCGGATGTTGCCGTTCTTGGTGCGCTGCAGGCTCACGCCATGCTGCTGACCGCTGACACGACGGCCCGTAAGGTCGTAGGTTTCAGTCTGGTTTGCAGCGCCGCTGATGGCATTGATGCCAGTTGTCTGTGTGTCGGCATGCATTACGAATGGAGCCTTCAGGGAGCCGATGCGGGTCTGTGCCGCAACGACCTCCTTGACGCTTGTCATCTCGCCGGTCCAGGTGTCGTAGAGTTTGAAGCTTACGAGCTCGCCGCCATCGCAATGTACCGTGACGAATGCCTTGTCGCCCGTCAGGATGCCCTCGCCGCGGCACTCATCGCCGACGAATGCGCCGATGCTGTAGCGTTCGGGGTTGTCGAGGTCTTCGAATGTGCAGACCATCGTCATGTTGTCCATGAAGCGGGTGTCGTCGTATTTCCATACGTTGCCGCCCAGGCCGGAAGCCTTCACGCCCACTTGCGTACCTTCGTCGCCGGGATTCATAGTCAACTCCATGGGGAGGTCGATTTGAATTCTCGTAGAGGTGGGGTTCTTGATGATGTAGCCCAAGCCGCTGCCCATGGTGTCCATGTCACCCTGCCAAGTGCCGTTGCCGAGCTCGGCAGAACCGTTTCGGCCAACGATGACTGCACCGTCGAGTTCTGTAGTATTGCTTACAAGAACGTTGTTGAGCAGGCGATTGAAGAGATAGGGCGAACCAATCCAGTTCCATCCGGGATTCAGCGTAATGGTGATGGTGTTCGTAGCGTCGCTCGTACTGTAGGCAATCTGTGAGGCGTTGGCTACGGAGCTGCCGTAGAGGACGCTGCTCTGTGCGTTCTTCATCTTCAGCTTGTAGCACTGACCCTGCAGCAGTCCGTTGCCGTTCATCAGCGTACCATAGAAGCCCCAGCTTGGGTCGTTGTAGAGCAGTTCGCGCTGTGTGCGTATTTCCTGCAGGTTAGCTGTAGTATAAACAGACTCGAATTTGTCGGGAGCAACCACGCCGCAGGTATTGCTGCGCCACTGCCATCCGGCCGAGAAGTTGACGGGGTAGCCTATTTCGAAGCCTGTGAATTCTCCCGTCGTGGTGGCATTGGGGTCAACCAAAGCCACACGGGCGCCCATTACGTCGGTGACCTCCACGCTGACCATGCCGGGTATGGTGGATGTGAACTCATAGACAATCTTGTCGGTGGTGGCGGACTTTTGTGTTACGCTGAGTTGATCCAGCCACTGGCCGCTGAGACCGTTTTGTATGCGGAAGTTGATGGTGTTGACGTCAAATTCGGCGCCCACGGGTTGCGGTGTGAAGGTGATGGTACCCGTCTGTCCGGCCACGGCGCCCGTTACGGCTACGTTGAAGCTGGCCAGAGTGGCGCTCTCGGTGACTACTATCTGGAACGATTTGCTGTCCGTTTTGTATGCTACGGAAGCGGTTGTGTTGCCAATGCCCCAGTCGTCGTAGTTCGGCCAACGAAGGTTGATGGTGACCGTGGTCGTACCGGCCGAAACGGCGGTGAACGTACCATTCAGACCAGAAAGGTCGAAGTTGATGTCCGTAGCCGTTACGGAAGTACCGCTGACGCTGACCGTTTGTTCCTCCCAGTTGATATTGGGGTCGGGGTCAATGACCGTAACGTTGTTGTGCACATCCATCGTGATGTCCTGCGGATTGCCGTCTTCTATCTTATAGGTGCCCAGTGTGGTGCTGTTGATGGTCACAGCGGGTACGGCCAGCACCTGTATGTCGATACTTTCGGACACGGTGGAAGTGCCGGTGGGGTCGTTGGCTCCGTTAGCGGTGACGGTGAAGCGTGCCAGACCGGCAGCGATGGCCTTGAAGGTGTTTGCGCCTGTCTTGCTGATGGCTTCGTTGTCATTCATAGTGATGGTGTAGCTCTTGTCGGTGGCATCGGCGGGCAGGATGGTAATCATCTTTACCAGACGCTCATAGAGATGCGTATCGCCCACGTTGGCCTTGAAGGTGCCTCCGTAGATGCTGGGGTCGATGGTGATGCCGGTAACGGGCACTACGACCTTGACGGTAATCCAGCCGCTGGGATAAATCTTGCTGCCGTCGGCTTTGTTGATGTACGGGCGGATGCGTGTGGTGCCTCCCTTGATGGGGATGTAGAAGCCGCGGTCGGACCACTGGAGGATGGTGGCGTCCTCTGTCTCCCAACCCACATTGGCTGTGGAGCCTGCGGGCACCAGTTCGTAGGCCGTGCCCTCATGCATGAAGGCATCCAGTTCGGCAGAATAGGTCTCTTCGCGATTCACGGTGATAGAGGTCTGCAGCAGATTGATGCCTGTGGCATATTGTACGATGTTGAAGGTGCTTTCCACTCCGCCGCCGGCTGGGTCTGTAACGAGCTTGAGGATGAGTCCGTTGCCCGTCTGCAGGGGGGTGAGGATGTTGTTGTTAATCGTAGCATAGGCGCTGGCATCGCCGTAATCCGCAGTGTAGACATTCCACATGAGGTTGTCGGGCAGCGTGGCGCCATCAGGAGTTACGGTAACGTAGTTGCGCAGGTCGTAGGTCTTGCCCATCTCGGCCTCGGTGAAGTTCAGCGAGTACGATGTGGGCGCGGTCAGCGCAAACTCGATGGGGCTGGAGGGCTCGCCGTGAGTATCACCGTCGAAGGTGAGCGTATTGGTCAGGGTGTACTCCATGTTCGTGCTGGGGTCGTAGACCTTGAAGTTGATGGTCTTGCCCAGGTCTGCGGTCTTGTCGCCCTGTACGACCAGTGTCCAAAGCGGGGTGGCGCTGCCTGTGGGATACTCCGCTGTGGCCGTAGCACGACATTCACCAGCGATGAAGGCTCCCAATACGAAATTGGCAACGTCAGCATTTGATGTGACGGTGACATACACGGGGGTCTCGTGGTTGTACGTTCCATCTCCAGGACTGCTCCAACTTTGGGCAAAACTTGCTCCGCCAAACGAGAGCAACATTGCAAGAGTGAATAACAGTTTTTTCATAGCGTTCTCGGTTTTTTATTAGTAAAAAATATATTTCCACGTTGCAAATTTATCGATATTATACATATTGGTTGTCGTAAAATTCGGACGTTGTAACGTAAATATCGGACAACTTCGTCTTTGCCGCATTAAAATTGGCCACATTGTTGTATAAATACGTAAAATGTGCGTAACTTTGTTTGAAGAAAACACCTATTAATCGACATTTACAAGCAAGTCATGAAAAAGAGTATGTGCCTTGGAGTGCTGTTGGCACTCGTCGTTGGAATGGCCTGTCGCGCCCAGAGCCTGGAGCAGACAGATTCCCTGTTGACGGTCTACAAACAGAGCAAGGGCAGAGCCCAGACTGCCATAGCAAAGCAGTTGCTCGACAGCTTTGCCCAGAGTGCCGTCTTCTTCGGCGAGGCACCCACCATAGAGCCTGGGATGGCACGCGCCGAGCTGGACCTGCGGGTGTGGTTTGGCACAGAACGGTTCTATACCACCCATTCCTACTTCAGCGAGGCACTGCCCTACATCGACCTTGCCCTGCCCCTGGCCCAGTCGCGCGATGCAGACACCTATGCCACGCTGCTCTGCGACCGCAGCTACTGCCTCTTCAAGACCAGCGACTACACGGCAGCCATCGAGGCCGCACAGCAGGCCAAGGAGGAAAGCAAGAAGACGGACAACTGGATGCAGCTCTCGCGTGCGTACCTCTATTTGTCGCTGGTGAACCATTCGCTGCGCAACTATGAGGAGGCCAAGGCCCAGGTGGTGAAGGCCATTGAGACGAATGCCCGGCTGGGACTGAATCCGCAGACGCACAATGTGTTGGGCGTGGCTTGCGAGCTGTTTTGCAGCGCACAGCAGGTGGACCAGGCCATCGAGTATGGCAAGCAGGCCGTCGAGGCTGCCCGAAAGATGGACTACCAGCCCGCAGTGGCCAACCACCTGACTCAGCTCTCCTACGCCTACGACCGCAAGGGTGAGTACCAATTGGGACTGGACATGGCCAACGAGGCCATAGCCATCGTGAAATCCATCGAGCCGCTGGACCGAAACCAGCTGGCCCTGACGTTGGAATTTAAGAGTTGGAACCTCATCGACCTGAAGCGAAACAGGGAGGCCGTCGAGGCCCTGCGCGAGGCCATACAGCTGGAGGAAGCCGTCGGCAATGCCTCTGCCGTGCGCTACGACTACCGCACGCTGAGCGAGGCCCTGGAGCCCATCGACCTGCACGAGTCGCTTGTGGCCCTGCGCCGTTGCCTCACGATGACCGACTCCATACATACCACCCAATTGAGAGAACTCATGACCAAGGCCAATGCCGAGCTGCACAACGACGAACTGCAGGAGGAGAACGCACAGGGACGTCGCAGGACGCTGATTATCACCCTGGTAGCCGTGGGCATGGTGGCCATGCTCTTGCTGGTCATTGCCTCGTTGTGGTTCGCCTTCCGCCAGAAGACGCGCACCAACCGTTCGCTGCGGCAGCTGACCGAGGCCCGAGAGCACTTCTTCACGAACGTGACGCACGAGTTCCGTACCCCATTGACGGTCATCCTGGGACTGAGCCACGAGATGCAGAAGAACGGTGAATCCCTGGATGCCGCAAAGCTGAAGCAGACGGGCGAAATCATCGAACGGCAGGGGACGCAACTGCTGGCCCTGGTCAACCAGTTGCTGGACATCTCCAAGGTGAAGTCGGCCATAGGCAAACAGCCCCTGCAGAGGGGTGATTTGGCGGCCTACGTGGGCATGGTCGTGGAGACCAATCGCGAACTGGCCCGCCAGCGCAACATCAGCATCGACTATACTAAGGAAGCAGGCGGCATAGAGATGGCTTTCGTGCCCGACTACGTGCAGAAAGTGGTGCAGAACCTGCTCTCAAACGCCATCAAATTCACCCCCGAAGGCGGCCGGATACAGGTCAACCTGTCCCATCAAAAGGGCAACACTCCCCTACCCCTCGTCCTCACCGTCAGCGATACGGGGCGCGGCATCGAAAAGAAGGATTTGCCCCACATCTTCGAACCCTTCTATCAGGCCGACACTTCGGGCGGCATGGGCAGCGGCATAGGCCTGGCCCTGACGAAGCAAATCGTGGATGCCACAGGCGGCACCATAGAGGTGGAAAGCGAGGTCGGCAAGGGCACCACCTTCACCGTGCGTAGCAAGCACGTGCCCCCTACTAAGGCACAGCCTCAGGTCCGCCTTTCCCAGGCCTCAGACAATAGTATTGACGAGCCTCAGACAATACTAATGTCTGCCCCCTACCCTCTCGAGGCCCAGGCCGATGCCATACCGGAGGCTCCCACCGTCCTCATGGTGGAAGACAATCCCGACGTGGCTCAGTACGTCTCGCAGCTGCTCAACGATGACTATGACGTCCACTTTGCTGCAGACGGCAAGCAGGGCATCGAGAAGGCCCGCGAACTCATTCCGGACCTGATCATCACCGACGTCATCATGCCCGAGACGGACGGATTGGAGCTCTGCCGCGCCATACGAAACGACGAATCTACTAACCACATCCCCATCATCATGGTAACAGCCAAAGTGAGAGAAGAGGACCGCATACGCGGATTGGAAGCAGGCGCCGATGCCTACCTCACTAAACCCTTCAATGCCGACGAACTGCGACTGCGTATCGAAAAACTATTGGAAATGCGTGATTTACTGAGAAATAAGTATCAACACCTGGATGCCGAACTGCCTTCGGAGAAGCGATCTGCCGCCTCCTTCTCCACCTTTACAGACAACTTCATCAACGTCGTGCGAGAGACCATCCACAGGCTTCTGCCCAACAACTGCAGCGTGGAAGAACTCTCCAATGAGCTGTGCATGAGTCCGCGCACGCTGCAGCGTAAGATTAATGCCACAACGGGCGTTTCTCCCAAGAAGTTCATCACCGAAATCCGTGTCGACATGGCTCGCCAAATGATGTTGGAGCATCCCGAACGCACCATTTCCGACGTGGCCGAACGATGCGGCTTCTACGACCATACGCACTTTGCACGCATCTTCCGCAGCAAATTTGGCATGTCTCCCTTGCAATATCAGCATAAACATACGTCTGAGTAGGCCGAACGCTACAAAATTTCGAAATAAAGCGTGGAACAAGGCCGAAAAACCAACTTTATTTCGTAATTTTGCGTGAAGAAACAGTGACTAATGGACAAACTGAGCGAAATACGACGACCGATAGAGCAGGAGCTGCAGGTGTACCGAACAATGTTCGAAGAGACATTGCGGACGCAGAATCCCTTGCTCGACATGGCCTTGCGACATGTGGCCAGTCGGCAGGGGAAGGTGATGCGTCCCATATTGGTGCTCCTTGCTGCCAAGCTCACAGGGGCCGTCAATGAGCAGGTCCTGCACGCCGCCGTGGCGATGGAACTCCTGCATACGGCCAGCCTCGTACACGACGATGTGGTGGACGAGAGCAATAGGCGCCGAGGTCAGAAGTCGCTGAATGCACTGCTTGACAACAAGGCGGCTGTCCTGGTGGGCGATTTCCTGCTTTCCAAGGCACTCTATCATTCTGCACTCACGGGCTCGCAGCAGGTCGTCACTTGGGTGGCCGAACTGGGTCAGACCTTGTCGGACGGCGAACTCCATCAACTCGCAAATCTTGACAAAACGGTGGTTTCGGAGGAGGATTACTTCGAAGTCATCAGCAAGAAGACTGCCGCCATGTTCGAGACTTGCGCCCGCGCCGGAGCATTTCTTTCAGGGGGTGGGGTAGAGGACATCACTCAGATGGGGCGCTTCGGCCTGCAGGTTGGACTCTGTTTCCAGTTGCGCGACGACCTCTTCGACTACGACGACCAACTCGACACCGGCAAGCCAAGTGGCAACGACATGCGCGAAGGCAAACTCACCCTTCCCGTCATTCATGCCTTGCTCCAGTCGGGCAATGCCGAGATGATGAATATCGCCCTGCGAGTCCGTCGGGGTGAAGCGACGGACGATGAGATTGCCCGCCTGGTGAATTTCACTCTCGACGAAGGTGGACTTCTCTTCGCTGAGCAGAAAATGTTCAGCATTGGGGAGGGGGCTGTCTCACTTTTGGACTACAAACAGGACAAGGACCCCGTTGTGGCGGAATCCTTGTCGCAATATGTCCATTTTGTGGTCGGTCGCAGCCTTTAGCCCTTTCTTTCTTCTATTTCATCAAAATCCCTTACAGCTTTTTTCTTGTCCTTTCGCGCTCAATAACAGTGCGTTAGCTCTCCTTTTGCCGTCGTGAGAATCGCGCAGAATCTTTTTTCCCGGCGGAGGGACGTGAATTTTTCACTCTCAGAGCGCCAAATCGGACCGCTGCGACCATCGTTCGCTCTCTTTGGTCAGAAAGCGTTGCCGAAAGAAGTAAATCGCTTTTTAGAAGAATTTCGTTTCCTCTCCGACCACTTCACTCAGTAGGAGGTTGGCCAGTCGACTTGTGCCGAGACGCAGGTATTGGTTGGTCAACCATTTTTCGCCGAGCACTTCCTTCACGATCGTGTAGTAGACGAGTGCATCGTGCACGGTATTCAATCCGCCGGCAGGCTTGAATCCGATTTGTATGCCGGTCTTTTTGTAATACTCCTTGATAGCCTGACACATCACATAGGCAGCCTCAGGCGTTGCTGCAGGCTTCTCCTTGCCCGTGCTGGTCTTAATGTAATCTGCTCCAGCATACATCGCTAACAGGCTGGCTTTCTTGATGTTTTCGGCACTTCCCAGCAATCCTGTCTCCAGGATAACCTTCATTTTCTTTTCTCCGCAAACGGCCTTCAGCTCCGAAATTTCGTCGCAAAGCGTCTCATAGTCGCCGCTGAGGAACTTGCCGACGCTCATTACGATGTCGATTTCCGTAGCGCCATCCTTCACGGCAAGGGCTGTTTCGGCCACTTTCACCTCGATGAGTGCCTGGCTCGAAGGGAAACTGCCGCTCACGCACGCCACTTCCACGCCTTCCACCTCCAGGCTCTGGCTGACAATCTTTGCAAAGCAGGGATAGACGCAAATGGTGGCAACGTGGGGTAGGGTGGGGTAGGCATCCTCGAATTTGTTCACTTTTTCAGTGAAGGCCAGCACGCTTTCTTCCGAATCGGTGGTCTTCAGGGTGGTCAGTTCAACGCTTCCCATGAGGAATTTCTTCACCTCGGGCGTATCGTTTTCAGGCACCTTTTCCTCGATGAGACGGGCAACTTTTTGTGCAACCTCCTCGTCGCTGATGTGTGTTTCGTACTGGCTAAGTACCTGATCGTACTTGCTCATGTCTTCCATGTGGAAGTGTTCATGTTCATGTTCGTGGTCGTGGCCACAGTTGCAATGTTCGCTCATAGTTTATCTTAGTTTTGGGTTATTTATGTGTCTTGTTTTGTCTCTGTTTGTCTTCTTTTCGAAGCTTTTCTTCAGGGCTTCGGTCAGGTTCACACCCGTCTGATTTGCCAGACAGATGAGCACCCAAAGCACATCGGCCATCTCCTCGCTTGGGTCCTGATTTTCCCCCTCCTTGAAACTCTGTTCACCGTATTTCCGAGCCATAATTCGGGCCAATTCACCGACTTCTTCGGTCAGTACGGCCATGTTGGTCAGTTCCGAGAAATAGCGAACTCCATACTCCCGTATCCACTCGTCTACGCGTTCCTGTGCTTCCTTTATAGTCATAGTCTAATCTCTAATCTCTAATCCCTAATCCCTAATCTCTAATCTCTAATCTTTAATCCCTAATCCCTAATCCCTCGTTATTCACTCCTTATTCTTCGAATCGATGCAGATGGTTACAGGTCCGTCATTGACCAGTGAAACTTGCATATTAGCACCAAATTCGCCCGTTCCAATGGGTTTTTTCAGGGCCTCAGAGAGCGTCTTCACGAACGATTCGTAGAGCGGGATTGCCGTCTCCGGACGCGCTGCACGTATGTAACTGGGGCGGTTCCCTTTCTTCGTGCTGGCAAACAGTGTGAACTGGCTCACCACGATGATGTCTCCTCCGGCATCCTCTATGTTGAGGTTCATCACGCCCTGTTCATCGTCGAATACGCGCAGTCCGACTATCTTTCTGCACAGCCAGTCTATGTCTTCTTTGTTGTCTGCTTCTTCAATGCCCAATAGAATCAATAATCCCGATTCGATCTGGCTTTTTATGTGGCCTTCGATGCTCACGCTGGCCTTTTTTACGCGTTGTATGACTACTCTCATGGTGCGAAATTACGTATTTTCTGTGTTATGCGCAAGCGCTTCGAGCAATATTTTTGCCTTCTTGGCGCCCACCACTTCCGTCAGGGCCTCCTGGCTGGCTTCACGTATGCGCTTCACGCTTCTGAAATGCTTTATCAGTTGTTCCTTAGTCTTTGGACCGATACCCTTGATTTCATCGAGTTCTGAGGCCATTTGGTGCTTGCTGCGTTTCTGTCGGTGGAAGGTGATGGCAAAGCGGTGTACCTCGTCCTGAATGTGCGTCAGCAGGTGGAACAATTGTGA
>CAMOUQ010000078.1 GCA_946626595.1 uncultured Prevotellaceae bacterium | reverse complement strand
TTTCGCGCTTTACGCCTATCCGGAGGATGACCTATGGCAGGTCGGGATAGGTTGGGGCTCAGACAATAGTAAGGTTGAAACTGAGGCGATATGTCGATGATTCGCCGAAGCAACTACGTCTCGGTTATTGGCTTGCGGAGCCTGCGGAGCAAGAAATGCTCCAAAGTTTTGGCATTTCGCTTGACTTTCCGTAACTTTGCAGACGAAACGTTTCGGAGCCTTATGAGATTCTTCAAACAGAAAGACAGGGGTCCCTACCCCAAATCGTTTGCCAAGAGACTGACCTGGAGCATCATGTTACGCATGCTCATCGTCATGGGTATACCCACGGCACTGCTCTTCGGACTGGGCTACGCGATGGCCGCCCTGACTGCGGACGCCGTGTGCGAACGCATACTGAAGGGCCAAAGCCAGGACGTGAGGCGCATAGCGTCGGACCTGTACGTGGCCGCCGTAAACACGGCCCCCATCATTGAGGAGAACCTGGACGACCCACAACGCATGAGAGAACTGCTGGAGCGCATGGTTAGGCTGAATCCGTACGTGAGGAGCTGCGGCCTCAGCTTCGCTGCCGACTATTTCCCCAAGGAGGGGCGCAGCTTCTGCCTCTACGCGGTGAGGCACGACAGCACCACCATAGAGACCCGGAAGCTGGGTGTGGAGGAGAACGACTACCTGCAGACAGAATGGTTCACGAAGGCCATGGCGGCCAAAGAGGGTTTCTGGGGCAAGGCTTTCTTCGACCATCTCAACAATGACAAACCGGTGGTGGCTTACCTGAAGCCCATACGCGACAAACAGGGACGCAACGTGGCCGTGCTGGGCGTGGACATGGACGTGGAATGGCTGAGCACCAAGATGGAAAATTTGGGCGGAATGGACTCCACTGGGTCATGGAGGGCAGTTAACGCAATCTACTTCTTCATGGTGGACACATCGGGCACCTACCTGATTCACCCCGACAAGAAACGCGTCATCAACCGCAAGATGCAGCCCTACTTCTCAGAGGACCCCGACACGGTGGTCGGCAACATACTGGCGTCCAAGGGGGGAAGTTCGTTCGATGCCCGGCTCGACGATACGGACGTGTACATCTTCTACACGCCTGTGAAGTACACCCAGTGGACGCTGGCCTACGTGGTGCCCGAACTGATAATAGACGTCTTTGGCTACTTCCTGGGCACCATGCTGCTCTTGCTCATCATCATTGGCCTGCTGGTGGTGTGGTTCTTCGGCCGCAAAGCGATAAAGAGAGCCGTAAAGCCCATAAACCAGCTGGCGCGCTCGGCCGACGAGGTGGCCAAGGGCAACTTCCATGCACAGTTGCCCGACATCAACACGCGCGACGAGATTCACCTCTTGCGCGACTCGTTCGGACAGATGCAGCGCTCGCTGTCGCAGTACGTCGACGAACTGCGCTCGACCACGGCCCTGAAGGCTTCCATCGAGAGCGAACTGAAGATTGCCCACAACATACAGATGTCCATGCTGCCCAAGACCTTCCCCCCCTATCCCGAGCGAAAGGACGTGGACATCTTTGGCCAGGTGACGCCGGCCAAGGCCGTGGGCGGCGACCTGTTCGACTTCTACATCCGCGACGAGAAACTCTTCTTCTGCATCGGGGACGTCTCCGGCAAGGGCGTGCCCGCATCGCTGGTGATGGCCGTCACGAGGGCCCTCTTCCGCAACGTGTCGGCCCATGTGGCCGAGCCCGACGTCATCGTCGCGGCCATCAACCAGTCCATCGCACAGGAGAACGACATGAACATGTTCGTCACCCTCTTCCTGGGCGTGCTGGATCTCGAGACGGGCCGGTTGCTGTATGCCAACGGCGGCCACGACGCCCCGATGCTCATCGGGCAGGGCGTGGGCGTGCTGCCCTGCGATGCCAACCTGCCCGTGGGCGTGATACGCGACTGGAAATACTCGCTCCAGGAGGCCCGGGTGGAGCCAGGCACCACCATATTCCTCTTCACCGACGGACTGAGCGAGGCGGAGGACATCGGCCACAACCAGTTTGGCGAACAGCGCATCAACGACCTGGCCAACCTGCTGCTGAGCAGGGGAGAGCAGGACCCGAAGACCCTCATCGCCCGCATGAGCGAGGCCGTACGCAACTTCGTCGGCGATGCCGAACAGAGCGACGACCTGACCATGCTGGCCATACAATATAAGAAATAGAGAACCCCTAACGCCCCTTACCCATGAAAAACATCGTCACACTCCTGTCGGCAACACTGGCCGCCATCTCCCTTTGGGCACAGACCCCACTGGAGCCCGGAACATACTACATACAGAACAAGGCCACGGGCACCTGCCTGTCGGCCGGAGCGTCGTGGGGCACCCGGGCCGTGCTGTCGCCCCATGGGGTGGACTTTACGGTGACGCGCTCGGGCAACCAGTACACGCTGACCTCTCAAATACAAGGGGCGGAGAAGGCCCTGCGCCCCAGCGACGGATACATGGACCAGAGCGGCACCTGGACGGTGGAACCGCTGGACGACGGTACTTACGCCTTGTTCAATGGCACCCGGTACTTCGGCTACGCAGCCGAAAATGCCCATCCCTGGGTGCCGCGACTGGACTACACCTCAAGCGAGGGCGACAACACGCACTGGCGATTCCTGTCGCGAGAGGTGCTGCTGGAGGGCCTGGCCGAGGCTACTGCCGATAGTCCGGTGGATGCCTCCTTCCTCATCCAGGCACCCGACATCCTGCTGGGCGACTACCGCATCACGGGCTCCAAGGTGTGGGGCCCCGACCTGACAGCCGTGGGGGGCATAGCGGATGGCTCCAGCTACGTGCGCAACAATGCCAACGGAGAGAAGTTTGACAAGGCGGCCTTCAACATCACTCAGACGCTCACCGGCATCCCCAACGGCGTCTACTCGCTCTCGGTGCAGGGATACTACCGCAACGGCTCCAACTCGGTTGCGGCTGCTGCCCACCGCAACGGCAAGGAACGGCTGCTGCCCTACCTCTATGCCGGCAACCGGCGCCAGGCGCTGCCCTCCGTCTTCAGCGAGGCCCGCAAGACGGCCAGCGGAGGATGGACCACATCGACCACGGCGGGCTATGTGCCCAACAGCCAGAGCGATGCGGCACGGTGCTTCGACTCGGGAGAAGAGGTGTACCTGACCACACTGACGGACATCGTGGTGACGGACGGACGGCTCACCATCGGCATCGCCAAGGAGGCCGAGACGGTGGCCGCCGACTGGACGTGCTTCGACAACTTCACACTGCTTTACTACGGTCGCGACCTGTGCGCACAGCGACAGGCTGCACTGGACGAGATAGCCCGATACGAACAACTGAACACCACGGACGACGAGGAACTGGCCCGGGCACTGGATGCACAGCGCACCGTAGTGGACGAGGCCACGTCGGAGGAGGACATAGCACAGGCCCTGGCTGAGGTGCGACGCGCCTACGGCATCTACTTCTCGAAGGCCGAGCCCACGGATGCTCCCCTCGACCTGAACCCGCTGCTCAGCAACCCCTCGCTGACGCAGGGCACACTGGGATGGGACGACACCATGTGGAACAACGAGGGATTCAACCAACGCTGGGCACAGGGGATGTCGGGCACGACGACCGCCGTGGAGGCCTACGCCGGATTCTCGGAGCACGAACTGCGGCAGTACCAGTTGCTGCAGACGGTGAGCCTGGCGCCCGGATTGTACCGACTGAAGGGCTTTGCCTTCTACCGCTACGGCACCAGCTACAACAGCGACATCAACAACGAAGGCGAGGGACGCTCGCTGGCCTACATGGTGGCGGGCGAACATACGCAGAAGGTGATGCGACTGGGCGACCTGCAACTGAGCACGTATGCCAACTCGCTGACCGAGGCTGCCGCAGCCTTCGAACAGGGGCAGTACCTGAACACCATCATCTTCGAACTGGACCAGCCCACGACACTGCAGGTGGGATTCCGCGGCGAGCACTCGCGCTACCGTTCCTGGTTTGTGGCGGGGCCCGTACGGTTGGAGAAAATCAGTCAGCAGATACTGGAACAGGAGGCGGGCGACGCCTTCGAACTGCTGAAGACGCGCTACGCCATGCGCTGGGAGGATTACAAGACGGTGAGCAGCCAGGCCCTGGAGCACGGAGCGTTTGACCAGGCCGTGGAGGAGGCCAAGCAGAGTCTGCCCGCCATAGCCGACGAGGCAGCCCTGGCCGAGCGCGACGCCCAAGTGTGGCAGGCGCTGTGCCAGCTGATAAAGACCGGAACGACGGCGACGGGACAGTTCGACCTGACGTCGCTGTTGCAAAATCCGGCCTTCAACCGCGACACGGAGGGCTGGACCTCCGATCACACGCTGACCTGGGACGAGAACGGACTGACGGAGCTCTTCAACTACCCCAGTGCCGAGGTGAGCCAGGTGCTGACCGCCATGCCGGCCGGAGAGTACACGCTGAAGGTGCAGGCCTTCCACCGCACAACCACCTTCGGCACCGCCTCGCGCAACTACGAGGCCGGACAGGACAACTCCGGGGCACGGCTCTTCCTGGGCGGAGAGGCCATACCGGTGAAGAACATCAACGACGACGCCCGATACCTGTCGGCACGCCCCTCTTCGGACGTGGCAGGGGCCTTTGGGCGCAGCATACCGAACACCCTCAACGGTGCCAACGAAGCCTTCCGGACCGGACAATACTGGAACATTCTGCGCACCCGCCACGAGGCCGACGGCGACCTGCAGCTGGGGCTCAGACTGACCGACGGAAGGAATGCCAACTGGCTGACCTTCGACAATTTCCGTCTCTACTACGGCCGTCCCACCGTGGACGTGACCCTTTCGGCCGAGAGTCGCTACAGCATAGCGGAGGACACCTATGCCAACATCGCCACCGACATATCCCTGCTGCCCGACCGCCTGAACGCCCTGTGCGTGCCCTTCGACCTGAAGGCAGAGGACTTCGAGTCGGTATGGACGGTGGCCGGCATCGACTACAACAGTGAGGAACGGAGCCTCAAGGGCACACTGGTGCCGGTGTACGGCAGAATGCGTGCCGGCGAACCATATCTGGTGCGCGTGGCGGAGGCCACGACGCTGCAGGCCACCGACACGTGGCTGCATGCGGCCAAGCCCGACAGCATCCCGGTGATGTGGGAGGGGGCTGCCATGCAGGGATACTACGGACAGACGAACCTGACCCGGGCCTACATCTTCGGCGACGAGGGCGACGAACCGCAGTATGCCGCTGCCAAGTCGCGCCTTCCGGGCTTCCGTTTCGTGCTGCGACTGCCCACCGAGACGTCGGGCAAGATCAAGACTGTGGCATTGGAGAATGTGGACTTCGACAACGTTCAGGCCACCATCAACCTCGAGAACTTACAGGCCCGCGCCTTCCTATCGAACGTGACCTACACGACGACTTCGGCCAGCATGATTGCCGACTACAACCGCTGTCCGCCCGGACGTCGCGACCAGCCCCACAACCTGGTGGTGCCCGTGCCGCAGAAGACTACGGCACAGCGGCTGACCATCTACGACAAGGCAACGCCCGACGTGCCCGAGAACGAGATAGACATCGCGGCAGGCGCGTGGCAGGCGGTCGTGCCGAACCTGACGCCGCAGCGCACCTACAACTACGTCATCACCGAGGCCGACGGCACGGTCACCAGCCGAGGCACCGTCAGCACCGAGGGCCGGTTGCGCATGATTTCGGTGCCCACCATCAGTAACGTGCGCGACCTGGGCGGATGGTTCACCAGCGACGGACTGCGCACACGCTACGGGCTGGTCTATCGCGGCGGTGAGACGAACGGCGGACACGTGGCCTCGGAGGCCGACCTGGCGGAACTGCGCCGACTGGGAATCGGGGCCGAGATAGACCTGCGCGAGGACATCGACATACAGGACTTTGCCATCAGCAACAGTGCCTTTGGCAAGGACTTCCCCTACATCTACCTCAACCAACACATGTTCGGCGACGATGCCCTGGAACAGGATACGGCCAAGTATCGCCGCGTCATGGACTTCATGCTCGACAACCTGCGGCAGGGGCGCGCCGTCTACTTCCACTGCATCTGGGGCGCCGACCGCACGGGGGCCACGGCCTTCCTGCTCGAGGGTCTGCTGGGCGTCACGGTGAACCACCTGTTCAAGGACTACGAACTGACGTCGTACTCCATAGCCGGACTGCGCGAAAAGACGGGACTGGACACGAAACTGGCATACATCCGCAACCTGCCGGGCAAGACGCTGCAGGCCAAGTTCCTCACCTACTGGCGCGACCAGGTACGTGTGCCGGAGGCCGACCTGCTGGAATTCATCCGCCGCATGACCGACGGCGAACCGAGCATCCTGACCGAAGTGGAGGCCCCGAATGCCTGTCGGGAGAACGGCGAGGGGGCTGTCTACGACCTGTCGGGGCGCCGCATCGGGCACACGAAAGCGCCCGGCCTCTACATCAGCGGCCGGAGGAAGATGGTGGTAAGATAAAAGATAGTCGGAAAGGACGGGTTGGAGGCCATCAAACGATGGCGTCCAGCTCGCGCCTCAGGGCGACGAGTTCGCCGCGGATTTGCTGCAGGCGGTCCATCAGTTCGGTGGTGGAGTTCTCCTTGCTGCGATTCTTGGCAATGGCCTGGCGGGCAGCGGCCAACTTCATGCCTCTGACCTTCACCATATTGTGGATGACACGGATTTCCTCGATGTCCTCCTGGGTGTATTGGCGCACGTTGCGGCCCGACTTGCGGGGCTGGATGGT
Source organism: uncultured Prevotellaceae bacterium (assembly GCA_946626595.1). Classification (GTDB taxonomy): domain Bacteria; phylum Bacteroidota; class Bacteroidia; order Bacteroidales; family Bacteroidaceae; genus Physcousia. The sequence goes on along the minus strand of CAMOUQ010000078.1, from coordinate 2,925 downwards.
GGGAAACTCCTTCTCCCAATAGCGGAGCAGGGTCTCCGTGACGTCGAACATCTCGGCAACCTCGCCTATCGAGTAGTACTTCTTCAGGGATTTATTGGGATTCAGAGCCATCTTTCACGGAACGATTAAATGATTTACCTTTGCAAAGTTACGAATAAGTGAGAGAAAGACAAAGAAAAACGAGTTATTTCTTTTCTTTCCGAGCGAAAAGTAAGTTCGGTGAAGCCAAAGGTACGAAATAAAGTGAAATGTGAAAAGCGAACGACGCATTTTTAATCTTTAATTTTTAATTCTTAATTAATTGTTGTATCTTTGCGCCCGAAAAATAGTAAATCCACAAAAGTAACAAAAAAGATGACAGCAAACGAAATACGCAATTCGTTCAAGAAATTCTTTGAGCAGAAGGGACACACCATCGTGCCCTCGGCTCCCATGGTAGTGAAGGACGACCCCACGCTGATGTTCACCAACGCAGGCATGAACCAGTGGAAGGACATCATCCTGGGACAGCGCGACCCCGAACCACGCCGACGCGCCGACTCGCAGAAGTGCCTGCGAGTGAGCGGTAAGCACAACGACCTGGAGGAGGTCGGCCACGACACCTACCACCACACCATGTTCGAGATGCTGGGCAACTGGTCGTTTGGCGACTACTTCAAGGAGGGCGCCATCGACATGGCATGGGAATACCTGGTGGACGTGCTGAAACTGAACCCCGAGGACCTCTATGTCACCGTCTTCGAGGGCTCTCCCGAAGAGAACCTCAGTCGCGACGACGAGGCTGCTTCGTTCTGGCTGAAGCACGTGCCCGCCGACCACATCATCAACGGCAACAAGCACGACAACTTCTGGGAAATGGGCGACACGGGACCCTGCGGACCCTGCTCCGAGATTCACCTCGACAGCCGCACACCCGAGGAGAAGGCCAAGGTGCCCGGACGCGAAATGGTGAACAAGGACGACCCACAGGTCATCGAGATATGGAACATCGTCTTCATGCAGTACGAACGTAAGGCCGACGGACATCTGGAACCGCTGGGCATGAACGTCATCGACACGGGCATGGGATTCGAACGTCTGGTGCGCGCCATCCAGGGCAAGCACTCCAACTACGACACCGACGTGTTCCAGCCCATCATACAGGCCATCGGCAGCATGACAGGCTACAAGTACGGCGACAACGAGGAGACCGACGTGGCCATGCGCGTAGTGGCCGACCACCTGCGCACCATAGCCTTCAGCATTGCCGACGGACAGCTGCCCGGCAATGCCAAGGCCGGATATGTCATCCGCCGCATCCTGCGCCGCGCCGTGCGCTATGCCTACACCTTCCTGGGACAGAAGGAAGCCTTCATCTACCGGCTGCTGCCCGTGCTCATCCAGGAGATGGGCGAGACGTACCCCGAACTGGAGGCACAGCGCGAACTCATCGCAAAGGTGATGAAGGAGGAGGAAGACAGCTTCCTGCGCACCCTGGAGACGGGCATCCGACTGCTGGACGGCGTCATGGCCGAGACGAAGAAGCAGGGCAAGACCGTCATCGACGGCAGCCAGGCCTTCACACTCTTCGACACCTACGGATTCCCCCTCGACCTGACAGAACTCATCTGCCGCGAAAACGGACTCTCCGTGGACGAAGAGGGATTCCAGACCGAAATGCAGAAGCAGAAGGAACGCGCCCGCAACGCCGCCAAGGTGGAGGCCGAGGACTGGGTGGAAGTGAACAGCGAATCACACAGTGGTGAAATAAAGTTCCTGGGTTGGGACATGACGGAGAGCGAATGCCACATCCTGCGCTACCGCCAAGTGGTGCAGAAGAAGCAGACCTACTACCAGATTGTGCTCGACCAGACCCCCTTCTACGCCGAAATGGGCGGACAGGTGGGCGACCGCGGCGTACTGGTGGGCGAGAACGAAACCATAGAAATCATCGACACCAAGAGCGAGAACGGACTGACCGTGCACATCGCCAAGACGCTGCCCAAGCAGCCCGAGGCACCCTTCATGGCCTGCGTCGACACCGACCTGCGCCACGCCAGCGAGGCCAACCACACGGCTACCCACCTCCTGGACCAGGCTCTGCGACAGGTGCTGGGCACGCACGTCGAACAGAAGGGTTCGCTCGTGACACCCGAATACCTGCGCTTCGACTTCTCGCACTTCCAGAAGGTGACACCCGAGGAACTGCGCCAGGTGGAGCGACTGGTGAACGATAAGATCCGACAGAACATCCCCCTGCAGGACCACCGCGACATGCCCATCGAGAAGGCCAAGGAACTGGGAGCCATCGCCCTCTTCGGCGAGAAGTACGGCGACCACGTGCGCGTCGTGCAGTTTGGCGACAGCGTTGAGTTCTGCGGCGGTTGCCACGCCAAGAGCACCGGCCAGCTGGGCATGGTGAAGATTCTCTCCGAGAGCAGTGTGGCCGCCGGCGTGCGCCGCATCGAGGCCATCACGGGCCAGAAGGTGGAGGAAATGATGTATCAGGTGAGCGACACCATCACGGAACTGCGCCACCTCTTCAACAACGTGCCCGACCTGCAAGGCGCCATCCAGAAGTTCATCGACGAGAATGCACAGCTGAAGAAGCAAATCGAGGCCAGCATGAAGGAGAAGGCCCTGCAACTGAAGCAGCAGATGAAGGACAATGCCAAGGACGTGAACGGCACCTGCGTGATGAAGGCCTTAGCCCCCAACATGGCTCCCGAGTTCGTAAAGAACATCGCCTTCCAGCTGCGTGCCGAGGTCGACAATGCGCTGGTGGTCATCGGCAGCATGAACGACGGCAAGCCCCTGCTGACGGCTGCCGCATCGGACAGTCTGGTGCAACAGGGCGTCAACATCGGCAAGAACATCCGCGAGGCTGCCAAACTCATCCAGGGCGGCGGCGGCGGACAGCCCCACTTCGCCACGGCTGGCGGCAAG
>CAMOUQ010000077.1 GCA_946626595.1 uncultured Prevotellaceae bacterium | reverse complement strand
ATCGGCATTCGCGCAATGATAGATGGTGTGATAGATGTGATAGATAAAGGCCGAAAAACGCATTTTACGTGCATTTTTCGGTTTTTTCGTACTTCCCTTACGGTAAATTCCTGGTTACCGCAACTTTTTTGTACGAGACCTTTCCCCTTTTTCGTGTATTGGTTCCAGTTTCGGCCTCGTATGGTTTTGGATTCGGCCTCCTGTCGCCAACATCCTTACATTATTTATGTAAAGCCTTAACCTCGCCGTGTAAAAGTTTTACACCATTTGTGTAAAACTTTTACATAGTAGATATAAAAATCGTGTAATAGTTAAGGAGGGAAAACTGGGACCTATCGTCCGAGGCGATGCGAGGCTATGCTCATCACCCAGCGGTCCGACTCCCGAGTCTCGATGTGGAAGTCGCCTTGGGCGAGAATGTACTTGAAGTCGTCGCGGATGCCCGTACCCAGGAGTTTTGCTACGGCTTCCTTCTGTGTCCACAGGCGGAGGAATGCCCGGTCCGACTCATTTCTGCCGTCGGGCAGCGACCCGGCCTCTTCGATTTGGCGCTGTTCCTCCTCGTTCATGCTGTAGCGGACGATGCCGTCGCCGACCTTGCGCCCCGTGTTCTCGATGTCGATGCCCACGGGCCTGTCCGATATGGCGCAGCAGACGGCCTCGCGGCAGTGGGACAGGGAGAAGTGGGGGAGTGGGGGCTGAAGCCTGGGCTTCCCATGCTCGCCATACTCGAAGGTGGGCAGTTCCGTGATGCCGTACCCCTCGCGCAGACCTTGACAAAGCAGACGATAGGCCAGGAGCGACTGGCGGCGGCCCAGGTCGAACTTGTAGGCAAGGGCCTGGCGGCGTCGCCATTCGGGCAGTTCGTCCAGCCAGTGGGCAATTTGCTCGGGCGTGTAGTCGTGGATATGGTCGTCGATGAGAATCATGGCGCAAAATTACGAATTAAAGCTTAATAATTGAAAAATATTCGCTATCTTTGTGTCCGAAATCCGAATTTTATGGAAGTAGGCATGGATGATATTGAGCGATTGCGCAGGGCTGTGGAGCAGAAAGCCGACAGACAAATGACGGTGCATGGCGACTATGAGTACCTCTCCGGACTCATATTCGATACCTTGCACCTTCAGATTAGTCCGACGACGCTGAAGCGACTCTGGGGGAAACTGGACGAGGCCGTCGTGCCGCGCCGTTCTACGCTCGACATCCTGGCCCAATTCGTAGGAGAAAAGGATTGGGCGGACTTCCAGAACAAACGTTGCAGCGACATCCCCGCCGAACAGCCATTGGAGCAGCACGTTACGGACGAAGAAGCATCCGCAACGCCCAAGAAGAAGGTTCGCGTATGGCCGGTTGTGGTGGGATGTCTGGGCGTGGCGCTGTTGGCCGTCGTGGTGTGGTTGTTCTATCCGAGGGGGAGTGCAGCCGAGACGGACGACGACCGCTACATCCTGCGCAAGGGACAGACGTTCGACTCGTATGCCGATTATCTGCGCCTCTTTGGCATAACCTCTGACTTCAGGGCTTGGGGCCAACAGGTGCCCCACTACCCGTACCTCCACCTGTGGGGGCCGCAGTACAACCATCCCGAATGGCACAATGCGGGCAACCCCGACAGCCTGATGCCCACCATCGCGGAGTATTGGGTGCCGATCAACATCCAGGGCAACGAACAGGCGCAAAAGGTGGTGCAGCACATGAACAACGATGCCTACTACGTCGCCCGGCGACTCAACGAGGTGCGGCTGACCTTCATGAAGGGCCTGCCTTCCGATTCGGCCCACTTCGTATTCCTCGGGGTCTACCGCATGTCGCTCTCGCTGTCCGATACGACGCGAATCGTCTGGGAACGCGTGGCCGACGAGGTGGATTTGCAACATTTGGACTATTTGGAACAATTCCGCAACTAATTGAACCCTTTTCCCGAATGTTCAAAAAAACGCCCATTTCATCGAATAGTTGGAAATGGACAACAAATGGACAACACAAGGGCAGCCGTGGACAATGGAGTCTGCGGCTGTTTTTGTTACCTTTGCACTAAGAAAACGAAATAGCAGCATCAGTTGGTTAATAATATGGCGCCACTGATTAGTTAATTAAAATAGTTGTTTGCCCATCTTGTACTGTGAAGCACGAGATGGGTTTTTGTATGCCTGCGGATGAATTTATTTTGCGTTTCACTTTCCTCTTTTCACTTTATTCTGTAACTTTGTCCTCACAAACCTTAACGAATCGTGAATTATGAGTGCTGAATTAGACTTCAAGGCGCTGGCTGCGCAGTACAAGAGTGAGTTGTTGGACAGGGTGATGCCCTTCTGGATGGAGAAGAGCATCGACCATGAATGTGGTGGCTACTTTACGTGCATCGAGCGCGACGGCGAGGTGTACGACACCGATAAGTTTATTTGGCTCCAGGGCCGCGAGGTGTGGATGCTCTCCACATTATATAATAAGGTACCGCAGGGCGAGGTGAGCGAGGAGACGCGTAAGGCGTGGCTCGATGCTGCCATACAGGGTGCCGAGTTTCTGAAGAAATACGGTCACGACGGCAACCTCAACTGGTACTTCTCGCTGGACCGTGAGGGACATCCCCTGGTGGAGCCCTACAACATATTCTCCTACACGTTTGCCGTCATTGCCTTCGGCCAGTTGTACAAGGCTACGGGCAATGCCGAATATGCCGACATCGCCAAACGGACTTTCGACATCGTGCTCGAGAAACGCAACAACCCGAAAGGCCGCTGGAGCAAGGTTGCACCGGGAGCCCGCGCACTGAAGGACTTTGCCCTGCCCATGATCCTGTGCAACGTGGCACTGGAGATTGAGGACCTGCTGGAACCTGCCTTCCTGCAGCAGACCATCGACATCTGTCTGCACGAGGTGCTGGACGTGTTCTATCGTCCGGAGCTGGACATGATAGTGGAAAACGTGTCGAAGGACGGAGAACTCGTCGACTGCCACGAAGGACGACTGCAGAATCCCGGCCACGCCATCGAGGCCATGTGGTTCATCATGGACCTGGGCCGTCGACTGGGCCGTCAGGACCTCATCGAGAAGGCCGTGCACATCGCCCTGCGCGAGGCTGAGTACGGCTGGGACAAGCAGTTCGGAGGCATCTTCTACTTCATGGACCGTCTGGGCCGTCCCTTGCAGCAATTGGAGTGGGACCAGAAGCTCTGGTGGGTGCACATCGAGACCCTCATCACCATGATTAAGGGTTACGAACTGACGGGCAACGAGCAGTGTCTGGAGTGGTTCAAGCGTGTGCACGACTATGTATGGAGCCATTTCGTCGACCCCGAGTATCCCGAGTGGTTCGGCTACCTGAACCGTCGCGGCGAGGTGCTGCTCACCCTGAAGGGCGGCAAGTGGAAGGGCTGCTTCCACGTTCCTCGCGGTCTCTTCCAGGTTTGGCAGACGCTGGAGAGGATTGCGGAGAATGAGAAATTGAGAAAATGAGAGAATGAGAAAATAAAAAAAAGCGAAAGGCTGTGTCGGGTGACACAGCCTTTCGCTTTTTTTTTGTATTGTTTCTTATATCTTCCGGGCAGGAGCCTTGTTGCCAAGCGACAGGAGCCAGCCGACGACCACACTGACGAGCATCGACACGAAACCGAACAGCAGGAAGTTGGCCTGCGTGAAGAAGTTCATGTACAAGACCGTAGCCGTGCCGCAAAGGAAACCTGTGATGGCAGCGCCCGAACCGATGCGCGGGAAGAAGATGCCCATGAGGAACAGGCCGCCGATGGCACCGCTGAGCAGGCCGAGTATGGTGTTGAAGTAGTCGAGCAACGACTGAATGTCGACCGTAGCCATGAGCCAGGCAATGCCCATGCCCAACACACCGGCAATGATGCCGGCGATGCGGGCTGTCTTGACGGAGACTGCCTTGCCGTCGCCCTTGATCTTGCTCCAGAGGTCGACGGTGAAGGCCGTCGATACGGAGTTGATGTTGGAGGCAATGGTACTCATGGTGGCTGCGAAGATGGCAGCAATCAGCAGACCGGCCACGCCCTGCGGCATCTGGCTCATCATGAAGAAGGGGAAGATGGCATCGCCCTTGGCCATGGTGAAGTCGAGTTCTGCGGGATGCGTCTTGAAGAAGGTGTACAGACCTGTGCCGATGGTGAAGAAGGCGATGGTCACGACGACGGACATGAGGCCGTTGGTCAGGATGCCGCGTGCCGCACTCTTCTCGTCGCTGGTGGTCAGGTAGCGTTGGATGACCGTCTGGTCGGAGGTGTAGGAGATGAGGTTGTTGGCCAGTCCGCCCAGGATGACCACCCACCAGGTGGCATTGACGTAGTCGAAGGGATGTTCGGCATCGAAGAGGAATACGCGCAGTTTGTCGTTGTCCGTTGCTATCTGCCAGAAGTCGGAAGCCCCGTTCTCACCTGTGTTGACAATGAGGTAGATGGCTGCGAAGATGGCTCCGCCAACCAGTATGATGCCCTGTATGACGTCGCCCCACACCACAGCCTCTACGCCGCCCATCGTGCAATATACAATGGTGATGAGGGCCATGAGGGCGATGCAGATGTAGATGTCGATGCCGGTGACGGCGGTCATTGCCAGCGACGGCAGGAAGAGGACGAGGGCCGTGCGTGCCACCATGAACACGATGAACAGGATGGAGGCCATGATGCGTGTGGCCGCATTGAAGCGCACCTCAAGGTACTCGTAGGCTGTGGTCACGTTCAGTCGGCGGAAGAAGGGCAGATAGTACTTGATGACGGGGAACGAAACTATCAGGATGCATATCTGCATGGGATAGTACGTCCAGTCGGTGGCATAGGCCTTGGCGGGGATGGCCATATAGGTGATGGCCGAAAGCATGGTGGCAAAGATGCTGATGCCCGCTGCCCACCAGGGTATGCGGCCGCCGCCCTTGAAGAAATCCTCGGTGGAGTTGGAGGCCCGCTGCATGAAATACACGCCCAGCCCCAGCATAGACACGAGATAGATGATGAGTACCAGCCAGTTGAGCCAACCGAAGCTGACTTCGTGGTTGAACTTTACCTTCATGATTTCTGTCACCCGTATGCCCGGTTTGCTCTCGCCGTCGGTCAGTATGTAGCTGCCACCCTTCTCTATCAGTCCGGCACCGGCACGCGCCAGGAGTGAACTGCCGGGAATGGCGTGCCACGAGTCGGTGATGGTGTGGTAGACGAGAATGTCGGGGTTGAACTGGTACCACGGAGCCGGATGCTTGAGATAGTCGTCGCCAAACTCGCCGCGTACGGCCTTCTCGAAGATCGTCTTGTTGACGCCGCCGAAAAAGAGCACGTGGCTGTAGCCCGACTTGACAGCCGCCATGCCCACCGTGGCCCGACTGCCGGGCATAGCTTTCCAGACATTCGTTTTCAGGTTCAGTACCTGCACCTCGTCGGCCACCTTGCCGGTCTCGGGGTCGTAGCCGCCGAAGACGTAGAGCCCCATGTCCAGTCCGTTGCTCTGCACCACGGCGCAGGGTTGCAGGCGGGCCTGTCCGGGCAACGTGGCAAAGGCTTCCCAGGTGGACGATGCCGTTGCGTCAGCCGTAGTGCGATAGATGGTCATCTGGGGAACACCGTCGGTCTGACCGCCCACCAGATAGATGAACTTGCCGTCGGTGGCTGCAGCGGCATTGTCGATGCCTACGGGCAGGGGCGAGAGGGTTTCCCGCTTCTTGTTCGTCAGTCGGTAGACATCCGTCAGACTGCGGTTGCCGTCAGTGCCGCCGATGCAGATGATGCCCTTGGTGCCGGGTATGGCCACGCTGGCCCCGTAGGCTGTGGGGTGGGGCAGGGTGAACGTCTGGCGATACCATTTGTCCTTGCCCAGATACCATACGGAGTCGTAGAACTTCTTTTGTCCGCCTTCGGCTGCCGGAGTGCCGGGGAAGTTGCATCCTCCGGCGATGAAGAGCGTGCCGTCGGCCTGCCCGGAGAAGGCGGCGGCCACACCCTGTCCGCCCAGCATGTTGTGGGAGGGGAGAGCCTCAATCTCCATTTTGTTTTGTTGTGCACTGGCCCACAGAGGCAGGCATAGGAATAGGAAAGTGATGAGTTGTCTCATGAGGTGAAGGATTTAAGGTTTCAGGACCCTAAGGGCCTTAAGGGCTTTAAGGTCCTTAAGGTCCTTAGGGTTCTTAGGGTCTTAGAGTTGGTTGCAGTGGTTCCAGAAGTCGATGGCGTCGAGTTCGGCCTTCAGGCGCTTCTCTTCCTCGTCGGTAATATTCTGGAACGGGGTGCGGTTGGGGCCGAGGTCCAGTCCCATGAGTTTCATGATGCGCTTGCCGCCCACGATGTTGCCGCGGAAGTGGCAGATGACGTTGATGACCTCCTGTGCATAGTTCTGCAGGGCACGGGCCTTCTCCAGGTCGCCTTTCTTCCAAGCCTCGATGATGCCAGTGAGGCAACGTCCGTTGTAGTTCGTGGTGCCACCGATGCCGCCGCGTGCGCCGCCCATGGCCAGCGAGGGCAGTATGGTCTCGTCCTGTCCGTGCAGCATGTCGAACTTGCCGTCGCCGTACAGTCGGCACTGGTTATACTCGTAGATGCTCTCGAAGGTGTACTTGATGCCGGCAAAGTTGGGGATGCGGCCGTCGACAGCCTTCAGCAGTTCCACCATGGGCAGGAAGGCACCGTTGAAGGCCGGGATGTGGTAGAAGTAGAAGGGTAGTTCGGGAGCTCCGCAAGCTATCTCCTCGCAGTACTTCACCAGTTCCTCTATGCGGTTCACCTTGGGGAATGGAGGTGCCATGGCACCGATGCCCCATGCTCCGATGGCCTGGGCGTGTTCGGCCAGTCGGCGACTCTCGCGCACACAGCAACTGCCCACGTGCACAATCACCTTGAATCCTGTCGGGGCGGCCTTGAACTTCGTTCGAGCCTGCTCACGCTCGGGATTGCTCAAACAAGTTTGGCACTCCACTTGCTCACTCGCAGCCTTCATCCATGCCTCGGCTATCTGCATGCGCTCCTCGCTCGTCAGCATGTAGCCTTCGCCTGACGAACCATTGATGAACACACCCTGCAGGCCGTTCTTGGCCAGCATCTGTGCGTAGGCCGGGATGGGTTCCAGATTTACATCGCCATTCTGCTTAAATGGCGTGAACGGGGCATCGATGAGGCCCACAATCTTTTCAAACTGTTTCATAGTTTTTATATTTTACGTTTAAGGTACTTTTGTGCATGATATTGGAACAGGAACAATACCCAGAACATGCTGAAGAAGCAGACGCCCGTCACGGCATTGTCTATCCCCAGAGGGGCAAAGGGCACGGTGAGCAGGGCGAAGATGCAGCACAGGGCCAGCACATAGTGGCGGCGGACTATGTAGCGGAGCACGCGCCGACCCTCTTTCCGCGAGGCCAGATATGCCGAAAGGATGATGGAAAGGACGAAGATTTTCGTCTCCCAGAGCGTCTTTAGGGCAATGTTTGTCACCGAGGTCATCACCTCCAGGTCGGTGGCCAGATTGAGACTGTCGTGGCGTTTCTGCCAGATGCTCAGTCCTGTGCCGATGATGACGCCCACCACCATGGGCCAGCAGGCCTGGCGGAAGAAGCGTTCGCTACGCTGGAAGGCCAGCCACACGAAGGTGCAGCACAGGGGTATGGTGATGCCGTTGTGGGTGTAGCTACAGAATATGCCCATCAGGAGCATGAGCAGATACCAGCGATGGAAGTCCTTCTGACTGACTCGTGTGTACTGTCCGATGAAGAAAGGCACGATGCACTGCGACGACAGTTCGAGCAGGGACTCGAGGTCGCGGCCGAAGAAGGCCTCTTCGCCCGGACAGAAGAAGATGATGAAGACGGCGGTGGCAATGATGCCCCAAACGGTCTGGTTGGTGCGGGCCAGGTGCGCCGTGAGGTAGACCAGCAGGGTGAATAAAGCCGTCGTGCTGATGTTGATGACCCATGGGTCCCAGACGTATCCGCCCGCAGGCTCATACGCTGCCAGCCCCATCCATACTCCGAAGAATATGATGGCATAGCCGAGAAATTGTAACCCTGGATTGTCTATCTTCATGGTTTATAAGTAGCCTATTGGGAGCAAAGATACAAAAAAAGCCCCGACGGACAAAACGTCGGGGCCTTTTTTTATTTCCAATTGTCAATTGTACATTGTCAATTGTGCATTGTCAATTGTGCATTGGCGATTGTTTACATCATTCCGCCCATGCCACCCATGCCGGGGTTGCCCATCGGCATTTCGGGCTTCTCCTCCTTGGCTTCGCAGATGACGCACTCGGTGGTCAGGAACATGCCGGCGATGCTGGCGGCGTTCTCCAGAGCCACACGGGTAACCTTGGCGGGGTCGATGATGCCCGATGCCTTCAGGTTCTCGTACTTGTCAGCGCGAGCATTGTAGCCGTAGTCGCCCTGACCGTTGCGAACCTCGTTCACTACGACGCTGCCTTCCAGACCGGCATTCTCCACAATCTGGCGCAGAGGCTCCTCAATGGCGCGGCGAATAATCTGAATACCCGTCTGCTCGTCGGCGTTCTCACCCTTCAGTGTCTCCAGAGCCTTCTGGGCACGGATGTAGGCTACGCCGCCGCCGGGGATGATGCCTTCCTCGATGGCTGCACGGGTGGCGCACAGGGCGTCGTCCACGCGGTCCTTCTTCTCCTTCATTTCCACCTCGCTGGGAGCGCCCACGTAGAGCACTGCCACGCCACCTGCCAATTTGGCAAGGCGCTCCTGCAGCTTCTCCTTGTCGTAGTCGCTGGTGGTGTTCTGTATCTCGTTCTTAATCTGGTTGATGCGGTCTTTGATGAGCTCGCTCTGGCCGTGGCCGTTCACGATGGTGGTGTTGTCCTTCGATATGGTCACTTTGTCACTCGAACCCAGCATGTCGATGGTGGCCTGTTCCAGTTTCAGACCCGTGTCCTCGCTGATTACCAGACCGCCCGTCAGGGTGGCGATATCCTGCAGCATGGCCTTGCGGCGGTCGCCGAAACCGGGGGCCTTGACAGCGCAAATCTTCAGCTGCGTGCGCAGACGGTTGACAACCAGTGTGGTCAGAGCCTCGCTCTCCACGTCCTCAGCGATGACCAGCAGGGGACGGCCCGTCTGTACGGCAGGTTCCAGGATGGGCAGGAAGTCCTTGAGGTTCGATATCTTCTTGTCATAGATGAGGATGTAGGGATTCTCCATCACGCACTCCATCTTCTCCGTGTCGGTGACGAAGTAGGGCGACAGATAGCCACGGTCGAACTGCATACCTTCGACAACACCGATGGTGGTGTCGCGGCCCTTGGCCTCCTCGATGGTGATGACGCCGTCCTTCGAAACCTTGCCCATGGCGTCGGCCAGCAGTTTACCGATTTCGGGGTCGTTGTTGGCGCTGACGGTGGCCACTTGCTCTATCTTCTGATAGTCGTTGCCCACCTGCTCCGACATCTTCTTAATCTCCTCTACCACTACGCCGACGGCCTTGTCTATACCGCGCTTCAGGTCCATGGGGTTGGCACCTGCAGCCACGTTGCGCAAGCCTTCGCGTACGATGGCCTGAGCCAGTACGGTGGCCGTTGTCGTACCGTCGCCGGCATCGTCACCCGTCTTCGAGGCCACGCTCTTCACGAGCTGTGCACCAGCGTTCTGGAATGCATCGGCCAGTTCCACTTCCTTGGCCACGGTGACACCGTCCTTCGTAATCTGGGGTGCGCCGAACTTCTTCTCAATAATCACGTTGCGGCCCTTCGGACCGAGGGTTACCTTCACGGCATTTGCCAACTGGTCCACGCCTTGCTTCATCAGGTCGCGGGCTTCGAGATTGAATTTAATATCTTTTGCCATAACAGTCTATCCAATTTAAAGATTAAAAGTAGTAAATTAAAAGTTTTTATCTGTGAGGGTTAGCCCAAAATTGCCACCACGTCGCTCTGGCGCATGATGAGGTACTTCTTGCCCTCCAGTTCCA
>CAMOUQ010000076.1 GCA_946626595.1 uncultured Prevotellaceae bacterium | reverse complement strand
TCGGCATTGCGGACGATAATTTGTGCTCATTGGACTTTTAGCGGACAGCAATAATTTTGTAACCAGCGATCATCTTTCCCTGCTGGGGCTCATGGGGGCCTTCATGATAGCTGTGGGCTACGCCCTCACCAACCTTGGTCCCGCCTGGCTGTGGCTGGCCAACGCCGGTTTCCTGGTCAACTGGCTGGGCGACTCGCTGGACGGCACACTGGCCAGATACCGCAACCAGCAACGGCCGCTCTACGGATTCTATCTCGACCACAACCTCGATTGCGTCTGCGAGTTTCTCATGGTCTTCGGAGCCGGACTGTCGGCATACATGAGTCTGAACGTGGCCCTGCTCATCATCGTTCCCTATCTGATGCTGGAGGTCTACGTGATGATAAATGCCCACCTGAAGAACGAGTTCCGTCTGACCTATGCAAAACTGGGCCCCACGGAACTGCGTCTCATCATTGTCCTGGTGAACACGCTGGTCTATTTCTCACCCGCCTTGCAAGCGTGGACATACACAGTCACCGAGCTCAACCGCAGCTACACCCTCCTGGCCCTGGATGCCGCCGGACTGTTCATCAGTCTCAGCCTCATGGTCATCTATCTCGTCAGCATCTGGAAGGATGCCCACTATTTCGCCAGCATCGACCCGCTGAAGACATCTTCTGACTGAGACGGCCGAGGAAAACTGCTCCAAAGTTTGGCATTTCGCTCGACTTTTCGTAACTTTGTAGGCAATATTATTGACAAATAGAAACGAAAGAGTTATGAGAAGCATGAAATTATTCTGTGCATGCCTCGCCACCTGCTTCGCGATGAGCACCCATGCACAGCGCTCGTGGACGGCGGACAACGGCAACGGTACATTCACTAACCCCCTCTTCTACGACGAGTTCAGCGACCCCGATATCCTGCGTGTGGGCGACGACTACTACCTGGCCGGAACAACGATGCACGCCGTGCCGGGCCTCGTCATCCTGCACTCGCGCGACCTGGTGAACTGGGAGAACGTGGCCTACTGTTTCGACTGGTTCGACTTCCCCGAGGACCGTTTTGCCCTGAGAAACCATCAGGAAATATACGGACAAGGCATCTGGGCCCCCTGCATCCGCTATGCCAACGGACAGTTCTATGTCTACAGCAATGTCAACGGGAAGGGACTCCAATGCTACACGGCCAAAGACATCCGCGGCCCCTGGCAGCACCATAACATGAAGGGCAACATCTACGACCTGGGCGTGCTGTTCGACGACGACGGCAAGGTGTATGCCATACATGGCTACGGCACAGTGAAGTGCACAGAACTGAAACCCGACATGAGCGGTCCCGTGGAAGGCACGGAGCGCGTCATCATACCCGAGGGCAACGGCGTCGGCGAGGGACACCACATGTACAAAATCAATGGTATGTACTACCTCATCAGCACCGACTATATGCCCAACGGGCGCACCCTCTGCTCACGCTCCAAGAGCATCTGGGGCCCCTACGAGACGCGCGTCATCACGGCCGACGAAACCTACGGCTATCACGCTGCTTCGCTCACCCAGGTGCCCCGAGGCGAAAAGTACCGCATCGGACACGACGGAACCAAATTCGGCCTGGGGCCGCTCGACAAGAATGCCACAGCCTGCACCAATGCCCACCAGGGCGGCATCGTGCAGTATAAGGACGGGTCGTGGTGGGCCCTCTTCATGCAGGACTTCCATTCCATCGGGCGCACCGTGTGCCTGATGCCCATGACCTGGAAAGACGGCTGGCCCATGGTGGGCCTGAAAGGCAACCTGGGCCGGGCCCCGCGTACATGGTTTAAGCCGGGCACTGCCGAGGGATTCTACGGACTGGGCGACGTGCCCGCCGCTCGGGCTCCGTATGACCGCAACGAGACGTTCGACCAGAAGCAACTGGGACGCATCTGGCAATGGAACCACAATCCCGAAGAGAAGATGTGGAGCCTGAAGGGTGGCAGACTGCGCCTGCAGTCGATGCCCGCCGAACAACTGATGTGGGCACGCAACACACTGACCCAGCGCGTCATCGGCCCGCAGTCCGTGACCACCGTCGAACTCTACGTCAAGGGCATGAAGGACGGCGACGTCTGCGGCCTGGGCAACATCAACGTGCCCTGTTCGTGGGTGGGCGTCGTGAAAATGAGTAACGGGAAAAACGAGAAAATGATAGGTGAAGCCCTCACGCTGCGCTGCTTCGAGCAACTGACCAACGACACCATCGACGTGCCCATCACCCTCCCCGCAGGCAAGATATGGCTCCGTAGCATCGGCGACTACGACCACGACCAGGCCCAGTATGCCTACTCCACCGACGGGCGCAACTTCCAGACCATCGGGCGCATGATGCCCCTCTCCTACCAACTCATCACGTTCCAGGGTTCGCGCCACGCGCTCTTTGCCTTCAACGCGAAGGGCACCAAAGGCGGCTATGCCGAGTTTGACAACTTCACCGTAGAGGAAACCCAGGCCGACCGCTCGGCCAATATACCCTACGGCCGCACCATACGCATCATCAACAAGGCCACAGGCCGACCCGCCGTTGCCCAGAGTCACGGTCTGCTCCACGATACCCACCCGGGTGACAAGAGCGACCAGACACGCTTCAAGGTCATCGACCGCGGACAGGGCAAGGTCAACCTGCAGTGCGCCGATGGCCGCTACGTCAAGGTCTACGGCGACGGACTACCCGGCGATGTGCGCTTCACCAACGACGAGCGGGAGGCCGAAGTGTTCCTCTGGCAAGATTATCTCGGCCACGACTTCATGCTACTCTCCCTCCGCAACCATCGCTATTTGGGCAAATCGCCCACCACGGGCAGCCCCTATGCTATGGACTTCGCAGGCCCCGACCCTGCCCGCGTGGGCGGTGCCGTGCTGCAGTGGGAATAAGATATAAGGAAAACATAAAATATAAAAAATAAAGGAAGATGAAAGAAGATATTTCCAAAACAAACGGAACTATCGAAAATAGAGTTATGAAACAAACGAAATTATGGATGCTGACCACCATCCTTACCTCTTGTGGCCTGATGTTGCTTAGTTCGTGTTCAAACGAAGATGATCCCGACGTACCGCCTATTGATGAAGTAGAGGCACAGCTCCAGCAGATGACCTTGCGCGAAAAAGTGGGACAGATGTTCTATGTGCGCCCCGAATGCCTCGACACCGCCATCCATTTCAACCGCCCCGGCAGCATCGACGAGAGTGTCGACGACATCACCAAAATCAGGTTGCAGGCCGTCAACGAGACGATGAGGGGCGTGAACGAGAAATACCCCGTGGGCGGCATCATACTCTATGCCCACAACATCGAGGACGAGGCACAGCTCGCACGATTCGTCCCAGAGATAAGGGCGCTCAAGGGCTCCCCCCTATTGTGCATCGACGAGGAGGGAGGCCGTGTAGCCAGGATTGGGCGCAACAGCAACTTCCAGGTGAAGACCTACGAATCAATGGGAGCCATCGGTGCCACAGGCGACCCTCAGAATGCCTATGAGTGCGGAAACACCATCGGCACCTACCTCCACCGCTACGGCTTCGATATCGATTTCGCCCCTGTGGCCGACGTCAACACCAACCCCGAAAACATCGTCATCGGAGCCCGTGCCTTCAGCGACAACCCCCAAGTGGCCGCACCGATGGTCACCAACTACCTGCAGGGACTCAAGGATGCCGGAGTCACCGGATGCATCAAGCACTTCCCCGGCCACGGCGACACCAAGTCCGACACCCACTTCGGCTATGCCAGTTCGCAGAAGACATGGGAGGAGATGCTCGATTGCGAGATGGTGACCTTCAAGGCTGGCATCCAGTGGGGGTGCCAACTCATCATGACAGCCCACATCAGTGTCCCCAACGTGACTGGCTCCGACGTACCCTCTACCATGTCGCCGGTCATCCTGCAGGACAAGTTGCGCCGCGAACTGGGCTACCGTAACATCATCATCACCGACGCTATGGAGATGGGAGCCATCATCCAGCAGTACAGCAATGCCGAGGCAGCCGTGGGCTGCATCAGAGCCGGAGTCGACATCGTGCTTGGCCCGCAGGTGTTCACAGAGGCTTTCGATGCGGTGGTCAAGGCCGTAGAAGACGGAACCATCACCGAGCAGCGCATCGACGAAAGCGTGCGCCGCATCCTGAAGCTCAAGCAGGGCATCAGGGGATGGCAATAAGTCTCCTCCCATGAGGACTGCCAACCTGCCATAGAGTGACATTTACCCTCACGTCCTCACTTTACCTTACGGCCTACAATGCCGATGAACTAGACTTTGCATTTTTACAAATAGGACGATAAGTTTTATTTCTTATTGTCATAAAAAGAATGTATTTTTGCAAAAAATGTTGCTCGTGTGCAACACTCTTAGTATCTTTGCGGAAAAATAGCGAAGCGTCATGGCAAAAGATAAGACAATGTACGTTTGCTCGGAATGCGGACAGGAGTCGGCCAAGTGGATAGGCAAATGCCCTGCCTGCGGGCAGTGGAACACGATGAAGGAAATAAAAGTGGCGGCCGGACCCACGAAGTCCGGTGCCTGGCTGCCGCCCCTTGCTGACCGCACTCAGCCTAAGAACAGGCCGGTGCCCGTACGCGACATCAAGGCCGACCAGGAGATACGCATCGACATGGGCGATCAGGAACTGAACCGCGTGTTGGGCGGCGGACTGGTGGAGGGGAGCCTCGTATTGCTGGGCGGCGAACCGGGCATTGGCAAGAGTACGCTCATACTGCAGACCGTGCTTCGGCTGCGCGACAGAAAGATTCTGTACGTGAGCGGCGAGGAAAGTGCCCGACAGATAAAGTTGAGAGCCGACCGCCTGTCGCCTGACGGACAGGAGAGCGACCTGCTCATCCTATGCGAGACCTCGCTGGAGTCCATCTACGAACACATCGCTGAGGAACAGCCCGACCTGGTGGTCATAGACTCCATACAGACCATACAGACCGAGGGCGTGGAGTCCTCGCCCGGCAGTCTGGCCCAAATCAGGGAGTGCGCTGCCTCGCTGCTGAAGTTTGCCAAGAGCGGCGGCTGCTCGGTGGTGCTCATTGGCCACATCACCAAGGAGGGCACGCTGGCCGGGCCCAAGGTGTTGGAGCACATCGTGGACTGCGTGCTGCAGTTCGAGGGCGACCAGCACTACATGTACCGCATACTGCGCAGTCAGAAGAACCGCTTCGGCAGTACCTCTGAACTGGGAATCTACGAGATGCTGCAGGGGGGACTGCGACAGGTGAACAACCCCAGCGAACTGCTCCTCACCGAGGGGCGCGAGGGGCTCAGTGGCATAGCCATCTGTGCCGCCATCGAGGGTGTCCGCCCGCTGCTCATAGAGACCCAAGCACTGGTCTCCACCGCTGCCTACGGCACTGCACAACGTTCGGCCACAGGGTTCGACACACGCCGTCTGGCCATGCTGCTGGCCGTGCTGGAGAAGCGTGTGGGATTCAAGTTGGCACAGAAGGATGTCTTCCTAAACATTGCCGGCGGACTGCGCGTCACCGACCCGGCTATGGACCTCAGCGTCATTGCCGCCGTGCTGTCGAGCAACGTGGACGCAGCCATCGACACCGACACCTGCATGTGCGGCGAGGTGGGCCTTTCGGGCGAGATACGCCCCGTCAGCCGACTGGAACAACGCATCGCCGAAGCCCAGAAACTGGGTTTCCGCCGCATGCTCGTTCCAGCACAGGGACTGAAGGGCATTGACCGAAAACATCTGAGCATCGACCTCATACCCGTCCGCCGCGTGGCAGAGGCCGTACGCGAATTGTTTGGATAGCAAACGGAACTTACGAATGATTGTATTTCACATAAAAGATTTAACAATGAGAAAATTTACACACATCATGGCTGCCCTATTCTTGGGCGCGACATCAGTGTTTGCACAAAACGAGCAGACCAACGTACCCCAACCCATCGCTGCCTTTCGTCCGTCACAGGTGACCAGCCTGGCCCAGCCCACGCTGACTCGCGACGGAATGCGAATGACTCGGCGCCGCACGCCCATCACCGGGCAACCAGAAGGTAAGCTCATCGACAACATGTTGGCCTCATACGGCGGCTACCAGCGCAACTGGCTGTATGGTCTGATGGACGTGAGCACCGACGGCGGAGTAAGCAAAATCGTGGAGGCCGAGGATGGCGAACTGTACATCTACAACCTGCCCTCGACGCTGGATGCCGACACATGGGTGAGAGCACAGCGCACGGAGGGCGACACGGTGGTCATCAAGCGGCAGCATATTGACCAGTACGATGACAACGGCACCGTCTACGACTACTATCTGACCCGTGTGGTCTGGCAGTGGACCGACAAGGAGGCCGGCGAAGGTGTCTTCGTGGAGGCCGAGGGCGACACGGACATGAAATTGCTCTACCACGACGGCGTGCTGGAGAGCATCGACGAGAACAAGGACCCCTTCCAGGAGGGGAGCTATGCCCTGGGGGCCGTA
Organism: uncultured Prevotellaceae bacterium; assembly: GCA_946626595.1. Taxonomy (GTDB): domain Bacteria; phylum Bacteroidota; class Bacteroidia; order Bacteroidales; family Bacteroidaceae; genus Physcousia. The sequence goes on along the minus strand of CAMOUQ010000076.1, from coordinate 3,477 downwards.
TATACAACAAACGGTAAGACCTTTACCTGGGAGGGTGCCACAGTATGGAACCTGCGCTTCGAAGCACTGACCGACCAGCCCCTCTCCTTGCCCGAAGGTGCAAAGACAGAAAAGATAACCGTAACCTTCGAGAGCAACGGTCAGACGATAGCCGACCAGACGGACGTGGCCTTCGTGGGCAACGATGTTTACCTCAACTTTGTGTTTCCCGGTGTCTATATCAAGGGCACCATCGACGGCGACAAACTGCGTTTCAAGAGCGGACAGTACATGGGAATCTACTACAATCGGTATCACATCTTCTTCGTGGGCCAACGCTACACGACCGTGCACGACGAGGCTACAGGCCAGGATGTGAATGTGCCCGAAATCATAGATGAACTGGTCTTTGACTACAATCCCGCCGACCGCTCGTTCAAGACCGACGATGCCCTGGTGCTAAACGTTGGCCGCCACACCACGCGACTGCAGCTGCAGGCCCTGAATGCGCCCTCCTTCTACTTCTTCCAGGAGAAGCCCACCACACCGGCCGACCCAGAAATCGTCAATTACAGCGCCACCTTCGACGATTACGGCTACAATGCCCTGCAGTTCTCCATCTCTACGACGGATGTTGACGGCAACTACATCGTGCCCGAAAAGCTCTCGTGGATGGCCTACATCGACGACGAGCCCTTCATCTTCTCGCGCGACGAATACGAGGGACTGACCAAGGACATGGAGGAGATACCCTACGGATTCTATAATTCCGGTTTCGACATCTACACTTCGTTCTTCACCTTCTTCTTCCAGCCTGCCAAGAACGTGGGCATGCAAACCATCTATCGCGGTGCCGGAGAGGAACGCCGCTCGAACATCGTCTTCTACGACATCAAGACCAGCCAAATCTACACCATCGCCACTGGCATTCAAAAGACGGAGACGGACAGCCCTGCAGTGGACGTCACCTACCACGATGTGGCCGGTCGGCTGACAACGGGCAACGCCCGCGGCCTGCTGCTGAAGACGGTGCGCCGGGCCGACGGTTCGGTCACGACCCAGAAGATTATCAAACGCTAAAAAACCGGAAGATATGAGACAGACACTCATCTCCGCCCTCGTCGCCCTGTTGTCGCTGGCAGCAGGGGGACGGGCCGCGGCCACCGACATTCTCTATAGCCGGGGCGATAGCGCTACGGTCATGGGCACTGGAGCCACCAAGGCCGAGACCTACGACGTGGCCCAACTGCTGAACGACAAGGCCCTCGTGGGCATGAAGATACACGCCCTGCGCATCACCTTCCCCTACGCCAACGGACTGAGCGAGGGCAAGGCCTGGCTGTCGACCCAGTTGCCCACCATCAAGAGTCAGAAGATGCAGGCACCCGACATCGCCCTGCAGGAGTTCACTCCCCAGAAAGGCTACACCGAGGTGGTCTTAGCAGAGCCTTACACCATCACCGAGGCCGGTCTCTACATCGGTTACTCGTTCCGCATGGAGGCCAGTTCTCCGGCCCGAAAGCCTGTAGTGATGACCAAGCAGACTTCGGAGAACGGATTCTTCCTCCACTCGTCTCAGGTGTACCGAACCGCCTGGCACGACATGACCTCTGAATACAAGGACCTGGCGCTGCAGGTGGTGCTCTCCGGCGACGAAGTGCACGAGGTGGCAGCCGGCGTGAACACCGTACGCAACATCGAGGGGCGTACGGGCGTGGCCACATCCACGACTTTCGACGTCATCAATCATGGCACACAGGGCGTCCGCTCCATCGACTACACCTATGAGATAGCCGGACAGACGGGCTCGCGCCACCTCAACATCTCCCCCGCCCTGCCGGGCATCTTTGGCCGCTCGGCCACTTGCACCGTGCAGCTGCCCCCCGTAGCCGAAAAGGGTTCGTACACCATCAACATCACGATTACGAAGGTGAACGGTCAGGACAACCAAGACCTGACACCCAGCGGACAGGGCACGGCCATACTCTACCACACCCTGCCACAGCACCGTGCCGTTCTGGAGGAGTACACAGGCACATGGTGCGGCTATTGTCCCCGAGGCTTTGTGGGCTTGGAGGAGATGAACCGCCTGCACCCGACCGACTTCATCGGCATATCCTATCACAATCGCGACCCGATGGAAATCATGTCCTCAGGACAGTTCCCCAATGATGTGCCCGGATTCCCCTCAGCCTTCATCGACCGCAACGTTTCCACCGATGCCTTCAGCGGCAATTCTTCCGAAAAGGTATTCGGCATCGAGGCCGTATGGAAGAAGGCCTGCACGGTGAGTGCTCCGGCCGAGGTGGACATTGCCACAACGTGGACCGAGGACAGCATCCTCAAGGCCACATCGCTCATCACCTTCCCCATCAGTCGGGACGATTGTCCCTACGAAGTCTGCTTCATCCTACTCAGCGACGGACTCACTGGCACTGACAGCCGATGGCAGCAGGCCAACAACTACAGAGGCGATACGGGCTGGCCCGCAAGCATGAATCAGTTCACCCAGGGCGGCAGTTACGTCTCGGGCCTGACGTACAATTTCGTCATCATCGCCCGCTCCGGCAAGGGAGGCATCGAGGGCTCACTCTCGGCTCCCGTCGAGGCCGACGTTCCGCAGACCTACGACTATAGCTTCGACATCCGTCAGGCCGTGAACACCTCCGGCGAACTCATCGTGCAGGACAAGTCGCAGCTGAGCGTCGTCGTCCTGCTGCTGGACAAGGCCACCGGGCGCATCGCCAATGCCAACAAGGTCCGCTGCGGCCAGTCGACGGTGGATGCCGTTGACCGCCCCGCATCGTCCAATGCCGGTATCCACTCGGTCCGCTACTTCGACCTCCAGGGACGGCCCGCCGCACAGCCGCGCAAGGGCATCTTCCTCAAGGCGGAAACGCTGACCGACGGCACCGTCAGGACACGTCGGGTGAAGATGTGACAGACGGTTACCTGGAAGGTTGAACGCGGAAACTATGCGAGACTTTGCAGCTATAGACTTTGAAACGGCGAACAACGAGCGCAGCAGCGTATGCTCTGTGGGAATTGTCATTGTGCGTAATGGTGAGATTGTGGATTCTTTCTACTCTCTTATCCAGCCCGAGCCAAACTATTATAACTATTGGTGTTCGCAGGTTCATGGCCTTTGTCATGAAGACACGGATGATGCGCCTGTCTTCCCAAAGGTATGGGCGCAGATAGAACCAATGATAGAAGGTCTTCCACTCGTCGCTCATAATAAGCCTTTTGACGAGGGTTGCCTGAAAGCCGTGTTCCGTGTCTATCAGATGGACTATCCCGGATATGAGTTCTACGACACCCTTGCCGCCTCACGCAGAGCCTTCCGCTATCTGGAGAACCATCAACTCCACACCGTTGCCGCCGAATGTGGCTACTGCCTGGAGCATCATCACCACGCCCTTGCCGATGCCGAAGCCTGTGCCTGGATTGCAAGAGAAATACTATAACTTGTTTTCGTGAAAACACCTCACATACACC
>CAMOUQ010000075.1 GCA_946626595.1 uncultured Prevotellaceae bacterium | reverse complement strand
AATCGTGGTCGTAATAATTCGAGTAATTCGTGTAATTCGTGGTACTCTTAATCCGCTTAATCCGTATAATCGTGGTCATAATAATTCGAGTAATTCGTGCAATTCGTGGTACTCTTAATCCGTCTAATCCGCTTAATCGTGGTCGTAATAATTCGAGTAATTCGTGCAATTCGTGGTACTCTTAATCCGTTTAATCCGTATAATCGTGGTCGTAATAATTCGAGTAATTCGTGTAATTCGTGGTAACAATCCGTGGTAGGTCAACTTATCGCCGACCAGTCGATGGTATTCTTGTTCAGGTCCCGTAGTGCCTGCCACATGCCCTGATGTTCGGGTCTGTCGCCCTGTGGGTCGCTGTCGAGGACACGCCGAGCCACGTCGCGTGCCAACTGAACAATCTGACCGTCGCGTGCCAGATTGGCGATGTGCAGGTCGAAGGGGATGCCGCTCTGTTGCGTACCCTCCAGGTCGCCGGGACCGCGAAGCTTCATGTCTTCCTCTGCAATCTCGAATCCGTCGTTCGTCTCCGTCATAATCTGTATGCGCCTGCGCGTGTCGCCACTGAGTTTGAAGGACGTGACGAGAATGCAGTACGACTGTTCGGCTCCGCGCCCCACCCTGCCTCGCAACTGGTGCAACTGTGCCAAGCCAAACCGCTCGGCATTCATGATGACCATGACTGAAGCATTCGGCACGTTGACCCCGACCTCGATGACCGTAGTCGCCATCAATATCTGCGTCTCGCCCGATACGAAGCGACTCATCTCTTGATCCTTATCGGCTGGCTTCATCTTCCCATGCACCATGCTGATGCTCAGGTCGGGGAATGCCTTCTGAAACTGGTGGAAGCCCTCCTCCAGGTTCTGCAGGTCCACCTTCTCACTTTCCTTAATCAGCGGGTACACGACGTAGGCCTGCCTCCCTATCGATATTTGTTGCCGCAGGCCACGATACAGTTCCTCGCGACGATTCTCGTAGTGATGAATCGTCGTGATTGGCTTTCTGCCGGGCGGAAGCTCGTCGATTATCGATACATCAAGGTCGCCATAGACCGTCATCGCCAAGGTTCTGGGGATGGGCGTGGCGGTCATCACCAGCACGTGAGGTACAATGCGAAAGCCCTGTCCCTCGGCATCCTGCCCTTTGTTCCATAGCTTGGCACGTTGTGCAACGCCGAACCGATGCTGCTCGTCAATCACCACGAAGCCAAGGTTACGGAACGTCACATTGTCCTCGATGACGGCATGTGTGCCCACCAATATCTGCACCTCGCCCGTCTGCAGTCCCTCCATTATGGCCTGACGCCGCTTGCCCTTCACCGTTCCCGTCAATAATTCCACGCGCACAGGCATGTCGCCAAGGAACTGCCGGAAGGTATCGAGATGCTGCTCGGCCAGTATCTCCGTGGGGGCCATGATGCAGGCCTGGAACCCATTGTCCAGGGCAATGAGCATCGACATCAGTGCCACCAAGGTCTTGCCGCTACCCACGTCGCCCTGCAATAGTCGGTTCATCTGCCTGCCACTGCGCACGTCCTCACGTATCTCACGAATGACACGTTTCTGTGCCCCTGTCAGCGGGAAGGGCAGATGGTGGTAGTAGAAATCGTTGAACACGTCCCCCACCCTCGCGAAGACATGGCCTGCGAATCGGCGGTTGCGCTCGCGGCTATACCTTAATATATTAAGTTGAATGAAGAACAGTTCCTCGAACTTCAGGCGGAAGCTGGCCCGGCTCAGGTGGTCGGCCGACTGCGGATAGTGCATGGCACGGATAGCCTCGTCCCGTGACATGAGTTTCAACTCTTGCACCAGATACTCCGGCAGGGTCTCGGGCAAAGGCTCATGGAGAATGCGGAACACCGTGGCCACCCACTGCTCCATCATGCGTGTGTTGATGCCCCGCTTCTGCAACTTATCGGGGATGCTGTAGTAGGGACGCAGCCCCATGCCCGAGCGGCTGAAGCGTTCTGCCAACTCCATTTCGGGATGGGTGATACTGAACCGGTCGCGGAACAACACAGGCTTACCGAACACAACGTAGGGCGTCAGCAGTTTGTACGACTTCTCGACATACTGCAAACCATTGAACCATACCAGGTCGACGATGCCATGTCCGTCTGAGAAGTGTCCTACGATTCGCCGTTTACGTCCGAATCCTTCCTCCTCGAAGGATAGTATCTGTCCCCGCATCTGCACGTATGGCATGTCGGTGGTAAGTTCGTGCGTATAGTAGAACCTGCTGCGGTCTATATGCTTCGAAGGAAACTGCAACAGCAGGTCACCATACGTCTCTATGCCCATGCCATCCTTCAGTTGTTTGGCACGTGCATCCCCGACGTTTGCCAGGTAGGTTATCGGATACTTCAGCGCATCAATAGGCATAGGTATTCGGCATAACTGATATCTTCGGGCGTAGTCAACTTGATGTTCTCGCGGTTTCCCTCCACCAATGCGATGCGATGGCCGAGCGCTTCGACCACCGAGGCATCGTCGGTGAACGAGGGCTGATAGGGCTGCCGGAAGGCTTCCTTCAGGAGTGCGATGCCGAACGTCTGGGGGGTCTGCACCAACCGATACTGCGAGCGGTCGACAGTCTGGCTGTCACCCTCGGGCAGCATCTGCCTGATGGTTTCCACGACCGGGACGACAGGCACCACAGCCCCGTATTCGGAAGCCGCAGCGAAGCAACGACGTATCACCTCCTTCGCTACGAAGGGGCGCACACCATCGTGCACTCCCACCACACCCTCGGCATCTTCGGGCACCAGGGCCAATCCATTCTGCACGGAATGGAAGCGCGTCGCACCGCCCGTTGCTACCCGGTGAGGAAGGGAGAAACGATACTCGTCGCACAAATGGTGCCAATAGTCCTGCTGGTCCTGAGGCAGTACCAGGATGAGGTCCACGCCGCCCTCGCCTTCCAAGGCATCGTGGAAAGCCTGCAGCGTACGCATCAGTACGGGCATACCACCTATGGGCAGGAACTGTTTGGGCACGTCCCCACCCATGCGCAGGCCTTTACCTCCGGCTACGATGATGCAGTAGTTATTCATAATTAAGAATTAGGAGTTAAGAATTAAGAATTGTCAGTCTGAGGGGCATCCTGCATAATTCTTAATTCTTATTTTCATAATCCTTAATCTCGTTGTATATCATCCCTTCGCGCAAGGCGTCAGCCGTCTGCTTGTCCTTGAGGCGTTCCACCAGGGCATAGCCCAAGGCGAAAGCTGCGCCAGGCCCCTTACCGGTGATGAACTGACCGTCCTGCTCCACCAGGGCGGCCGTATACTGGGCCCCCTTCAGCTCGGTATCGAAACCGGGGTAGCAAGTGGCCTTCTTTCCTTCCAGAATACCAAGATGTCCCAGCACAAGCGGAGCGGCACAGATGGCAGCGATGGGCCGACCGGCCTTGAAGTGCTGCATCAGTCCCTCGCGAAGGTCCTGACAGGCGTCGAGGTTTGTGGCACCAGGCAGTCCGCCGGGCAAGAACATCAGTTCGGCATCGTCGAAATCTATTTCGGCCAACGTACGGTCGGCCACGATGCCCACACCATGGGCACTCGTCACCACAATCTCTTCGGTGATGCTCACGGTTTCTACTTGCAGGCCTGCACGGCGCATGATGTCTACGGGGGCCAATGCTTCTATGTCCTCGAAGCCTTCGGCAAGAAATGTGTAAATCATATGGAGGTATAAATTAAGAATTAAGAAATAAGATTTAAGAATGAGGGATTAGGCATTCATGAGGCAGGCCCTGTAGCGTCGGATGGTCTCTTCGAGACCCAGGTAGAGGGCATCGCAGATGAGTGCATGGCCTATGCTGCATTCGTCCACATAGGGCATGCGTTGGTGCATGTAGGCCAGGTTCTCCAGGCTCAGGTCGTGCCCCATGTTCAGTCCCAGGCCAAGCGCCTTGGCCTTTTCACCGGCACGGACAAAGGGGGCGATGGCCGCCTCACGGTCCTTAGGATACATCGTAGCGTATGGTTCGGTGTACAGTTCCACACGGTCGGCACCGGTACGGGCAGCATATTCCACCATCTCCTCGTCGGCATCCACGAATATGCTCACCCTGATGCCCTTCTCGTGGAAGCGGTTCGTCACCTCCGTAAGGAAGTCCTGATAGCTCTTGGTATTCCACCCATGGTTACTCGTCAGTTGCTCCGGGCTATCGGGCACCAGCGTCACCTGTGCAGGTACGACCTGCAGCACCAGATCCACAAACTCCGGGGCCGGATAGCCCTCGATGTTAAACTCCGTTGTCAGGCGCGGACGCAGGTCAAAGACGTCCTGCCTACGTATGTGGCGCTCATCGGGACGTGGATGTACAGTGATGCCTTGGGCACCGAACCGCTCGCAATCCAGTGCCACCTGCACCACATTCGGATTGTCGCCACCACGCGCATTGCGCAGTGTGGCTATTTTGTTGATATTAACACTCAGATTCGTCATAGTCGTATCAATATTTTTACAAAGTTACGAAATTATTCTTAATTCTTAATTCTTAATATTTAATTTATTTGTACCTTTGCCCACAAATACGTCATTATGACCACCCATAAACTACGATTTGCCTTATTCGGGAACATCTATCAGGCCAAGAAGTCGGCATTGGTGAAGAAGTTGCTTTGCTGTCTGGAAAACTACGAAGCTGAAGTCTTCATCGACCGCCCCTTCTACGACTATCTGACCCGCGACCTGCAACTCAACGTCAGCTGCAAGGGCTTCATCGATGATGACCACTTCAGGGCCGACTTTGCCATATCCATGGGAGGCGACGGCACGTTTCTGCAAACTGCCACTCGCGTGGGCAACAAGGGCATACCCATCATTGGCATCAACATGGGACGCATGGGTTTCCTGGCCGATGTCGGCAGCGACGAGATAGAATCCACCATCGAATGTATCTACAACGAGGACTACCGCCTGGAGGGCCGAAGCGTGCTGGAGGTGGTGTTCCAAGGAAAAGGGGCAAGCGGAAAGGAACAAGTGGCCTACCCCTATGCCCTGAACGAGGTGGCCGTGCTGAAGCGCGACAACTCATCGATGATTAGCATACGCGTGGACATCAATGGGGAGTACCTGACCACTTATCAGGCCGATGGCCTCATCATCAACACCCCCACAGGCTCCACGGGCTATGCCCTGAGCGTGGGAGGCAGCATCGTTTCGCCCAGTGCTGCGGTGCTGGGCATCACGCCCGTTGCGGCTCACAGTCTGAACGTACGCCCCATCACCATCTGCGACAATGCGGAGATAACGCTGAGCATCGGAAGCCGCAGCCACAACTTCCTGGTGGCCATCGACGGACGCAGCGAGACCTGTACCGAAGACACCCGCCTCAAGGTGCACAAGGCGCCCTACTCCATACAGGTAGTGAAGCGGCAAGACAGCAGCTTCTTCCGGACGCTACGCGAGAAACTTTCTTGGGGAACGGACATAAGAAACTGAGAATTAAGAATTAAGAATTAAGAGTGAAGAATTAAGAGTGAAGAGTGAACGTCTGAAGTCGGCTGGCAGCATCTTACGCTGGTTCTGGCAAATATCTAAGAACCTGCGCTTTCAAACCACACTGAATGCCATCATTGGCATCATCAGCGTGGGTCTGGACTTTGCTTTCATCTGGACCACCAAGCTCTGCATCGACATTGCCACGGGACGCATCACCGACGTCTCCCTGCGCTCCGCCTCTGTCGTGCTCATAGCCATCATGGTGGGCAACATCTGCATAGGCTTTGCCCGGCGTTGGATTGGTGCCCTGCTCGGAGTGCGTTCGCAGAATCTCATGCAGCTGCGCCTCTTCCGCCGCCTGCTGGCCAACGAATGGAACGGACGCAAGTCACGCCACAGCGGCGACGTGCTGAACCGTCTGATTCGCGACGTGAAGGATGTCACCGACGTCATCACCGAGACGTTGCCCTCGGCTCTCAGCGTCACGACGCGATTCGTCGGAGCCTTCTTCTTCCTCTACTCCATGGATTCCAAACTGGCCTTGCTCATCATCTGCATCGTGCCCGTGTTCGTGGTTATCAGCAAATTCTATGTGCGCAAGATGCGTGCCATCACTCGCGATGTGCGCGACACCGAGAGCAGCATACAGAGCATCCTGCAGGAGAGCATCCAGCACCGCATCATCCTGAAGACGCTGGAGCGTACCGGCACCATGACCGAACGCCTCGACCATACACAGCAGCACTTGCGCCAGCAAGTCCGCCATCGCACCGTATTCTCGTCGCTCTCGGGCATGCTCATCAGCACCGGCTTTGCCACAGGCTACCTCGTCACATTCATCTGGGGCGTGACCCGCCTCAACGAGGGCAGCATCACCTACGGCATGATGCTGGCCTTCATCCAGTTGGTGGGCCAGATTCAGGGTCCCTTCCGCGACATGACGAAGTTCATCCCCATCATCATCAGTGCCTTCACGGCTGGCGAACGACTGATGGAACTGGAGGAGGCGCCTGTCGAACAGGAGGGCGAGCCCGTGAAGTTCTCGGAGGGGGCCGGACTGCGACTGACCAACGTTTCGTTCCGCTACGAAGAACACGAACGCTACATCCTGCACAACTTCTCGTTCGACTTTCCCCCGGGCAGCAGTACTGCCATTCTGGGCGAGACCGGAGCCGGCAAGACCACGCTCATCCGCCTCATCCTGGCCCTGCTCCGTCCCACGGAGGGCAAGGTGGAGATGTATTCCACCAATGAACAATGCACAATGAACAATGCACAGTCAGCCTCCGGCCAGGAGAAGGAAAGATGCAATGGCGTAGCCCCCATTGTGAATTGTGAACTGGTGTCTCCTCTCACCCGCTGCAACCTGGTCTACGTGCCACAGGACAACACCCTCTTCTCCGGAACCGTACGCGACAACCTGCTCCTGGGCAACCCCGACGCCACCGACGAACAGATGCGCGAGGCCCTGCGAACAGCCTGTGCCGACTTTGTGCTCTCGCTGCCCGACGGGCTGGACAGCATCGTCGGCGAGAACAGTACGGGCCTCAGCCAGGGACAGGCACAACGCATCTGCATCGCCCGTGCCTTGCTGCGCGAGGGCAGCATTTTATTGCTCGACGAAGCCACATCGGCACTCGACACAGCCACCGAAACCCGCCTGCTGCAGAACCTTTCCCAGTGGAAACGCTCCAGCCAGACCCTCCTCTTCGTCACTCATCGCCTGGCGGTTGTCGAACACTGCACACAAGTGCTGCAACTGACCAAGCAAAGTCTGCATCCATCAACCCAATAAGGCAAAAATGAGGCCTTACACTTTGCCATGTGCAAATTTATTTGTAACTTCGCGAGGTAATCGCAAAAAATAATAATGAAACAGAAGAATGTATTAACACTTGCGGCCATAGTCTTGATACCAATACTATGTGCCGTTGTTGCCTATTTGGCCTATCGCACCAACCGTGCCGAAGAGGACAACGAACAGATGAAAGAGTATCAGGCACTGGCCGAAATGGACAAACTGGAGATGGAGAACGAGTACGAAGAGTTTGCCCGCCAATATCGGGAACTGCAGACACAGATCAACAACGACTCGCTCATAGCCCAGCTGGAGAAGGAACAGCAGCGCGTGGAGGAACTGCAAGAGGAACTGAAACGCACGAAGAACAACGACGCAGCCGAAATCATGCGACTGAAGAAGGAACTGGCCACCCTGCGCGAGATTCTGCGCAACTACATCATGCAGATTGACTCGCTGAACCGACTGAACCAACAGCTGAACCAGGAGAACGAGAACCTGCGCACGGAGAACGAGCAGGCACAACAGCACATATCGAACCTGACAACCGAGAAGGAGAACCTGACCGACAAGGTGGCCATAGCCTCGCAACTGGACGCCACCGGCATATCGGCCATCGGCAAGAACAAACGAGGCAGGACAACCTCAAAGGTGAAGGACGTGAAGAAGTTCCAAATCTCGTTCACCATCAGCCGCAACGTCACGGCCAAGACGGGCATGAAGAGCGTCTACGTACGCATCCTCACTCCCACCAACGAGACCCTGACACAGGGCGGCACCTTCCCCTTCGAGAACCGCCAGCTGGAATACTCCATCCGCAAGGACATCGAGTACACAGGCGAGGAACAGCCCGTCACCGTATATTGGGATGTGAACCAGACCCTGCTCGCCGGCACCTACCGCGTCGACATCTTTGCCGACGGGCATCGCATCGGCGGCACGACATTCTCGCTCGAATAAACAGCCTTTTAACTACCTTAAAATAACAAAAATGGAACAAGTATTCAGTTACATCATCAGTCTTGGTGCATCGGTCATGATGCCCATCCTGTTCACCATCATCGGCCTGTGCATAGGCATGAAGTTTGGCAAGTCGCTCAAGAGCGGTCTCTACGTGGGCGTCGGCTTCGTGGGCCTGGGCATCGTCACCGCCCTGCTCACCAACAATTTCGACTCTCCCCTGAAGACCATCTCCGAACTCTACGACCTGCAACTGAAGGTCTTCGACATGGGATGGCCTGCAGCCGCCGCCGTAGCCTATGGCACTGCCGTAGGAGCACTCATCATCCCCATCTGCCTCGGTGTCAACCTTGTCTTGCTCTTGCTGGGCTGCACGCGCACGGTCAACATCGACCTCTGGAACTACTGGCACTTCGCCTTCATCGGCGCCGTGGCCTACTTCGTCATGGACCAGAGCCTGCTGTGGGGCTACTTCGCCGCCATCGTCTGCTACATCATCACACTCGTCATGGCCGACCTCACGGCTGAGCGTTTCCAGCGCCACTACGACCTGGAGGGCATCTCCATTCCCCAACCCTTCTGCCAGAGCTTCACCGTCTTCGCCGTCTGCATCAACTGGCTCCTCGACCGCATACCCGGTTTCTCCAAGTTCGACATCGATGCCGAGGGACTGAAGAAGAAGTTCGGCGTGCTGGGCGAACCGCTCGTACTGGGCGTCATCGTGGGAGCCCTCATCGGCTGGGCTGCCCAGCTCGACATCAAGAAGGTACTCTTCCTGGGCGTGACCATGGGAGCCGTCATGGAGCTCATCCCCCGCATCACCTCGCTCTTCATCGATGGTCTGAAGCCCATCGCCGAGAAGACACAGGAAGTGGCCAAGCGCAAGTTCAGCGGCAAGAAGGTGTACATCGGCATGTCGCCCGCCCTGGTCATCGGTCACCCGACGACGCTCGTCTGCTCCGTCATCCTCATTCCCGTCATCCTGGCCATTGCCGTGTTCCTGCCCGGCAACCAATTCCTGCCCCTGGCATCGCTGGCCGGCATGTTCTACCTCTTCCCCCTCATTCTGCCCTACACCAAGGGCAACGTCGTCAAGAGTCTCATCATCGGCCTCGTGGCCCTCATCATAGGCCTCTACTTCGTCACCGACATGGCCTCGTCCTTCACGCTGGCTGCCAACGAGGTGTACAAGACCGACCCAACGGCCTCCGCTGCCAAGATTCCCGACGGCTTCGAAGGCGGAGCCCTCGACTTTGCCTCGTCGCTCTTCGGCTATGTCATCTACGCCTGCGTGAAGTACCTTCGCTGGATAGGCATGGGCCTGCTCACGCTCATCACCCTCGCCATGCTCGTGTGGAACAAAATGCGCATCGCCAAGGACGAGAAGGCTACGAAATAATATTTTATGGAAACGAATGTGAATAATATGTATAATTTAGTCCACGAATAAGAATAATATACAGCAAAACTTCATGACCAGACAAGAGTATAAGGATCTGTATGATGTGGTGGGAGCGGCTATGGAAGTCTATAACCAATTGGGACGAGGAATGTCCGAACCCATCTATCAGGAAGCTCTTGCAATGGAGTTCGCCCTAAGGGGAATGAATGCTGAGCGCGAAAAAGAACTGCGAAGCTACTATAAGGGAACGCTGATGAAAAAGACCTACTATGCTGATTTCTTTTACAAGGGCATTATCATAGAACTAAAGTCTGTAGAAGAGATAAACTCTGAACATCGGGCCCAACTATTCAATTACATGCGCATAACAAAACAGCATCGAGGAATTCTCTTTAACTTTGGTGAAGTAGGGCTTTATACAGAGCGCTATCTGTATCAACCAGAATACGACTACTTCGTGTTGTTAAATCAAGACAACTACAAGGCCTACATTACATAACTTATTATTCACATTCGTGGAAATAATTATTCATATTATTCACATTCGTTTCATATATAATCTAAATTACTTATTTAATTCAAATACAATATGAAAAAGACATTTCTTTCCCTGATGCTGCTCATCAGCGCATCAGTTTC
>CAMOUQ010000074.1 GCA_946626595.1 uncultured Prevotellaceae bacterium | reverse complement strand
AGTGATTTTCGATTTTTAATTGTTTGACATTAGGGTTTTTTGAAAGGGCCTTAGGTTTTTTTAGGGGCCTTAGGGGCCTTAGGGGCTTTAGGGGCCCTAGGGGCCTTTGGGGCCTTTGGGAGTTTTGCAAATTTGCAAAATTGCAAACTGAAATCGGGCGGCATACGCCCTATATCTATTATTATGACAATTATAATAGGCATATTAATATTATAGGGGCCAGGGGCGGGAAGCCCGAATGCAAAAATGCAAAAATGCAAAAATTTCTCTTAGGGGCCTTAGGGGCTTTAAGGGCTTTAGGGACTTTAAAGGGCCTTAGGGGCCTTAGGGGCCTTAGGGGGCGCAAGGGAACGGGCAAGCGCATGCGCCAGTTTCCATTGCCCATTCGCTTGCCCGAAGGCAAAACGTGAGGCGCCATCGCCCGGAAGTGCATAATTTTGCACTGGCCAAAGGGCTTAAAGCCCCTAAAAGCCTTAAGGGCCCTAAAGCCCTTAAAGCCCTTAAGGCCCCTAAGGCCCCTAAAAACCCTATTATTAACCAAAAAAAAAGAAAAATGAAACTAAAAGGAAAAGTCGTGAGAATGACAGCAGTGGAGGAGCGCGAAGGCCGCCTCGGAACCTATCAGAAGCAGGGCATGATGCTGGACCTGACCGAGGAAGGCGGTACGCGCCAGTCGGTCTACGGGTCGATGTTCGGTCTCCACATCGAGACGGCAAAGGCGCTGGGCCTGCAGTTTGGCGACCGCGTGGAGGTGGACACCGTGTTCACCACATCGGAGCGAAACGGCTTCGTCAGCAACTATGTTGAATTTATTAACCCCAGAAAACTATGACAACCAAAACAACCAAAAAGACGGAGGCGCCCAAGCGCACCTTCGTCACCCTGGAACGCCCGCTGAAGAAGGGCGAAGTGCGCCACGGCGTGCTCACAAAGGGACAAGGAACGCTAATCTTCGACGAGACCGATGAGTCGTGGACTAGCCGACGGCAGCGGAGCTACGTGCTGCGCACCTTCCCCCACGGGCGCCTGCGCCGACTGGACAACGGCAACCTGCGCATCCGACTGGAGTTTAACATCAACATGGAGGATTACGACCTCATCCAGTTGGGGCAGGAACTGGGCGACATTGCCGAGTATGTATGTAAATATCAGGAAAGGAGGAAACGGTCATGAGTGCAACGCAGAAAGAAGGATTCTATGCCATCGACTTCGTGAAGGACAGTTTCTCGAAGCCCTGGCCTGTCTACGATGGTCGCCACCTCTTGGAAATGATGCGGCAGCCCGGCGTGGAGGTGGACATACGCAACATCCGCGAGGGCCGACAGGATGCCAAGCGCTACCTGCCCGCCGTCATCTGGGGCGGCCACTTCGAGCACCAGCGCCGCCGCGATGCCGAGTGCGAGCCCTCGGGCCTCTTCTGCCTCGACATCGACCACATCACCACCGAAGGCCCCGACGGGGCGCGTCGCTACTATCAGGAGCACTTCGGCGGCCGCGAGGATGAACTGGACATCGTCTTTGCCCACGTCAGTCCCTCGGGCGACGGGCTGCATGTGGTGGCCCTGTGCCAGCCGGGGCTGCTGACCATCGCCGAGAACCAGCAGTGGCTGGCCGGGAAGGCCCGTTCGGCCTACGACCCGGTTTGCAAGAACATCGGGCGCATCTACTACCTCTCTACGGAGACGGACATTATTTACAATGATATAACGGAGGAAAATGAAAAATGAAAAAAGTGAAAACAAAATTGTTGTCAGAGACGATGCAGACTGTGCCCTCTGGTGCCCCCACTGCGTCCACTTCGGCGAAACCTGCTACTTCGACGAAGACGGATGCCACGAGTTCGAACCTGCCCGGTGCCACGCCGTCTACGGATGCGTCGGCTGCTGCAACGGCCCAGATGTCTGACTACAAAGGTCTGCCCTATGAAACTATCATTACTGCTTGGCTGTCTCAGCATGGCATTGCTGGCGACGTGGCCGAGGGGGCGCGAAACACCACCCTCTACCAGTTGGCGCGAGAAATGCGCTACATCATGGACTTCAATGTCGAGACAATGGTGCAGGCCATCCCACGATGGGGACTGTCCGAGGAGGAGGCGCGCGCGGCCATCCAGTCGGCGGTGTCGTCGCCAAGAGGAACGCAGATGCCGCGGTCGCTCGAAACGCTCCTGAGCCAGTGCCAGGCCGCGCAGGCCAGTGCCGCAGGCGGCGATGTGCCGCAGACCGACCCCTCGCCCCTGCCTGCCAAACTGCCGCCCCTGCTGGACAAGGTGGTGAAGTTGCACCCCCGATTCCCGAAGGCCGCCCTGCTGGCCTCGCTGCCCGCCCTGGGCACCCTGCTGAGCCATCTGCGAAGCACCTATGCCGACGGCTCGGAGCAGTCGCCCATCTTCTTCACCGTCGTGCAGGCGCCGCAGGCCTCCGGCAAGTCCTTCGCGCGGAGGCTGACCGATTGGCTGATGGCACCTCTGCAGGAGAACGACGCACTGGAACGTCTGAAGGAACAGGAATACAAGGAGCAGATAAAGCGCATGAAGAACGTGAAGGAACTGCCAGCCCCACCCAAGGTGAAGATTCGGAGCCTGCCAGCCTCCACGTCGAACCGCGTACTCCTGGAACGTGCCGACAAGGCCGCGCCGCTGGCCCTCTTCACCTTCGCTGAGGAGATAGACACCATCGTCCGCGGCAATTCGGCTGGCGCATGGGCTGCCAAGTACGACATCTACCGCATGGCCTTCGACGGGGCCAAGTGGGGACAGGACTACGCCGCCGACAATTCCTACTCCGCTGAGGTGGAACTGCGTTACAACCTGCTCTTCCTGGGCACGCCCCTGGCCGTGCAGAAGTTCTTCAAGCGCGTGGAGGATGGCATGGCCAGCCGCTTCATGCTGGCACAGCTGCCCGACACCCGTGGCGAGGCCCTGCAGAGAAGCGTCCGACTGACCGTACCCGAAAAAAACAAGGCGAACGCTGTCATCAAACAGGCCTTCGAAGAGGGCAGCACGGGCGAACTCATCACGATAACGCTGAGCAAGACGCTGCGGGCCCTCGATGTCTGGCAGATGCAGCGCATCGCAGAGTACAACCTGGACCCCGACAACATAGCACTCGACATCCTGCGCCGCCGTTCGGCCGTGCTGGGTTTCCGCGCCGCCATGGTGGCGTGGTGGCTGTCGGGCAAGCAGGAGACCGACGAGGTGGTGGAGTTTGCCGTCTGGGTTGCCTCGGAGGTGCTGCAACAGCAGCTCGTGGGCTTCGGCGAAGAGATGAACCGCATTGAGCGCGAATCGATGGAGCTGCTGAAACAACACTCCGAGAAGGCCCGCAGCGGACGCAATGCCCGACTATTCCGAGAGCTGCCCGACACATTCTCGAAGGGCGATGTCGTAGCCGCCCGTACGCGCATGGGGCGCGGGGGCGAATGCAGCTACGTCATCAGCCGATGGATGAAGGCTGGGCTCATCGAAGAGAGCAAAGTGGAGAAGAACCATTATCGTAAAATAACAAAGGAGGAGAAAGAAAATGAAGAAATTCAGAAGTAGTCGCGGATGGCGCAACAACAACCCGCTGAACATCCGCCGAGGCGAAAACTGGGTGGGCCTCGTAGAAAAACCCACCGACTGGGTATTTTGTCAGTTCATTTCGATGGCTTTCGGCTATCGGGCTGCTTACAAACTACTGAAGTCTTACTACCGCTATTTCAACCAAAAGGGTGTGGCGATGACCATCGAAAACGTCATCAGCCGATGGGCTCCGGATAGGGAGAACGACACGGAGGCCTACATTATACGCGTGGCCGACATGCTGGGCTACGACCCCAGTAAGTTCCCCTTCTTTCCAGGAAAGACGAAGCTTCAGGATGAGCGCGTCGGCCGACTGATGGCTGCCATGACCTGTGTGGAATGCGGCTGCGAGCCCAGGGACGTCAACTATGAAGCCATCTGCAAGGGCATCATGTTGGCAGGGGGGCATGAAGTGGATGTCGATAGCCTGAGACTTTGAGGTAAAAGGATTGTTTCAGTTTGTTTTGTTTATTAAGGAATGGGTGGCCGTCGCGATGACGCCCACCCATTTTTTGCATTTTTGCATTTTTGCATTTTGCATTTTCTTACATGTGCAGGTACGAGTCCTTGAAGCCGAGGAAGTAGAGGACGCCGTCGATGCCGATGGTGTTGATGCTCTGGCGGGCATTGGCCGCGACGCGGGGCTTGGCATGGAAGGCTATGCCCAGTCCGGCCAGCGAGAGCATGGGCAGGTCGTTGGCTCCGTCGCCCACGGCAATGGTCTGTTCCAGGTCCACCTTCTCCACCTGGGCAATGAGGCGCAGGAGTTCGGCCTTGCGCTGGCCATCCACGATGTCGCCCACGTAGCGGCCCGTGAGCTTGCCGTCCTCGCCAATCTCCAGTTCGTTGGCATAGACGTAGTCGATGCCCAGCTTGCGCTGCAGATACTGGCCAAAGAAGGTGAAGCCTCCGGAGAGCAGGGCTATCTTGTAGCCATAGCGCTTCAGGACCATCATCAGTCGCTCCACGCCCTCGGTCATGGGCAGGTGTTCGGCAATGTCCTGCATGACGCTGACGTCCAGCCCCTTGAGCAGGGCCACGCGACGGGTGAAGCTCTCCTTGAAGTCAATCTCGCCACGCATGGCGCTCTCCGTGATGGCACGCACCTGGGCCCCGACGCCGTTGCGCTCGGCCAGTTCGTCGATGCACTCGGTCTGGATGAGCGTGGAGTCCATGTCGAAGCAGATGAGTCGGCGCATGCGGCGATACATATCGTCCCGTTGGAACGAGCAATCCATCTCCATCTCGGAGGAGAAGCGCATCAGTTCCTCGTGGAGCCGGGCCTTGTCGTTGGGTGTGCCTCGCACCGAGAACTCGATGCAGGCCTTGGCCGACTCCTTGTCCTCGTGCAGGGGGGGACGGCCGGTGAGTCGGCGTATGGAGTCGATGTTCAGTCCCTGGTCGGCAATGACCTTCGTCACGGCCTGTATCTGCCTGGCCTCGAGTCGGCGGCCCAGGACGGTGAGTATCGAGCGGTTCTTGCCCTGACGGCCCACCCAGGCATTGTACTCTTCCTCGCTGACGGGGGCAAAGTGGACGGTGACGCCCAGTTCGGAGGCCTTGAAGAGGACGTGCTTCATGACCTGGCCCGACGACTGCTCGTCGACGTAGATCATGATGCCCAGCGAGAGGGTGTTGTGGATGTCGGCCTGGCCAATGTCCATGACGTCGGCATCGTAGCGTGCCAGTATCTCCATGAAGCTGGCCGTCAGTCCTGGGCGGTCTTCGCCCGTAATGCGCAGTAGTATTAACTCTTTCTTTGTTTCCATGATTGTGTATCTTTTCCTTGTTCCGAATGCAAAGTTAACAAGATATTTTGGAGTTTGAAAGATTTTGCCCCGATTAATTATTTCCTCATCGTTGCAAAGCGTCGAAAAGGCGGTCGAGGGCCAGGTCGGCATGGCCATCGGCTTCGTCCAGAAGGGTCACAAACTTCGACCCGATGATGGCTCCGGCTGCATTCTGCTGTGCTGCTTCCAGGGTCTGGCGATTGCTGATGCCGAAACCTATCATGCGCGGATTGCGCAGTTGCATCTCATTGATGCGGCGGAAGTAGGCCTGCTTCTTCTCGTCGAACTGGCGCTGTGCACCGGTCGTGGCTGCCGAAGATACCATGTAGACGAATCCGTCGGTGTGCTCGTCGATGAAGCGGATGCGCTCGTCAGAGGTCTCGGGTGTGATGAGCATGATGATGCGCAGGTCGTAGCGGTCGGCCACGGGCTTCACCTGTTCCAGATAGTCGCGGAAGGGCAGGTCGGGGATGATGATGCCGGAGACTCCGCTTTCGACACACGACTGGCAGAAGCGCTCGATGCCGTAGTGGAGAATGGGATTGAGATAGCCCATCAGGATGAGGGGGATGGTGACCTCGTGGCGGATGCTGCGCAACTGGCGGAAGAGCAGTTGCACGCTCATGCCATTCTGCAGGGCCCGTGTGGCTGCCGCCTGAATGACCGGACCGTCGGCCAACGGGTCGCTGAAGGGGATGCCCACCTCCAGGAAGTCGATGCCACGACGCTGGAGGGTGAGGATGGTCTGTGTCGTGCTCTCCAGTGTCGGAGCGCCTGCACAGAAGTAGAGGCTCAGGAACTTCTTGTCCTGGGGCCTTTCGGCAAACAGTTTATTTATCTTATTCATAATCTGATGTTTTTAACAAACTCCCTGAGTAGGTCTACGTCTTTGAAGGCAGGGGATACTTCAAAGCGGGAATTGAGGTCGATGCCGATGCAGCGGGGATGGCGGAAGGCCCTGATGCGCTCGGCATCGTCGGGACCTATGCCTCCGCTCAGGAGGAAAGGCGTCGTCCCTTGATAGGCACTGAGCACCGTCCAATCGAATTTCTCTCCGTTGCCGCCAACCGTCCTGCCCTTCGTGTCGAAGAGGAAGAGGTCGACAATGCCTTCGTAGGGCTGGGTCTGCGAGAGGTCGTCGGCAGTGGCGATGTTGAATGCCTTGATGAGGGTGTGCCCGGCGAGCGTTCGGGCGTAGTCCGGCGATTCGTTGCCATGCAACTGGATGATGTCGAGGGCATAGTCTTCTGCAACGTGCCGGACTTGCTCGATTTGTTCATCGACGAAAACGCCGACGCGCTTGCATCTCGTTGGCAGGTAGGTGGGGCGTTCGGCAACGTATCTGCTGGATTTGGGCCAGAAGATGAAGCCCATCCAGTCGATGCCCAAGGCCTCCGCCTCGCGGATGTTCTCCGCTTGGCGCATGCCGCAAACCTTAATCAATTTACAATTCATAATTTGGCAATGAAATCTTGCAGGGCTTGGCCTGGGTTGTCTGTCTTCATAAAGGTCTCGCCTATGAGGAAACCACGGAAACCAGCCTCGCGCAACTGACTGACCGTCAGCGGACGGCTGATGCCGCTTTCGCTGACCTTGACTGCATCGCGGGGCAACAACTCGGCCAGGCGGAAACTGTGTTCCACATCGGTAACGAAGGAGCCGAGATGGCGATTGTTGATGCCACAGAGGTCTGGCTCCAGTTCGGCATACTCCAGTTCGCGTTCGTCGTGCATCTCCAAGAGCACTTCGAGTCCCAGTTGGTGAGCCTTGTCCAACAGCGACCGGCATTCCTGCTTGCTCAGGCATGCGGCTATCAGCAAGACTGCCGAAGCTCCACAGAGGGCGGCCGCATAGAGTTGGGCCTCGTCGATGACAAAGTTCTTATACAGGATGGGGAGGGTCACACCGCTGAGACGTGCCTCGCGGATGAACTGGTCACTGCCTCCGAAGTACGACCGGTCGGTGAGGATGCTGAGGGCGGCCGCACCGCCTTGCTGATACGACAGCGGAATGGTGTCGGCCCGCCCGTCCTCCTTGATCCAGCCCTTCGAGGGCGAACGGCGCTTGAATTCGGCGATGATGCCTGTCTGGCTCTGCAGCAAGGCCTGGCTTAGGGATGGTTTCTTGGCATAGAGATGTTCCATCTCCAGACGCTTTCGGGCCACAATTTCATGTAAGATGTCTTGCATGGCGGTTTCGGTTTTAACTGTTCAACTCCACAAACTTACGGAATGTGCGCAGGGCGCTTCCGCTGTCGATGCTTTCGCGGGCTATCTCCACGCATTCCTCCACGCTCTTCTGACCCTTCTCCAGCACCTGAATGCCAAAGGCTGCATTGGCCAGGACGATGTTCTTCTGGGCTGGCAGGGCACGATTCTCGAGCACGGAGTCGAATATCTGTGCTGCTTCTTCCTCTGTGGCTCCGCCTACGAGTTCCTCGGGCTTGGCAATGTCGAAACCAAGGTCCTGGGGGCGGAAGATGCGCTCGTAGCTGTTCGTCGTCACCTTGAAATCGCCTGTGAGCGAAATTTCATCATAGCCATCGATGGAGTTCACGATGCCATAGTCAATACCAAGTTTCTGATACACTTGATGATAGAGCCGCATCTGGTCGAGGTTGGCCACGCCCAGCAACTGACACTTGGGCTGACTGGGATTGACGATGGGACCGAGCAGGTTGAAGATGGTGGGGAACTGCAGCGCCTTGCGGATGGGGCCCACAAACTTCATGGCCTTGGCAAAGAGCTGGGCATGGAGATAGACGATGCCGGCCTCGTTGAGTGAACGGTTCAGGCGGTCGATGTCGTCGGTGAACTTGATGCCATGGTGCTGGATGACATTGGAGGCGCCGCTCACGCTGGTAGCAGCATAGTTGCCATGCTTGGCTACCTTGTATCCGGCACCGGCAATGACGAAACAGGCCGTGGTGGAGATGTTGAACGTGTTCTTGCGGTCGCCGCCTGTGCCCACAACATCGATGTAGCGGTCGCAGTCGAGAATGGCACTGACACCCGTTTCCAAGACGCCGTCGCGGAAGCCGAGCAGTTCGTCCACGCTGACACCACGCATCTGCAGGCACGTCAAAAGGGCCGTAATTTGTTCATTGGGAAACTCGCTATGGGTTATCCCTATCAGGATGTTTTTCATCTCCTCCCGGGTCAGGTGTTCGTGGTTGAGGAGTTTGGCTAAAATCTCTTTCATTGGGATATAAAGTTTTTAATGATGGTTCTACCTTCTGGTGTCAGTACGCTCTCGGGATGGAACTGGATGCCATGAACGTCGTACTGCCGGTGGCGCAGGGCCATGATTTGCCCCTCGTCGCTCAGGGCTGTCACTTCCAGGCATACGGGCAACTCTTCAGTGGCCACCACCCACGAATGGTAACGACCAACGGTGATGGTGCGTTCCAGACCCTCGAAGATGGGGTCGTCGGCCACTATCTGGCAGGGAGTGGCCACGCCATGGAAGACCTGGGTGAGATTCTCGAGCCGGGCGCCAAACACTTCGCCGATGGCCTGATGGCCCAGGCAGACGCCGAGGATGGGCTTCCGGCCGGCATAGGTGCGGATGACATCGCACAGCAGGCCTGCCTCCGAAGGGATGCCAGGACCTGGCGACAGGATTATCTTGTCATAGGCCTCCAAGGCTCTGAGTTCGAACTGGTCGTTTCGTAATACCTGCACCTCAGCACCTTGTTCCTTCACCAGGTGACTCAGGTTGTAAGTGAACGAGTCGTAATTGTCTATAATGACTATCTTCGTCGGCTTATTCATAATTTTTCTGCTTTTTCGATAGCCTTGCGCAAGGCTCCCAGTTTGTTATTTACTTCCTGCAATTCGTATTCCACATCGCTCTTGGCCACGATGCCGCCACCGGCCTGGAACCAGAGTTCGCCATTGCGACTGACGAAGGTGCGTATGGTGATGGCCTGATTCAGCGTTCCGTCCAGACCGATGATGCCGATGCAACCGCCGTATGCTCCGCGGTTGTGGGGCTCGTACTGCGAAATGAGTTGCATGGCCCTGACCTTGGGTGCGCCAGAGAGCGTACCGGCGGGGAAGGTGTCGATGAAGGCCTTGATGGGGTCGGCGCCCTTGTCGAGCTCGCCACTCACCCTGGACACCAGATGGATGACATGCGAGTAGTACTGCAGGTCCTTATAGAAGTCCACCTTCACCCCGTGGCAGTTGCGGCTCAGGTCGTTACGCGCCAAATCGACAAGCATCACGTGTTCGGCATTCTCCTTGGGGTCGTTGCGCAGATACTCCGCTCCCTGACGGTCGCTCTCGGCATTGCCTGTCCGCTTTGTGGTTCCGGCAATGGGGTCGATGTAGGCACGATACGAATCCTCCCCCATCCGCTCAATGCGGCAATGCGTCTCAGGCGAAGAACCGAAGATGCGGAACCCTCCGAAGTCGAAGTAGAAGAGATAGGGCGAGGGGTTGATGCTGCGCAGGGTGCGATAGAGCTTGAAGTCGTCGCCTTCGTAGCGCTGCACGAAACGACGGCTCAGCACAATCTGGAAGACGTCGCCACGCAGGCAGTGCTGGATGCCCCGACGGATGTTCGCTCGGTGTTCGTCGTCTGAGAGCGTGGAGGAGACATCGCCTCGAGGATGGAAGTCGTAGGCCTGGACGTTGGACTTGTTCATCGTCCGGAGGACGTCGTCAATCTCCGCCTCGGCCGCCTGACTGCCGTTGGCACTGAGGCTCACCACCTTCAGCAGATTGTTGTGATGGTCGAACACGATGACCGTCTTGAACAATATATACAGCATGTCCGGAGCATCGTTCTTCTCCATGGTCTCGTCCTTCACTTCGATGTTTTCAAAATAGCGGACGGCATTGAACGACGTATAGCCGAACAGTCCGCAGTGGGTGGCATCCTCGCCTTCGACCTGAATGTGGTCGATGAGGGTATGTATGGCCTCGGCCGTCCCAAAGTCGGGCGTCAGGGGTTGCTGGCAATGGCTCCCATCGGGAAAACTGATGGTGGCAACGCCGTGTCCGATGGCCACACTGGCAATGGGATGGATGCCGATGAACGAATGGGAGTTGGCGGCATCGTGGTAGTCGGAACTCTCCATCAGTGCACTCTGCGGATAGAGGTCGCGCAGCCGCATGTAGGCGCCGACGGGTGTATGGAGGTCGGCCAAAATAGTCCTCGAGGTTGTTGTATACTTAAAAGTTTCCATATTCTCCTGCCATTTGTTTGTTATTAAGATAGGTCTCCACATCCTTATCGCCACGTCCGCTGACCGTCAGCACCACGACATCGTCCTTCCGGAACGACATCTTCTCCAGGGCAGCCACGGCATGGGCACTCTCGATGGCCGGTATGA
>CAMOUQ010000073.1 GCA_946626595.1 uncultured Prevotellaceae bacterium | reverse complement strand
CTGAAGAAGCTCGGCCGCGAGGACATCATGGTCATCGCCGGCGGTGTCATCCCCGCCCAGGACTACGACTTCCTCTACAAGGCCGGCGTAGCCGCCGTCTTCGGTCCCGGCACCTCCGTGGCCAAGGCTGCCTGCGAAATCATGAACATCCTGCTCGGCGAGGAGTAATCTGAATCATCAGAATACTCCGAACACTCTGAATACTCCGAATACTCTGAATACTCCGATTATTCAGAAAACTCCGATTATTCAGAAAACTCTGATAAAAAAAAGGCGGAGCTCCCAAGTGGGGGCTCCGCCTATTTTAAGAATATGATTTATTATGCCATAATTTGGCAGTACACAATCTTTTTCGTAATTTTGTCTGCAAGAATAATACTATTAATAGCCTAACTATGAAGAAGATTGCCATTCTCTTTCTATTGCTTATCCTTACCTCTTTTACTGCATCAGCACAGCAGAAGGATGCTGGAAGAATTATCAAGGTAGAAGTGTCCGAAACCGTAGAGCTGATGGGCATTCTCTCACGTACTGCAGGCCTACGGGAGTATAACATGGACTTGGCAGGGCAATATACCCAAGACACTGAGGCCTGGTTCGCTCCCTATAAGGGGCACCCTGTCATTGCCTATTATCAGGGGCTGCACAATAATAACAGCATCAGCTATGATGCAGTGATGAGCATGGCCGTACACTTAGAAATAGTGAAGGGGGTAGTTAAATTCGTGGGTGACAAAACGGACCTGGAGAAGCGATGGCAAAACGTGAATATAGAGGATTTCATGGTACGAATTAATCAATTCTACACGGATACCCGGTTCCATAAATTCTTCACGGAGCATCGTGCTTTCTACGATGAAGCCCTAAAGACCTACGAGGCCAACGTCATGACGTACATCCATCAAGAATGGTATCCCAAGTTCTATGGCACAGAACCGACAGAAAAGTTCCGCGTCGTCATCGGCTTTACCAATGGCGGTGGCAACTATGGAACGAATCGCCACCTGCCTGGCCAGGCCAAAGAGGTATTTGCCATTTGCGGTTACTACATCGACCCGAAGACGGGTAAGGCATTTCAGAATGGGGCGGATTTGTCATCGACGCTCATCCACGAGTTCAATCACTCTTTTGTAAATCCCTTGCTCGAAAATGAGGCTAACAACATGCTGATGATGCCCATTGGACAGAAACTTCACAAGCTCTCCGCCCTCAGCATGGAGCGACAGGCTTACACCAACTGGCAAACGGTTGTTAATGAGAGTATTGTCCGTGCGGCAGTCATCGTATACATGATGGAGCAGGGTTACACGAACAAGCAGATTCAGGATGAACTGGTCTCTCAGTTGTGTCGCGACTTCGCCTGGATGCCTGAGCTTGTTACGGCTCTTCGTCACTATGCTTCGCATCGCAATCAATACAAGACGCTCCACGACTTCTACCCCGAAATAACCAATGCCCTCAGCAAATACCTTGAGAACGAAATAAGGAGGGCACAAGAGGCCTTGAAACCGTAAGGTCTGAGGCCTTTTCGCACAGGACAGTGGTAATGGGTCTGTTGAATTCGGCTGCAAAGTTACGAAAAATCACGGGCAAGACAAACAATCGTGTTGTTTTTTATGCACGGAATGCATATTATTTTAGACCAGGAACGATGATTTTGCAGCGAACATATATTGAATCTCAAAATTAAATTGTAACTTTGCAGACAAGGCATCGTATATGCCCCGCTATTTTGAGAAGAAAAACGTGAATATATGAGAAAATACGCATTATTACTACTCATGCTTTTGTCGTGCATCGTTGCCAATGCCCAGATGACCGACCAGCAGGTGATAAAGTTCATTGCCACCGAGACCAAGGCAGGAAGCAGCCAATCGCAGATTTTCACTAAACTGATACAGCGTGGCGTGAAGGTCAACCAAATACGCCGCTTGCGTCAGCAATACAACAAACAGATTACCAGCAAGAACCTGAGCGCTGCGGCCGACGGAGCCGTGGAGCAGGTGGAGGACAGACTCCGCACGGGCAACACTACGGGCCAGAAAGCCCAGCAACTTAGTTTGGGCAACGAGGAATCCGCCCAGGGAGGAATCAAAGACGAGGCAGAAGTGCACTACACCGAGCTGCAGCAAGAGATAAACCAGGACAAGTCGGAAGTGGAGGAGGCCAACCTCAAAGTCTTCGGCCACGACATCTTCAACAAACGTCTGCTGAGTTTCGAGCCCAACATGAACATTGCCACGCCGCAGAATTATGTCCTGGGCCCTGGCGACGTAGTCATCGTCGACATCTACGGAGCCAGCCAGCGCTCGCAGCAGTTCACGATTTCCCCCGACGGCGAAATCACCGTCCCCGGCTTTGGCCCCATACACGTTGCCGGACTGTCGGTAGCCGCCGCACAGTCTAAGATTCGCAGCAGCCTGGGCAGTCGCTACTCCTCCAGCTCACTGAAAATGACCCTCGGCCGCACACGTTCCATCATGATAAACGTCATGGGCGAGGTGAAAGCCCCCGGAACCTACACCGTCTCGGCCTTTGCCACCGTATTCCATGCCCTGTATATGGCCAACGGCATCAACCAGTTGGGTACGCTGCGTAACATCAAGGTCTACCGCAATGGCAAGCTCGTGACCGTAGTGGACGTCTATGAGTACATCCTCAACGGCCGCCTGGCAGGCAACATCCGCCTGCAGGACAACGACGTCATCGTGGTCGGCCCCTACGATTGCCTCGTGGGCATACAAGGCAAAGTGAAGCGCCCCATGTTCTACGAAATGCGCAACACGGAGACTGTCACCCAGATTATCAACTATGCCGGCGGATTCACAGGCGACGCCTATCGGAAATCCGTACGCCTCGTGCGCAAGTCGGGCGACCGCTTCTCTGTACACAATGTGGAGGAGTTCAACATGTCTGCTTTCAAACTCACCGACGGCGATGCCATCACCGTTGAAGGCATCGTGGACCGCTACGAGAACATGGTGGAGGTGAAGGGTGCCGTATTCCGTCCGGGCAAGTTCGAACTGGGCAAAGACATCAACTCCATACGCACCCTCATCGAGCATGCCGGCGGACTGGCTGAAGATGCCTTCATGTCCCGCGCCGTGCTTTACCGCATGAAGGAAGACCGCACCCTGGAGGCCCAGTCCATCGACCTTAGCAACATCATGGCCGGTACAGCGGCCGATGTGCCCCTGCGCAACGAGGACGTCCTCTTCATCGGAACGCAGGCCGAACGGGTTGCCGAACGCATCGTGACCATCCAGGGCGAAGTGCTCAGTCCTGGCGAATACCAATTTGCCCAGAACGAGACCATAGAAGACCTCATCATCCGTGCAGGCGGACTGACCGATGCCGCATCCACCGTGAAGGTCGACGTATCGCGCCGCATTCGCGACCCCAAGAGTTCTATGCCCGGCGACGAAATCTCCAAGAACTTCAGTTTCTCCCTGCAAGACGGTCTCATGATAGGGGAAGGCGAACGTTTCGAGCTCCAGCCCTACGATGTCGTACAGATACGTCGTTCGCCAGGCTACATGGACCCCCGCAACGTGCGTGTGGAGGGTGAGGTAGCCTTCCAGGGCACCTACACGCTCTCCAAGAAGAACCAGCGCATCAGCGAGATTATTGCAGCAGCCGGTGGTGTCACCAAGGATGCCTACGTGCGCGGAGCCCGCCTGATTCGTGTCATCAACGAAGAGGAAATGGAGCGCCTGAAGTCGGCAGTCAAGATTATCCGCCAGACGGCCGACGAGAAAGACTCCGTCAGCCTCGACCAGATAGCAGCCACCAAGCACTACCTCGTGGGCATGGACCTGGAGATGGCCCTGGCCAATCCGGGCAGCGACTACGACGTGGTGGTTCGCGACAACGACGTCATTTCCATCCCCGAATACAACGGTACGGTGAAGATTTCCGGCAACGTCCATGCCCCCAACACCGTGGCCTTCATCAAGGACAAGAATTGGAAATACTACGTCAACCAGGCCGGCGGCTTCGCCCATCGCAGCAAGAAGTCGGAATCCTTCATCGTCTACCAGAACGGCACCATGTCGCTTGCCAGCAAGGGCAAGGTGGAGCCCGGTTGCGAAATCCTGGTTCCTCAGAAGGGCAAGAAGGACACCAGCAAGGTCATGCAGTGGGTATCCATCGGCAGTTCGTTTGCTTCGCTGGCTACCATGGTGGCTACTATTGCTAATATTATCAAAAAATAAGACCGAAAAACTCACAAAACCTCTTCCCAACCATTATGAGTGAGAATACAAATAATGTTCAGCAAGTGAAGAAGAAGTCGGCATCCATCGACTTCGAAAAGATATTCCGAGACCTGCGCAAGCACAAGCGCCTCTACTACATCTCCCTGCCCGTGGCCTTTGTGGTGGCAGCCTTCTATGCACTCAGTCTGCCCAACTATTTCCAGTGCACGGTCAAGCTCTCCCCCGAGCTCAGCAGCACGCGCACCAATGCCGGCCTGATATCCCTGGCCAGCAGTTTCGGCTTCAACCTCGGCATGGGCGGTGGCGGCCTGGGCACCGAAGCCCTCTTCCCCACGGTCTATCCCGACCTCATGAACTCCGTCGACTTCAAGACATCTCTCTTCCCCATACCCGTCACCATCGAGGGCAATGAGGAGAAAGGCATACCCTCGCGCACCATGTCGTATTACGACTATCTCTGCAACGAGCAGAAGGCCCCCTGGTGGTCGAAGGCCATTGGTGGTCTCTTCAACCTCCTTCCCAAGAAAGAGAAGAAGGAGGATACAGCCAAGAAACTCGACCCCTTCCGCCTCACCCGCAAGCAGTCGGCCATCGTCAAGTCGCTCAATCGCAGAGTCGCCTGCAAGGTAGACAAGAAGACGATGGTCATCACCATCAATGTCATCGACCAGAATCCCGTCATCTGTGCCACCATGGCCGACAGCGTCAAGACCCACCTGCAACAGTTCATCACCGAATACCGCACATCGAAGGCACGCGTCGACCTCAAGTTCAACCACAAGATTTACGACGAGGCCAAGGCCCGCTACGACGAGTCGCGCCGCCGGTATGCCGAGTTTGCCGATGCCAACCAGGACATCATGCTCGAACGCGTGAAGATGCAGCTGGTCGAACTGGAGAACGACATGCAACTGCAGTACAACGCCTTCACTCAGGTAGCAGCCCAGGTGCTCAGCGCCGAGGCCATAGTGCAGCAGGAGACGCCCGCATTCACCACCCTGCAGAGTGCCACGGTGCCCATACGCAAGGCCGGACCCTCGCGCTCCAAGATGTGCCTGGCATTCTGCTTCTTTGTGTTTGTCTGTGTCTCCGTCTATATCCTGTATAAAGAGGACGACCTGAAGCCCCTGCTGGGACTGTAACCCCGTCCTGACCATTCACTTCCACTAAGCACCTTTTTCCACAAGCAACATGGCAAAGACAGAGGGGTTGACACCGATGATGAAGCAGTTCTTCGACCTGAAGGCGAAGCACCCCGATGCCATATTGCTCTTCCGCTGCGGCGACTTCTACGAGACCTACTGCCAGGACGCCGTGGAGGCATCGGCCATATTGGGCATCACCCTGACGAAGCGCAACAATGGCGGTGAGAATCCCACCGAGATGGCCGGATTCCCCCACCACGCCCTCGACACCTACCTGCCCAAGCTCATCCGTGCCGGTCGGCGCGTGGCCATCTGCGACCAGCTGGAAGACCCCAAACTGACCAAGAAGCTGGTGAAGCGCGGCATCACTGAACTGGTGACACCCGGCGTGGCCATGAGCGACAACGTGCTCAACTACAAGGAGAACAACTTCCTCTGTGCCGTCCACTTCGGCAAGGCCACCTGCGGCGTAGCCTTCCTCGACATCAGCACCGGCGAGTTCCTCACCGCCGAGGGCACCACCGAATACGTAGACAAGCTCATCGACAACTTTTCGCCCAAGGAGGTACTCTTCGAGCGCGGCCGCCGCCCGCAGTTCGAGGCCTCGTTCGGCACGCGCCACTGCGTCTACGAGATGGACGACTGGGTCTTCACCGAACAGTTTGCCCAGAAGAAACTCACCAAGCACTTCGAGGTGCGCAACCTGAAGGGCTTCGGCGTAGAGCACCTGCGCAGCGGCATCGTGGCCAGCGGAGCCATACTGCAGTACCTCGAGATCACACAACACATCCAGATACGCCACATCACCTCGCTGCGCCGCATCGAGGAGGAACGCTTCGTGCGCCTCGACAAGTTCACCATGCGCTCCCTCGAACTGCTCTCCTCGATGAGCGACGAGGGCAAGTCGCTCTGCGACGTCATCGACCACACCATCACCCCCATGGGTGCCCGCATGCTGCGCCGCTGGATCACCTTCCCGCTCAAGGACGTACGCCTCATCCAGGCACGTCTCGATGTGGTCGACTACTACTTCCGCCAGCCCGAATTCCACGATTCCATCGAGGAATACCTCCACCCCATCAACGACCTCGAACGCATCATCTCCAAGGTCAGCGTCGGGCGCGTCAGTCCGCGCGACGTGGTGCAACTGAAACACGCCCTCCAGGCCGTGGAGCACATCAAACAAGTCTGCCAGCAGGCCGACAACGAGACCATACGCCAGATAGGCGAACAACTGAGCCCCTGCACCAACATGCGCGAACGCATCGCCCGCGAGATTCAGCCCGACCCGCCCCTGCTGGTGCAGAAGGGCAACGTCATCGCCGACGGCGTCAATGCCGAACTCGACGAACTGCGCCAGATAGCCTACGGCGGCAAGAACTACCTCCTGCAACTGCAGCAGCAAGAAGCCGAGCGCACCGGCATCTCGAGCCTGAAAATCGGCTACAACAACGTCTTTGGCTACTATCTGGAGGTCCGCAACACCTTCAAGGACCGCGTACCCCAGGAGTGGGTGCGCAAGCAGACGCTGGCCCAGGCCGAGCGCTACATCACCCAGGAACTGAAGGAGTACGAGGAGAAAATCCTTGGCGCCGAAGACAAGATACTGGCCCTGGAGACCCGCCTCTTCAACGAACTGGTAGTCAGTCTGGCCGAATACACCCCACAGATACAAATCGATGCCAACCTCATTGCACGGCTCGACTGTCTCCTCTCCTTTGCCTTCTCGGCACGCGAGCATGGCTACATCCGGCCCCAGGTCGACGACTCCCTGGTCATCGACATCCGCCAGGGCCGCCACCCCGTCATCGAGACCCAGATGCCCGTGGGCGAACGCTACGTTCCCAACGACGTCTTCCTCGACAACCAGACCCAGCAAATCCTCATCATCACCGGTCCCAACATGGCCGGCAAGAGTGCCCTGCTCCGCCAGACGGCACTCATCACCCTGATGGCCCAGATTGGATGCTTCGTTCCGGCCGAACGGGCTCGGATAGGTCTGGTGGACAAGATATTCACCCGCGTCGGCGCCAGCGACAACATCTCCATGGGCGAGAGCACCTTCATGGTGGAGATGAGCGAGGCCTCCAACATCCTCAACAACCTCTCCCCCCGCTCCCTCGTCATCTTCGACGAACTGGGTCGCGGCACCTCCACCTACGACGGCATCTCCATTGCCTGGGCCATCGTGGAATACATCCACGAGAATCCCCACGCCCATGCACGCACCCTCTTCGCTACCCACTACCACGAACTGAACGAGATGCAGCAGACCTACCCCCGCATCAAGAACTTCAACGTCAGCGTCAAGGAAATCGACGGCCGCGTCATCTTCCTGCGCCGCCTGGAGCGCGGCGGTTCCGAGCACTCCTTCGGCATCCATGTGGCCAAGTTGGCCGGTATGCCCTCCGGCATCGTCCACCGTGCCGACCAGGTGCTGCGGCAACTCGAGGCCACCAAGAACAGCGAAGTGGGCGGCAGCATACAGCTCACCCGCAGGGACGACAACGTCCAGCTCAGTTTCTTCCAGCTCGACGACCCCGTCCTGGCCCAGGTGCGCGACGAAATCCTCAACCTCAACATCGACGCCCTCACTCCACTGGAGGCCCTCAACAAACTCAACGACATCAAGCGCATCGTCAAGGGATGAGACACCCCCTCCTTAACGTCCAAAACAATATGAAGATGAGAAGAATCTTCATAATACTTAGGTCGGAGTTTAGACAATACTAAGGTTGGGGCTCAGACAATACTAAGGTCGGAGCTCAGACAATAGTAAGGTTGGAGCCCAGACAATAGTAAGGTTGGAGCCGAGGCAATACGAGACTCATTTCCATGCAATCTTTTCTCTGAAAACGGCCGACATTTTTTGGCCGATAAAAGATAAAAGTGTAACTTTGTATGTACTATGAAAAACCGTTCTACATACATACTGGCGCTGCTGGCCTGCATGCTGGCGACGTGGGGGCCGACGGCCGCCGCCCAGGAGCCGGCATATACGTGGCACGACTTCGTGGAGGAGGTCTCCGACGACGAGTATGCCGAACAAGAGGGATGGGCCGAAGTGATGGAGGAACTGGCCCTGCTGGCGGCCCGCCCCATGGACATCAACACGGCCACGCGCGAACAGCTGCGCCAACTGCCCTTCCTCACCGACGAACAGATTGAGGACATACACACCTACATCTTCCTGCACCGGGGCATGCGCTCGCTGGGCGAACTGCTGGCCATCGGCTCCATCGACGCCCGCACGCGGCGCTATCTGTCGCTCTTTCTGCGAGCCGACGGAAGCGTGTTCGAGTGGCCGGACACCGTCAGCCTGAGGCGCATACTCCGCCAGGCCAAGCACGAACTTTCCACCCGCATGGACATCCCCCTCTACTACCGCCTGGGCTACTCATACGCCCCCAGGGACGGAGGCTATCGGGGTTCTACATTATATAATAATGTGCGCTACCAGATGGAAGAGCGCAAGCACCTGTCGCTGGGCCTGGCAGCCGAGAAGGACCAGGGCGAACCCTTTCGCCGCAACGGCGGATGGGACCACTACGGGGCTCACCTCATGGTGCGCAACCTGGGCCATCTGAAGGCGGCCGTCGTGGGCGACTACAAGATGGGATTCGGCGAGGGACTGGTGGTGAACACCGGATTCACGACGGGCAAGAACAGCGCCATGAGCAGGCCCTCGCAGGGCATACGCGCCAAGCGGAGCATGGACGAGGTCAACTACTTCCGGGGCGCGGCTGCCACCGTGGACATGGGCAGCATGAGCCTGTCGGCATGGCTGTCGCACCGCCGACTGGACGCCGCACAGGGCGAGGACGGGACGATCAAGACGCTGCAAACCTCCGGCCTGCACCGCACCACGGCGGAACTGGATGAGAAGCGGCAGGTGGGCAGCACCATGACGGGTGCCAACCTGTCGTGGAAAAGGCAACTCTTCCACGTCGGCGCCACGGGCTACTACCAACACTTCCAGCATCCGCTCGACCCGGGCACCGCCGTCTACAGACGGATCTATCCCCAGGGCCGGCACTTCGGCATCGTGGGCCTCAACTATGGCTACACCCACCCGTGGTTCAGCCTGACAGGCGAGACGGCCTACAGCACCGAACGCGGCGGATGGGCCACGCTGGAACGCCTCAGGTGGAAGGTCAGCAACGGATATACGCTCAGCGCCTCCTACCGCTTCTACAGCCATCGCTACTACTCGTTCTACGGCTCGGCCCTGAGCGAGAACAGCCGGGTGCAGAACGAGAGCGGTGCCACGCTGCGACTGGATGCCAAGCCTGCCGACCAGCTGACGCTGACGGTCTATGCCGACTTCTTCTACAATCCCTGGCCTCGCTACACCCTCACCCACAGTAGCCGGGGACAGGAGGCTGCCATCACAGCCGAATACCAGCCCACCGGCAACGACCGCCTGGCCGTGCGCTACCAACTGAAACGTAAGGAACGCAACGACCAGATGGAACTGCACAACCGACTGCGTCTGGACTATACCCGAAGGCAGGGACCATGGTGGCAGTTGCAGTCCACGCTGCAGCTCCATGCCCTCGACCGCAGCGGCCGGGGTTGGTCGGCCAGCCAGCGCATACGCTTCCGCAAGGGCCCAGGGCGGCTCTCGGCCCTCGTGTCGTACTTCCACACGCCCGACTATCAGACCCGCCTGTTCCAGTACGAGCCCCTGCTGACCAACATGTTCCGCTATCCCTCGCTCTACGGCCACGGTGTACGCTTCGTAGCGACCGGGCTCTTCGCCCTGTGGCAAGGGCGTCTGAGGCTGGAGATGCTCTATGGACTGACGCGCTACTTCGACCGCCAGACACAGTCGAGCGGCATGGAGGAGATACGGAGCCCGTGGAAGCAGGACATCAGCGTACAGCTGCAGCTGAAGATATAAAAAAAATCCCCCTGCGGCCCATCGCGGGTGGCAGGGGGAGTGCACGTGCTATTAAATTCAGTAACATGAATATTTCCAATAACAATTCGTTAAATTCGCGCTCAAAACGTTTCCGCGTAATTCGTGCTCAAAGCGTTTTCGTGTAATTCGTGCAATTCGTGGTCAAAACCTTTTCGTGTAATTCGTGCAATTCGTGGTCAAACCTTTTCGTGGTCAAAGTTTTTTCGCGGTCAAGGTCAGACGAAGCGCCCGTCCAGCATGTCCACGATGCGGTGGGCATAGTTGGCGTCGCGCTGCGAGTGGGTCACCATCACCACGGTGGTGCCTTCCTGATTCAGTTGCGTCAGCAGTTGCATCACCTCCAGTCCGTTCTTCGAGTCGAGGTTACCTGTGGGTTCGTCGGCCAGGATAAGCTTGGGTCCGCTCACCACGGCGCGGGCAATGGCCACGCGCTGCTGCTGTCCGCCGGAGAGTTGGTTGGGGAAGTGCTTGGCGCGGTGGCTGATGGCCATGCGCTGCATGATTTCCT
>CAMOUQ010000072.1 GCA_946626595.1 uncultured Prevotellaceae bacterium | reverse complement strand
CTCACTTTTTTAGACCTTGAGCTCGTTTAAGCTCTTCGAGCGGCAAACGAGACTCACTTTTTTAGACCTTGAGCTCGTTTAAGCTCTTCGAGCGGCAAACGAGACTCGAACTCGCGACCCCGACCTTGGCAAGGTCGTGCTCTACCAACTGAGCTATTGCCGCATTATTTCAATTTCCTTAGGCTATCCCTCCGAATTGCGAGTGCAAAGATACGACAATTCTGCGAACTGACCAAATATTTTTACAGATATTTTCAAAAAATCTTCAACACATCCTATCTCGGTAGTCTTCATAGGCAAATTCACGCAATAACTCGCGTTTTCCGTCCACTCTTTCAAGCACAATGCCGGGGTGCTGAATACCGTTGAACATCGTTGTCTTCACCGTCGTATAGTGTATCATGTCCTCAAAGATTACCTTTTCTCCTATCTCCAATTCGTGGTCGAATTTCCACATCCCCATGTAGTCTCCGCTCAGACAACTGTTGCCTCCCAATCTGTAGAGCCACCCTTCACCTTCCAGCGTGGTTGTGGTCGGCGGCAGATTTTCTGCTCCGCGGACGGCTGGCCAGTAAGGCATCTCCAGGCAGTCTGGCATGTGACAGGTGAAGGAGACGTCCAAAATGGCTGTGCGTATGCCGTGATTCTCCACGATGTCCACCACCGAAGCCACCAATGGGCCCGTCTGCCAGGCAAAGGCCGAACCGGGCTCCAGAATTATCTTCAGATTCGGATATCGCGTGCGCGTTTCCTTTATAATACGTATAAGCAAGTCTACGTTATAGTCTTTCCGCGTCATCAGGTGTCCACCACCCAGGTTCAACCACTTCAGACGGGGCAGCCACTGACCGAACTTCTTCTCCAAATGGCGCATGCTCTCCTGCAGGGCCTCGGCCGAACTTTCACAATGGTTGTGGCAGAGGAAGCCCTCTATCAATTGGAAAATAGACGACGGACACTGGGCCAAGTCTTCAGCCAACACGCCGAAGCGCGAGCCCGGAGCGCAGGGATTATACAGATCGGTCTCTATCTCGCTATATTCTGGATTCACGCGCAAGCCGCATGAGATGGCCTTCTCCGGATGTTCCCGGTTGTAGTTTTCCACCATGGGGCGAAACCGGCGCAACTGGCTGAGGCTATTGAATGTAATATGTCCGCTACACTGGAGGATGGTGGGAAAATCTTCCTCCGTATAGGCAGGCGAATAGGTATGTGCCGGGCTACCGAATTCCTCCATCGCCAACCTTGCCTCATAGGGACTGCTGGCCGTCGTATGCTGAATATATTCGCGGAAGATGGGGAACGTGCGCCACAGGGCAAACGCCTTGAAGGCCAGTATCACCTCTGCCCCACTCTCGTCAGCCACCTTTTTTATCAAAGAAAGGTTGCGTCTGAGCAACCTCTCCTCTACCAAATAATATGGAGTTTTCATTACCATTCTTAGTACACCAG
Organism: uncultured Prevotellaceae bacterium; assembly: GCA_946626595.1. Classification (GTDB taxonomy): domain Bacteria; phylum Bacteroidota; class Bacteroidia; order Bacteroidales; family Bacteroidaceae; genus Physcousia. The sequence continues at coordinate 9,371 of CAMOUQ010000072.1, read as the reverse complement.
TTTTATATTATCCAGCCAGAGCGTATTGCCCGGACTGCCGATATAGGCACCACTGCAGCTCGAGTCGAACTTCAAGATGATGTGCGTCGGTGTTTCGTCAGCATCGGCCCAGCCTTCTTCTATTATCTTCACCTGCTTGCCATTGCTGTTCGTGGCATAGAACGATTCATTGCCCGTCACCAGCCCCATCCAACTCTTGTAGAACCTTTCGCCCGTGATGTCACCGTAGTGGATTTCGAAGGACTTGCCCTCCTGCCATCCTTTGGTGGAATGGAAGAAGCGGTGCACCATCGTACCCACACGCAGGGCATGTATGTTGCCATCCTCGTCCTCCCAGCGCTTTTGCAGCATCAGCTGGATATCGGGATAGTCCTTATACGACATCACCTTTTTGCGGCTCAAGCCCGTCATCCTCACGTTGGCCGAGTCAGACAACTGAACCTTGTAGTCAATTTTCAGGGCCTTGGGTTTGCGCGTCATCGGCATGCCAGGGTTCAGATATCGCATCGGGTTCGAAGCACTGGTGATGGGTTCCACCATCTCGCCCAGGAACAGGCTACCGGCAGCTATCACATGTATGTTGACCACCCCCAGCACCTTCACGCCCTCGATGTGAGTCTTCAGTTTCACACACGAGCCATTGTTGTGCTTATCCCTGTACACACTGGTATTCGTCTTCGATATACCACTCACATGGGCATAGATGTTACTTGTTCCCCAGGGAGAACCGCCTTGGTTCTTGTAGACGTTCCCATTGTACTTCTTCGTGGGTCCCACCTCCATCAGGGTTTTTGTCTTACCGCCGATAATCCGGCTTTCGGTGATGGTTCGTGTCACCCACGATTCAAAGTCGCCATATTTCAGGAGTTCCTCCTGTGCCCAAGTTCCACAAGTCATCTGGGCCAAAAGGCCTATCATAAACAATCTCTTCACGCTCATCTTTGTATAATTTCAAAATTCGGGTACAAAGTTACGAATAAGTGAGCGAAAACACAAATTTATTTGAAGTTTTCCGAGCGGGAGTGACTTCGAGCACAGAAGGTGCTCAAAGTTACGAATAAGTGAGCGAAAACACAAATTTATTTGAAGTTTTCCGAACGGGAGTGACTTCGAGCACAGAAGGTGCTCAAAGTTACGAATAAGTGAGCGAAAACGCAAAAAGATTTAGAGCGAAATAGCATATTTCCCTATTCCTTAGTTGTAATCCTTCGGAAAGAGCAGACGGCGATCCCGCTCGATCGCAGGCTTTGCCCACTCCTCGGGCACGAACCGCCATTGATCCAGGCGCCGCGGACTCACCACCTTCTGCTCGATGATGCGTTGCATCAGGTAGTATCGCAGGTCTTTGTCTGTGCTGGTGAGAATGCGGTTCTTCAGTTCGTCGTGCGGAATACCTGCCCCTCGCGTAATCAATTCGCCGCCGCCGTTGCCCCGGTAACTGTTGATGGCCACGCGATATTCACGGTCCAGTTCGAAAGGCGTTCCGTCGGCCATCGACGCTATCCTTATTCTCTCTCCTTCGGGCTTCGACACATCCACCACATACCGTATGCCGGCAGCCGAATCCATATTATAAGATAGATTCTTCAGTCCTTGCCTGCGGCCGTTGTCCAGATTTGCATCCAGCAGCATGATGTGGTCGTCGGGTCCTGTCATCAGGTTGGTCCACAGAGCGTATGACATCTCCAGATAATTCTTGATCTCGCTTCCTGTCATACGCATGGTGTAGAGGAAGTTCTCGTATTTGTACAGCGCAAACATATCGCTGACATGGATGGTGCCCTTCAGCAGTCGCGAATCGAACGAGAGGGGTGCGGCAAACGATATGTCAGCGCCCGTGAGGTCGAGTTGCATCTGATGGATAAGGTCGATAAACTCACTGGAACCAAAGAAGGCATCACGTTCCCAGAGCGAACGGGTGAGCGTGCCGATGGGCTGGTCCACCCATTCCTTTATGGTCAACCGTTGGTGGTCGAAGGTGCCTTCCATTTTCTTCGTCAGCGAAGGGTCTGTCTCCAGTTCTTCCACCAGCGGTGTACTTGCCTTGATGCGTTTCTCCAATATTCTCCCTTTCCGGTCCATCGTCAGTGTGATGTCAGCTTCGGCTATGCGCTTACCCTGACTGGTAGGTCCCATCACCACAACTGTCTTTCCCAGAGAATTCTTCAGATTCTCCACGCGTGCCCGGTGGTCGTGTCCGTAGCAAATAAGGTCGAATCCGGGCACCTTTTCAGCCACCTCGCGGGTTGCATTCTCACTGTATTCGGGCGTCACGATGCCACCTTCGTATCCGCTGTGGAAGAGGCCGACGAGCAGGTCGGGACGTTCCTTCTCCTGTATCTCCTTCACCCACTTCCGCGCCGAGCTCACCATCTCCTCAAATCTCAGTCCGGACCACAAGGTCTCGGGCAACCAGTTTGGAATACCCGGAGTGAGCAAACCCAGGATGGCAATCTTCACCCCCATTTTATTGATAACGACGTAAGGCTTCAGGTAGGGCTTTCCGGTCTGGGTGTCGATGATGTTGGCACCCAGGATGGGAAACTTGCAGTCGCGCACCCATCGGTCGTAGACTTTGTGCCCCGTCTCTATGTCGTGGTTCCCCATTGCCCCACAGTCGTAGTTCAGCAGGTTCATGGTCTCGGCCACGAGGTGGGGACTCTCGGTGTCGATAAAGTTATAATAGTATGCCGTAGGTTGTCCCTGCAGGCAGTCACCGCCATCGGTCAGTATAAGCCCCTCACCCATCTCCTGCCGTTGTTGCTCCACGTAGGCATAGATGGCGGACAGCCCCCCCTCCACAGGACGCTTGCGCAGGTAGTCGTACTGGAACAGCGACCCATGCACATCACTGGTGTGAATCCACTTCAGGTGCACTTCGTTCGTTTGTCTTGCCGACAGGGAGGAAAGGGATGATATGACTGCCATTGCCACAATGAAAATGCGCTTCATTCTAAATTCTTAATTCTTAACTCTTAATTCTTAATTATTATTTTTTTTTCCAATCGTCTATCAACCAGCGGGCCAACGAGGAACGGTTGGGTATTTCTGGCAGGTTCTCACGATTGAACCATCCGCCGCCGCCCAATTCCTCGCGCTGCAGTTTCAGTTCGCCGCTCTCATATTCGGCCGTGAAGCCCACCATCAGTCCGGCCGGATAGGGCCAAGGCTGCGAGGCAAAGTAGCGTATATTCTTGATGCGCAGGTGCGTCTCTTCCCACACCTCGCGTTTCACGCACTCTTCCAGTGTCTCGCCCGTCTCCACAAAACCAGCCACCAGTCCATAGAAGTGTCCCCTGAAGTTATGGGCATGTACGAGCAGAATCTCGTCTCCGCCGTTTCGGGTCACCCTGACGATAATAGCCGTTTGCAGTTGCGGCCACAGTTCCTTGCCGCATTCGGTACAATGTTTCGAAATCTCGGTTTGCCATTTCATAGGCGCACCGCAACAGCCGCAGTATCGTGAGTTCTGGTCCCAGTATACCAACTCGGCACACTTGCCTGCCAGCTGATACATCTCGGGCGACAATATCTCAAAGGTTTTCCTGAGGCCCATCATCTGCAGGTCCTCACGTCCAATGACAGGACGGTCAAGCCGATAGACATGGCAAACAGGCCCATGGGGCGACAAGGTCTTCTCTATATCCGTCACATGTTCCCACGGCTGAAACTCCACGGGAGGTTCACCTTGGGGTATGCGCCCGTCAGACGTAAGCAGAAGGTCGCCCTGGCAGAAAGCAAAATACAAATCACTCATCACTCCGTCGGTTCCTCCTTCTCTGAGTTATCTGAATTATCTGATTTCTTTGATTTCTCTGAGTTTTCTGATTTCTCTGCGTTCTCTGTCTCCTCTGCGTCCTCTGTGCTCTTTGCATCACGCTGACGTCGGGCAGAGGCCACGGGAGCCTCTGTTTTCTTCTTCTCCCGTTCCATCTTCTTGCGCAGTTTTTCGGCTTCCTTGGCTGCTTTTTCTTCCTCCTTCTTTGCCTTAGCGGCTTTTTTCTCCTCTTCCTTCGCAGCTTTCTTCTTTTCCTTCAGTTGGTTCTCGAAGTACTTGTTACGCTCTTTCTGCAGTCGCAGAGCCTCCTGATTACTGATGCGACGGTTCGAGGTTGTGCCCTTGGCCTTCCCTCCCTCTTTCTCAGCAGGCTTTTCTGCCTTCTCAGCCTCTTCTGTTTTATCTGATTTATCAGATTTCTCAGCTTTCTCTGATTTGTCTGATTTCTCTGATTTATCAGATTTTTCAGCCTTCTTCGCCTTCTTGGCGGTTTCAGCTTTCTCTGCCTTCTTGGCCTTTTCAGCTTTCTCGGCTTTTTCGGCCTTCTCAGGCTTAGCCACGGCCACAGGCGTCTCCTCGTGTGCAAACACACTGGTGTACGTGCGCTCCACAGGTTTGGGAATAAACTCCTTCCCGCGTTTCTTGGCATCGCGGGCCCGCTGTTTATTCTGCTGTATGGTGGTTCGTGTACGTTCCAGTTCGGCGGTCAGTTTCCGCAGTTCGCGTTCCTGATCGCGCAGTCTGCCACGCGTCTCACGCACTTTGGCCTTTACGGCCTGGATGTCGTCCTTGATGGACTGTACCACTTCTTCGTCGGTCTGAGCCTGCAAGGGCAGCAGCACTGCCAGCAGCAGACCTATCAGTATTGACGCCTTTCTTTTCATTTTCTTATTCCTATTAGTTCCAATTATTTCCTTGAGCTGTCATCGCTCCTATTTCCCCAATATCTTGTTGACCAGCACGGTCACGTCGGCCACAGATACGGTGCCGTCGCGGTTGACGTCGGCAGCTGTCTGCGAGAAGGGCTGCACGGTGCGATTCAGGATATGGTTCACCAGAGCCGTCACGTCAGCCACCGAAACCACTCCGTCGCAGTTCACGTCGCCCAAGCCCGCGCAACGGTACGACAGCACGATGTCGTCGTATGCCAAGTGGGAATAGTAGCGCCCCATCTTGCTGCTCAGCGAAACGATGGTACTGAAGTCTGCCGAGAGCAGCACATCATCGATGACCGTAGCCTTGCCGCAAGTCACGCTCAGGCGCACGCCATCCTTCTCACTGGCCGTAATCACGAAGTGGTTGAAGATGCTGGGCACGTAGTCGACCGTCAGGGTCTGGTTCTTGACATACGGACTGATGGTCACCTCGCCCACCGCTGTGCCTTCGGCATCAGCCACAGTGGCCTTGTTGGCCCAAGCCGCATAGTTGATGGTCATGAGTGTGCCTGCCGAACCGGCAAGGGTGATGGCGGACGCATTGCTGTTGCTGCCCACAATGCCAAGGTCGAACTCCAGTCGGTAGTCCTTGGCCGAACTGAAGGCGGTGTTTCCGGCAAACGAGAGGTTCACGATGCGGTCGTTCTGACTACCCTGATAGATATGGAAGAAATGGCTGCCGTCGGTATGTTCGGTCTGTGCCATCGACTCCACAACACCAGATTGCACGACGAATCCGTAGTTATTGGTCGAGGCCTCTTCGAAGTCGAGTGTCCAGACCGTCTCGTAGAAGGACTTGTCCACCACCTCGCCGTTGTCATCCAGTTCGCCCACAGCCAGGTACATCATGCCCGACTTCTGCACCAACTGCACAGGACTTTGTCCGTTCACCACGGTTACACCTTCCACCACGATGTCCTTCAGGTCGCTGCCCCTGCCCATCGTCTTCAGCGCGCCCAAGGGGTACAGGCCGTCGGCAAGGGGTTTGGCCGACTGTATCTCGAACACGGGAGTCAGATACTTAGGTCCGTACTCCCAATTGCGTGTGCGCAAGTTCAACTGACCGATGTTCACGGCATCGTGCTCGGTTCCGTTCATCTGGAACACCACGCGGGCACCTTCGTGCAGTTCCAGAGTTTCGATGTTGGTTTCTCCGTAGTCCACAGCATCCGCTGTGGTGGCATTCTTGCCTGGGCGCAGCGTTGCACCATACTCCAGGGTCACCGTCTTCTTGTAAGTGCCTGCCGTATAGAGCGTCGTGTGGCGATTCATCCACAGCGGACTATTCTCCAGTGTTCCACCGAAGTAGAGTGCCCCACCCCACACTTGGGTCTCGCCTGTGTAGGAGAATGTGCGGGCCGTCATCTTCAGCAGTCCGTCGCCCTGCTTCACCAGTCGCATCGCTCCGGTCAGGTCGCCCTTCATGTCCTTTCCGCCCATGGTGGCGCCCAACTGGCAGGTGGCATAACTGGTGGTGATGTTGCTGTTGTCATCGTTGCCCGAAACGGTAGAGGCCACGTTCAGCGTCAGGATGTACGGGGCTGCTCCGTTGGCGTCGATGCCCACGTTGGCACTCCCCTCTCCCAGGCACAGGAGCAGATGTTTGTCGTTCATGGCACTGGTGATGCACATCCCATTCCCAATCTCCTCGCGTCCGTCCATCGTCAGTGGTGGCGGAGCCTGCGTGATGCCTTCCATCTCGCCGAGGAAGTAACTCAGGTGGGGAGGCTGGTTATAGGCCATCATCTGCCACACCATAGCCTGTCGATACTGGTGGTCGCTCCACAATGTGGGCAGCGAATAGTTGGTCCATAGGCCTGTCGTATAGACGCGCAGCCCCTGTCCGCAGCGCACCACTATCTCCTCGCGCCAGTCGCCGATGATGTCGCCCTGGAAGCAGGGATTGTTCTTCGAGTCGTTGTTCATGTTACAGCCGGAAGAAGCAAAAATGCGCTCGAAGCCTGGCTTCTCCACTTTTGCCTCCTTGGCCGTACCCGGACTATTCAGCACCTCGGAACAGAGGTCGCCGTCCCAGTAGATACGGAAGTTCAGGTCGCCCCAGTTGATGAAGCCGTCGCCTCCCAGTTCGCCTATCTCCGCATCGCTGACACTGCTGAGGATAGCCGTCGACACCGAGCGTCCCTGCGAACCGGGATAGGTGTTCGAGAAGTTCGCCATCAGTCCGCGACCGTCGTCCTCACCTGCCGTTCTGCGAATATATATCTCGCTGGTGGTGGCGTTGCGGTAGTTCATGCCAGGCTTGTCCTCATTGCAACCGAAGAATTCCAATCCCTTGCGGAAGGGGTCGAAGTCGCTCACGTGCTGGGCATCGCCATGTCCCAGGCCTGTGGTACTGAGTCCCTTGCCATTGTCATCGATGACCATCGAACCGTAGACTATCTCGTCGCGCCCGTCCTCGTCCACGTCGGCCACGATGAAGTTATGGTAACCATTGCCATACCACGGACTGCTGGAATTGCTGCAGTTCCAACTCCAGCGCTCGCTCCACGTGTGCGATGCCACGTTCAGGTCCATGGCCATCATCTTGTGGCGCGTATAGATGCCGCGTCCCAGAAACAGACTGGCATGTCGGCCATCCAGGAAGGGTGCCCCCATGAAGTACTTCGATGAGCGGTGACCGGAAGTGTCTCCCCAGTCGCTGGCCTTGCCGCGGGTCAGCGGATAGTCGGTCTTCTGGTAGAGAGCACCCGTCTCTCCGTTCATATATATAAGGTATTCGGCCCCCGTGTTGGTATAGGCCAGACTGGCTGTCGACGAACCTTTCTCGTTCGACGTGTACCACGTTGGGCGTGTGTTCACGTTCATGTCACCGATGGTATAGAGTCGTGTCTTGCCGTCGCTGCCGTACACAATCATGTTGTCGGCCCCCCTCAGCACAACTTCTGCCCTGCCGTCCTCGTCCCAGTCGTAGGCAACGATGTTTATCTCCGTGGAGTTGGCACTGACCATGTTCGGACCACAGTCGATGCGCCACAGCAGCGTGGCGGCTCCCGTCTGCCAGTCAACGTCGTAGGCATCCAGGACGACGAACTCCTTCGACTCCTTCGGATAGATGATGTATCGGGCCTGTCCTTTTGCATCTTTCAGTCCGCTGTCATAGCCAGCCGCATCCACCGTGTTCAGCCGTTTGATAATAATCTCCAGCTGCCCGTCGCCGTCCAGGTCGGCCAGCTCGGCATCGTTGGGTTCGTAGTGAGCGGTCACGTCGTTGCCGTCGCGGTCGTAGACGTTGGCCAGGGCAATGTCCAGATAGGCTGTAGGATAGCGGTTGTTAGCATAACTCTTGTAGACATATTGCTTCCAAGCAGTCGCCACTGCACTCTGCGCCTGTTCCACGCCGCGCACCACGGGGGCCACGGCATACTGGGTGGCAGGCAGTCCGTTGGTGTTGTCGGCGTAGCAGGTGGCATCCAGGTTCATAGCCACGGGCTGTCCGTCCTTGTAGAGGTTGTACTTCACGTCGTAGTACTCTCCGGCCAGTCGACGCCAAGTGACTACGTTCGTCTTACTGCCCGAGGTGGAACCCGTCGGTATCACCACCAGCCCACGGTCCAGCCGGTCTGTCGGCCGCTGTGCACGGCACAATGATCCGCAAGCTATGAGCAAAGCCCAAGCGAATAATATCTTCTTCATTCTTCACAAATTTGGTTGCAAAGGTACGAAAAGTCGAGCGCAATACAAAAGAAATGCTTGCTTTTCTTTTTATTGCCGAGACGCAGTATCTTCGGCACAGCCAAAGGTACGAAAAGTCGAGCGCAATACAAAAGAAATGCAAGAGGCTGTGCCGGTGGTCCCGGCACAGCCTCTTTTTTTGTATCCGTGTGGCAATCAGATTACCACTCCTCGCTCCAGGCTTCAGCGCCCACCAGGGCGTCGCCGCCGTCGATGCTCGTTGGTCACCACGGCCAACCAGTTGTGGAAGTTCTCAGCTTGGTCCGAATAGTTGGTGAAGCTCAGGGTGAGCGTTTTGTTAGGAGCCAGCGTGTATATATAAGTCGGAGAGGCCTGCAAAGCCTCTCCCTCTATATATAAATATATAAAGTATCCCCTTTAGGGCTTTCCTTCGTTGTACTCATTAACTTTGCACTTCATCTGGGCGGTCAGTCCGAATCGAACACTGCGGTTGATTCCTGCTCCCTAATGTCCTCTTTACCCTCAGCCATCTTTTTTCATAGTAGTTTGGCGGGACACCAGAATTATAGCAAAGCAATTTTTGACCTATCGGGGCTTGAGTATGCCCGGCATCTCGAAGACTATGTGGCTGTGGCCCGTCTTCTACCACCCGACTTCTGAGGCTCTATATATCCACTGGACCTTAATAGCCTGAACATGGAACTACTACTTCCAAGGGTCAATGCAAAGATACAAAATTTTTCCTCGAAATCCAAATATTTCGGGAACTTTCTCGCATTGGTTGGCGAACTTATCGCCGAAGGTTGCCGAACCTGTTGCCACAAGTTCACCAACCTTTTCTTTCTCAAGAAAGCGAGAATTCATGCCACTCATAATGAGTTCTCCATCAGACATGGCACTGGTAATCCGTGCATTCTGTGTAATCCGTGCATTCTGTGTAATCCGTGGTTCTTTTTCTGAGAAAGAATGAAAGATTTTGGATAGATTTCTGTGCTTTCTTGGAC
>CAMOUQ010000071.1 GCA_946626595.1 uncultured Prevotellaceae bacterium | reverse complement strand
TCGTGGTTGTCCTGCATCCACTGGTTGCTGTTGGGGCCATACATGAAACAAGCCAGACCGGCCGAGTAGTACTTATAGGGAGGCAGGCCGAATATCTGGAAGCCTTCGCTCGTGACTTCGGCACCCGTATAAGTATTGCCGTCGGATGCTGCGGCTGTCCATTCGTTATTTGGGGCAAAAGGGTCGTAGGCAACAATGTGCACTTGCCCTCCTTTTGATACAGGCTTCTTGTCCCAAGTAATCTTGACAGGGGCAACCATGGCCTGACGTGCATTGCCAAAGCCGCGTGGTGGACGGTGATAGAAAACGTACCACTGTCCGTTTATCTCCTGAAGCGAACCGTGTGTATTGTGGCCGGCGTTGGTGGTGATGAGTCGCGAACCATCCTCGTTCAGGACGACGCCACGCGAGTCCACCAGAACGCCACCTGAGCGCCATGGGCCCAGAGGAGAGTCGCCATAAGCGTAGCGCAGGGCCGAATTGGTATTGCCAAGGCCATACTCCTTTCCGCTATATCCCGAGAAAACCATTACATACTTGTTGCCAACCTGCCGTATGCTGGATGCCTCGAAGAAATTGAAATCGAGCGGATTCTGTCCCTTGTATAAAGCTTTGTACTCACTGCCTTCCTTGTCCAGCAGCTGTCCGTCCCTGCTGGATGCGGGGATGAAGGGGTCAATGAGTTCCGTACCAGGTCGTTTGCTGTACATTGTGTTGGGGTCGAGTTCGCAGGCCGTGGAGTGTTGGAAACCATAAAACACGTATGCACGGAAGCCACGGTCGAAGTCGGGATCTTTCTTATTAGTTATGTTTTCGACGAACACTGAAGGGTCAAAGTCGATGAGTGAGCCAGGCAAGCACTGCCGTCCGTCCTCTGTCAGATTGATAGGCGTGAAGGGACCGTCGGGGCGTTCTCCCTTGCAGACCATAGGCACACGTCGCCATCCGCGCGAATGAGGGTAGAGATAATAGGTCTTCTTTCCCGTCTTGCGGTCTTTCACTTCCACAAGGTCTGGCGCAAACATCGTGTCCCATTGTCCGTCAACGAACCATGTGAAGATGGGACCTTCGTCGCGCCATTGGCTGAGGTCTTCGACGGGAGCCGACCACATCCGAATGTCCGGACCGCAGTAGGCCGTATACGTCACATCGTGCGAGCCGATGATATAGGCTCTCAGTCGCCCTGGGTTGTCAGGGTCTTCGAACACGCGAGGTTCGCCATCGGGCAGGTGTTCCCAAAGTGGCAAATAGGGATTTTGGGCACTCATCTTCAGAGCGCCTACCAATGCAAGGATGCAGAGAGTTGTTTTTTTCATAACTAAACAGTTTATAGCGGATTATAATGTCGGTGCAAAGTTAACAAAATAATCTCGCATCCGTTTTTACTCTCGTCTCCTATACTTTCACTGATGTTGTCTTTGTGTATCTGTTGTCTTATAAGAGCTATCCCCATACCTCGTTCATTGGCTTCCGAGTCTTGGGCCTGGGTTCGTCCGCAGGCATTCCCAGTGGGACGAGCACGGCAGGCGTGAAGCCTTCAGGTATGAGTCCGGTGGATACGAGCCTGTCGACATCGAAGTTGCATACCCAGCAGTTGCCCAGTCCCTGTTCTGTGGCAGCCAAGCAAAGATGTTCGGTGGCGATGGCAATGTCGATGTCCGCGTGGTTGTGTCCGTCGCATCCCCGCTTCCAGGCCTCAGCCTCATTTTTCAGACAGATGACTACGATGGGTGCAGTCCTTATCCAATCGCGATTGTAGCAATCGTATATTTTCTCCAGTTGCTCCTTCTTGTCGATGAGCAGGAAACGCCATGGTTGCTTGTTGACAGCCGATGGTGCCAACCGCACACACTCGCGTATGTAATCAAGTTTCTCCTGTGGTACCGGTTCGCCGCTGTACTGTCTGCAACTCTGGCGGGCAAGGCATAAATCTTTGAAGTCCATAGTCTATGAATCTTATGTTTTGTCCGTAAAGTTACAAAGATTCTATGAAATATCAATGTGGAAGTTAAAAAAAAGTATTATCTTTGTAGCGTGAATCCATAAAATTGTTCTCATGAAAGTCTCCGTTACGAACAGCCAAGGTTCAACTATTCTCTATCTGAACGGGTATTTGGATACTTCTGTTTCACAGCAAACCATGGCCGACATTGATACTCGGTTGGCATCTGCCGGGCCAATAACGCATTTGGTCTGCGATGCCAGTGGACTCACCTACATCAGCAGTTCGGGCCTTCGCATCTTATTGGCCCTGCGCAAGCGTTTCCCAAGTTTTTGTCTGAAGGAAGTATGCTCCGATGTCTATCAAGTCCTTGAGATGACAGGATTCACAAAGATGATGCCCGTAGAGCGTGCCCTGCGCAGCATGTCGGTTGACGGCTGCGAAGAGATTGGGCGCGGGGGCGTGGGCATCGTCTATCGCGTCAGCGACGACACCATCATCAAGGTCTTTCGCGAAGGCACCGACATCGAAGAGGTGCGTCGCGAGGTGACCATGGCCAAGGAGGCCTTTGTGCTGGGTATGCCCACTGCCATATCGTTCGATGTAGTAAGGGTAGGCAATCAGTACGGACTGGTGTACGAACTCCTGCGTGCAGAGACACTGAGTGCCTGCATAGCCAGCGAGCCTCAGCACATCGACGCTTTTGCACGCCTGTACGCTGACTTGTTCCGCCAATTGCACAGTATCACTGTTCCTTCTTCTGGGCTCATCCCCAGCGCAATGAAACGTGAAGAGGAATCCATACGCCATATCAGCCGATATTTCGATGCCGCTTCGGTCGATTTCCTGTTACGGATTCTATCGTCTGTGCCGCAAGGCAACCGATTGCTGCATTGCGACCTGCAGACAAAGAATGCCATGATGCAGGTTGTCTCCACTTCGCCTCTGCATGGTGAGTCGGAACATGAACTGATGCTCATCGATATGGGTGAGGTGGGGTACGGACATCCCCTCATCGACCTCGGACATGCCCAGTCGGCCATGGTTGGCCTGATTGGCGACTACGAGAAGATGATTGGCATGCCGCGCGAGTTGGGAGCCGACCTGTGGCAGCGCACGATGCGTTATTACTTCGACGGGCTTAGTGAAGCCGACTTCAATCATCGCATGCAGCAGATTGAGGCCATTTCAATCGTACGCAATTTCAGTTGGCTCTCGCTTTCCGACTCTTTCCCCGAGAACGTTGTCCGCCAGTGTCAGGAGGCATATAAAGAACGCGTGATCAAGCGGAAAGACTTCCTGCTCGACATTAGCAGCACTTTTTCCGATTGGACGCTTTCTTAGTTGCCCCTCATCATTCCCTTCATGGGTCAGTCCTTGACCTCAAAGTAGTTCTCGAGTTCCTTCTGGGCCTCGCCGTTGTGATTGGCTATATCGCGGATGATGTGGCCGTTTTCGAGTAGTGCGATGCGTGGACAGATGTCGACGGTGTGGTTGAGGTTGTGGCTGGAGATGAGAATCGTGGCACCCGTCTCCCGATTGTAGTCTGTGATGAGGTGCTTGATGATGCTCTGGCTGGAAGGGTCGAGGAAGTTGAAGGGCTCGTCCAGAATGAGCACCTGGGGACGGAGCAGCATGGCAGCGACGATGCCAACCTTTTGTTTGTTGCCGGCCGAGAGGTTGCGGATGAGTTTGTTCTGACCCGTCACTTCGCCTGCCATAAAGTGTTCGAAGCGTTGCAAGTCGGCAGCCAACTGTTCTTCGCTGATACCGCTGATGCGGGCGATGAATTGGAAGTATTCGTCAGGCGTCAGGTAGTCGATGAGGAATGAGTCGTCGATGTAGGCACCCGTCCATTCCTTCCACTCTTCGGTCTGGCTGACGTCCACGCCGTTTACTTCCACCTTGCCTGAGTCGGCCTTGATGAGGTCGAGGATGAGGCGGAACAATGTGCTCTTTCCGGCTCCATTGTTTCCCACGAGGCCCAGCACTTCACCTTTGTTTATTACGTATTGGTCGATGTCTACGGCAACCTTCTCGCCGAACGTCTTCTTGATGTTTTCTATCTTGATGGTCATGTTATTATCATTTAGGGATTATGAAATATGAACTTATCCATGGCGCGAGGCACGGAAGGCTTCCATGTTGGCATGGCGGCGGAGCATGAAGCGGTTGTAGATGTTGCGCAGCCAGCGGCGATGGGTGGCCATGCCCACAATGCCCAGCAGGATGAGTGGTGCATAGCCCCAGACGGGACCAAGCAACAGGACGCTGATCTTCTCAATGGCTATCGGCAGAAAGAGCATGATGAGGGAAATGATACTTTGCATCATGGTGCCCGAGTTGGCTTTTGCAAGTTTCACGTTCAGTGGCAGCGTGTTCTTGTTGTAGACTGCCAATTGGAATACGCAGGGGTAGAGCACGCCGCAGGTAAAGAACAGGTACCCGAGGTTCATCCAGATGCTGATTTTACCTATAATCATCAGGGGCAAGATGAGCAGGAAGGGGATAAGCAGCATGGCCGAGTTGAAGTAGTACTTGGCCCGCAGCAGGTCGTAGAGACTGTCGCGGCGGCTCATGAGCACGTCAATGTAGTTGCCCTCGTAGCACATGATGCCAATGAGGGTGCTGGCTCCAAGGATGACGTAGTCGTAGAGACAGATGAAGGACTTCCAGAATCCTCCATCGTAGGCATCGGTGAAGTAGAGCATGAGGCTGAAGAATGCGATGAGGCCGATGCCCATGTAGAATTGCATCCTTGGCTGCTTGTTGCGCATGCGCAAACGAATCTCCATCTTCAGGTATTCGCCCATCACACCATATCTGTTGAGAGCGGTGAACTTGGTGGCGCTCTTCAGTTCAACCTCCTCCTTCTTGCCAATCTCGTCGTACACCATGCCCATCTGCAACTTGTAGTTGGCCCAGAGGGCGAAGGCTATGAGGGCGCCGACGGTGAGGAAGGGTAGGGGATTCCAATTGACAAAACCATCCATGAACATGACAAAAGGCACCCGGAAGATGTTGTGGTCAGGCAATACGCAGGCACATATCAGTCCGGCATGCAGGGCCAGGGGGACCAGGAACCAGAGCATGTGTCTGAGGCACAAGGCTCTGACGAACAGATAGCAAAGGCTGTTAAAGACAAAGAGAAGCCAATAGCCAATCAGCCATCCGAGGAATGCCCACCATCCCATGAGCGGCACAATGGACACAAGGCCGAAGGGAATGAGGAAGAATCCCCAGAAAAGGTTGCCAGAGGAGAGCATCGAACTGATGAGATAACTCTTCATCAGGAACGAGCGGCGGATAGGCAATAGCGCATAGGACTGTGCCTTCTGTGCCGGAGTCTCCTGCATGATGAAGCGCATCCAGAAGTCGATGATGAGCAGATAGAAGAATCCGCCGTCCAGCCTATGGTAGGCTGCCGAATAGTCGCCCTTCAGACCGAAGCCAAGCGACACGCCCATGATGAGCAGCAGGGCTGCATAGTAGGCAATCATGAACCACGCCAGGAACTTCATGAAGCGGTTGCGCTCGAACATCGGATGACGCTCGTCCTTCAGCGCTTCCGTCTTTTCCAGCAAACGGTAGAGTTGGTATTTGTTCATAATGAGAGATTTCTATGAAATGGTAGCCAGATAGCGCTCGGCCTCGATGGCGGCCTTGGCACCACTGCCGGCTGCAATGACTGCCTGACGATAGTGAGGGTCGGCCACGTCGCCAGCGGCAAATACGCCAGGAATGCCCGTACGTGGTGAGTCGCCCTCCACCTGTATGTAACCCGTTTCGTCTGTCTTCACCCACGGACGGAAGATGTCGGAGTTGGGCTTGTGTCCGATGGCCAGGAAGAATCCGTCGATGGCAATGTCGTAGTGGCGCTCATCGGCCTCGCCCTTGCGGTGAACGAGGTGTGCGCCCTCGAGGTGCTCGCTGCCGAAGAGGCCTTCGGTGTTGTGCTCAAAGAGAACTTCTATCTTGGGGTTGTTCAGTACACGGTCTTGCATGATCTGTGTGGCACGCAGATAGGGCTTGCGCACAATCAGGTAAACCTTGGCTGCCAATCCGGCCAGGTAGCTGGCTTCCTCGCAGGCCGTGTCTCCACCGCCAACTACGGCCACCGTTTTCTTCCTGTAGAAGAATCCGTCGCAGGTGGCGCAGGCGCTGACACCGCGTCCGTTGAAGTCCTTTTCGTCCTGCAGGCCCAGATACTTGGCCGTGGCACCGGTGGCAATGATAATGGTGTCGGCCGTCACTTCCGTCTGGTCGTCGAACCATACGTGGTAGGGGGCCTTCGAGAGGTCGGTGCGCGTGGCGATGGCCGAACGCATCTCGCAACCGAAGCGCTCTGCCTGTCGGCGAATGTCCTCCATCATGTCGAAGCCCTGAACCCCTTCGGGATAGCCGGGGAAGTTCTCTACTTCGGTGGTCTGGGTCAACTGACCGCCTGGTTGTATGCCCTCGTAAAGTACGGGGTTGAGATTGGCACGGCCTGCATAAATGGCGGCTGTATATCCGGCAGGACCTGCTCCGATGATAAGGCAACGAATGTGTTCCATCTTATATGTTCTTTATGTTTTTGTTGTGTTTGAAGTCTTTATAGGCATAAATCAGCGGCTCATCTCAGGTCGATGATTTCTGCATTGGGAAATTTCTCCTTGGGGAAGGTGAAGTGCTGTTCGGCGAAGTGCTTGCCGGTGGCAAACGAGTTGATGACCAATCGCACCCATTGCTTTTTCCCCTGTCGGATGCTTACGCGAACGGGATTGTACTGGTTGTCTATCTCCAGGAACATCTCACGGATGTCCTGCTTGGCATTGTCGGCAGTCATGAAGACCTTGTAGCCCTGCTGGCCGTTGCTCAGTGTGCCTTGCTTCATCTTGTAGTTGAAGCCGCGCTTGTAGATGTTCAGGAAGGCATAGGGATTGACGGCTTGCAGCTCCGTTCCGGTCGGTTCGGTCATGTTCACTTCGTCGTCCCCCGTCTGCATGCTCCACTGAAGTTTGCCGTCGAACCAAGTCTGCATTTCCGGGGTCGTCATGTAGAAGCGCTTGCCCATGATGTCCATTTGTCCGCTTGTGGAGCCCTCGACCGTTTTGCCAGAGAGCGTTGTGGCTGTGAAGCGTATTTCCAGTCCTCCGGCTTTTTGGATATGGGATGCCGTTGCATCCAGCACCTTACGAGTCTCTTTGTCTTTCCCTCCGGCAAACGAAGAGAGCGTGGATAACGATATGATTATCAGTAATACTAAACGTCTCATAATTATTTAACTCTTTAACATTTTAACATTTTAACTTTTTAACCTTTTAACCTTATCTGATGTTGTCCAGAATCTGCAACAGCTCCACGTCGCCCATGCAGAGCACTTCGCGCGGTTTGCTTCCCTGGGCAGGTCCTACGACGCCAATCTTTTCCAATTGGTCCATGAGGCGCCCGGCACGGTTGTAGCCGATGGAGAACTTGCGCTGAATCATGCTCGTGGAGCCCTGTTGGGTGCTGACGACCAGTTTGGCCACTTCCTCCAGCATGGGGTCGAGGTGATTCATGTCGACGTCGGCTGCGCCACCTCCGTCTTCGCCCTCCATGGCCACAGACGGCAGCGGGAAGGGATGGCCATAGCTCTGCTGACAGGCTATGTAGTTGGCAATGGCCTCCACCTCGGGCGTGTCGACGAATGCACACTGCACACGCACGGGCTCGTTGCCAGCCAGGAACAGCATGTCGCCCTTGCCCACCAGTTGGTTGGCACCTGGGCGGTCGAGAATGGTGCGTGAGTCGATCATGGCGCTCACCTTGAATGCCATTCGGGCAGGGAAGTTGGCCTTGATGGTACCCGTGATGATGTTCGTCGTGGGGCGCTGAGTGGCAATAATCATGTGTATGCCTACCGCACGGGCCAACTGGGCAATGCGGGCGATGGGCAGTTCTATCTCCTTGCCGGCGGTCATGATGAGGTCGCCGAACTCGTCGATGATGACCACGATGTAGGGCATGAACTTGTGGCCGTTGTTGGGATTCAGATGGCGCGACTTGAACTTCTCGTTATATTCCTTAATATTACGCGCGCGAGCCTTTTTCAGCAAATCGTATCGGGTGTCCATTTCTACGCAGAGGCTCTTCAGCGTCTGCACCACCTTGTTCACGTCGGTGATGATGGGTTCGTCGGTGTCTTCGTTGCCCTCCACCTGTGCCAGGAAGTGGTTGACGATGGGGTTGTAGACCGAGAATTCCACCTTCTTGGGGTCCACCATCACCAGTTTCAGTTCGGCCGGATGCTTCTTGTAGAGCAGAGACGTGATGATGGCATTCAGACCGACCGACTTACCCTGACCCGTGGCACCGGCCACCAGGAGGTGGGGCATCTTGGCCAGGTCGACCATGAAGATTTCGTTCGTAATGGTCTTGCCCAGTGCCATCGGCAGTTCGAACTCCGTCGTCTGGAACTTGCGGCTGTTGATGATGCTCTCCATCGACACCATTTGCGGTTTGGCGTTCGGCACCTCGATGCCCACTGTTCCCTTGCCGGGAATGGGGGCAATGATGCGGATGCCCAAGGCCGAGAGCGAGAGGGCAATGTCGTCCTCGAGGTTACGAATCTTGGAGATGCGTATGCCGGGTGCGGGAGTGATTTCATAAAGGGTGATGGTGGGACCGACGGTAGCCTTGATGCTGCTGATTTCTACGCCGAAGTTGTGCAGCACCTGCAGTATCTGGTCCTTGTTTTTCTTCTGCTCCTCCATGTCTATGCCCACGCGGTCGTTGTCGTAGTGCTTCAGCAGGTCGATGGTGGGATACTTATACATGGAGAGGTCGAGTTTCGGGTCGTATGGTTCCAGGGCCAGCGTTTCGTCCAGTTCGGCCTCGGCCTCGCCTTCGCCTACGTGCACCTTGATGCCGTCCTGTTCCACGTCGCCGTGCATGGCCGGTTGGCCCGTGCCTTCGATTTCGAAGGGGACATCGTCGTTCGGCTTTGCCTGGACAACCTCCGAAGGTATGTCGCCAAAGGTGACGGTCGTCGCCGTATCTGAGGGCTTGGCGTTTGCCTTGGTGGGTTGGGCTTCGTCCTGTTGTTTGTCCGTGACGCTGAGGTCGATGACGTTTGCATGTTCGTGCTCATCGCGCTGGTATTCACCTTCTTCGGTCAAGGCTTCCTTCTCCGTTGCAGACTCGACGGCCTTCTCGCGGTCAGCCCTGCGGCGGGCGGCCTCCAGGGTGCGGCGGATGATGTGGATGGTCTCGCCGCTCAGATAGAGGGCATAGGCTACAGCGGTGACAATGAGTGCAATGAAGGTGCCCGCCATGCCGATGTGTTCCTTCAGGTAGGCCAAGGCTGTGCAACCGTGGCCGCCGCCCAGGATGATGTAGCTGTCCTGGAACAGGAAAGTCTGGAGATAGGCACCGGCTATGGAGAACCACACCATCAGCAAGATGCAGTTGATGAACCACTTCCACAGGCGGATGCGTCCTATTTGCAGGATGCGGAAGGCTACGACAATCATCAGTATGGGCAGAATGAAAGTAGCCAGACCGAAAGAGCGGTCCATGACGAATTTCACTATCAGCACACCAAAACTGCCCAGCCAGTTGGCCGCATGTTCGCCCCACTGCCAATTTTGGTCCTCAGCCCCGGTGAAGAGATTCGACGTGAATGCGATGAGCATCAGCAGGGCACAGAATATGAGCAATCCGCCGCAAATCCAGCGCGACAGTTCGCCCTGGCTGATGGGGTCTTCTGCCTCTATGTCCCGAGGCTTTCCTCCCTTTTGCGGCTTCGCGCTTTTCTTCGTATTCTTCAGTTTCGTATCGTTTGCCATAACAAATGTATCTTTATTAATAGATGTATTAGCATGCAAAGATACGATTTAGTGAGCGAAAACGCAAATTTATTTGTTGTTTTCCGAGCGTGAGTATCTAAGAATGCATCCAAAGATACGATTTAGTGGGCAATTTTCCAGTTTTTTGAAGTAACAAAAGTGGCACGTCGCGGAGCCGATACGTCGATGGGGTTCAGGCGACGTATTGTCTGGGCTCCAACCTTAGTATTGTCTGAGCTCCAACCTTAGTATTGTCTAAGCTCCAACCTTAGTATTGTCTGAACGCCGGCGACGCGAGGCCGAAGCATCGACATATTGGCGGATACAAAAAAAGTCTGTAAGTTTGACACTTACAGGCTCTTGACTTGCTTGTTAGGGGAGGGTGCCTAGTCGGACTCGAACCGACGACATTCAGAACCACAATCTGACGCTCTAACCAACTGAACTATAGGCACCATGTATGGGGTATCCCCTCATTTGCGAGTGCAAAGGTACAACAAATCTTTGAAACGGCCAAATCTTTGCGCGCCTTTTTACTTATAAAATTCCTTTTTGGCAGCCGACAGGGTGTTCAGCATGAGCATGCAGATGGTCATGGGCCCTACGCCACCGGGCACCGGCGTGATGAAAGAGCAACGGGGAGCTACCTCGTCGAAACGGACGTCGCCCGACAGACGGAAACCGGACTTGCGGGAGGCATCGGGTACTCGGGTGGTGCCGACATCGATGACGGCGGCTCCTTCCTTCACCATATCGGCGGTGACGAAGCCGGGCTGACCGATGGCGGCAATCAGTATGTCGGCCTTGCGGCATTCCTCCACAAGCGTTTCGCTGCGACTGTGGCAGACGGTGACGGTGGAGTCGCCCCACTGTTTCTGCATCATGAGCTGGGCCATGGGCTTTCCCACGATGTTGGAGCGCCCAAGGATTACGCACTTCTTGCCTTTGGTGGGCACATTGTACCGCTTCAGCAACGTGAGTATGCCCAAGGGAGTGGCAGAGATGAAACAAGGCAGACCGATGGCCATGCGGCCCACGTTGATGGGATGGAAACCGTCGACATCCTTGCGGTAATCGATGGCCTCGATGACACGCTGCTCATTGATGTGGCGGGGTAGGGGAAGTTGCACGATGAATCCGTCGATGTCGGGGTTCTCGTTCAACTTTGAGACGTTGGACAGCAATTCTTCCTCCGTGATGGTGTCCTCGAAGCGAAGCAACGTGCTCTGGAAACCGCAAGCCTCGCAGGCCAGAACTTTGTTCTTGACATAAGTCTCGCTGCCGCCGTCGTGGCCAACCAGGATGGCGGCCAGATGGGGACGCTTGCCGCCGCGGGCTACGATTTCTTCTACTTCTTGCTTGATTTCGGCCTTAATCGTGGTTGCCGTTGCCTTTCCGTCAATCAGTGTGTAATCCATATTTATCAATTATCAATTAACAATTCACAAGAATGGGGCTGCGCTTAATCCCTAATCCCTAATTCTTCATCCCTAATCCTTTTATCTATCACCTCTTAGGCATCGGGGGCATGTTGCGC
>CAMOUQ010000070.1 GCA_946626595.1 uncultured Prevotellaceae bacterium | reverse complement strand
CCAAGATTTAGCACATACGATGTAAGATAATAAAAACACCAGCGAGACAAACAAATAAAATTTGCCCATCTCGCTGGTATTAGGTTGTTTAGGCTCAAGTATAAGCCTTAATACTCATCCTCGTTGAAGAGAAAGTCTTCTTTGGTAGGATAGTCGGGCCAGACATCTTCGATGGTTTCATAGATTTCGCCCTCATCCTCGATTTCCTGTAAATTTTCTATCACTTCCAGAGGAGCCCCGCTACGTACGGCGTAGTCAATGAGTTCCTCCTTTGTCGCAGGCCAGGGAGCATCCTCGAGCTTCGAGGCCAATTCCAATGTCCAATACATGATGCTTTTTGTTTTTAAGTTTTTTATGTTTTCTCTTTCGGGGTGCAAATGTATAACATTGGAATGATATAATCAACTCTTTTGCCAAATTTTTTCTTCAACACCCAACAAATAGTTCTGTTTCTTGGCAAATAGGAACATGTAATCGCTTAATCTATTGACATATTGCATCAATGTGGGGTCGGTGGGCACTTCGTCGTCGATGCTGTAAATCCGGCGCTCCAGACGTCGGCAAATGGTGCGGCAGGCGTGGGCCAGGGCGGCGGCTCTGCTGCCACCGGGCAGGATGAACCCCTTCCAGCCTCCGCATAGGGCGTCCATCTGGTCGATGCTCTCCTCCAGTCGTTCGACGTCTGCAGGCGTCACGGCGCGCCGGGCAGGCCTGTCGACGGTGGCCAGTTCGCAGCCTACGGAGAATAGGTCGTTCTGGATAAGGATGAGTTGTTGGCGGTCTTCGTCGTTTGTGACCTCGGTCAGCAGCAGTCCCACGAAACTGTTCAGTTCGTCCGCCGTGCCGTAAGCCTCCAGTCGGGTGTGCGACTTGGGAATGCGTTGTCCGCCCACCAGTCCGGTGGTGCCGTTGTCGCCTGTTCGGGTATAAACGTTGCTTTTTTTCATATTTTACCAATTTATGATGTAGTTTTGTTTGTTCAGTCGGGACACGAATAGGACGAGCCCCACATCGTAGAGGTCGAAGGTGACGGTCACCTGGGGAGCGTTCTTCAGTTCTTGCCATTCGCGGCGATGCCGTTGCAGGTCGATGACGGCCACCATTTTCCCCTCCCTGCCTTCGAAGGTCACCAGCGGGGCCTGGCACTCATGCAGTTCTGCCCTTCGGCATCCCTCGTGGAGATAGGGATGCAGTTCGGCAGGGGCACTGACGAGGGTCGGCTGCCAGCGGTTGGCCAGGCGGAACATGAGACGTCGGACGGCCGTCAGGCGGGGCCGAAGCCATCGCTCCCTGCGTGGATAGAGCCATGCGTCGGCATAGTAGCGGCCGGGGCAGTAAAGCACCTGGGTCACCAGCGAGTAGGCAAAAGGCGAGTGGATGCCGTATCCACAGCGGTGACGGATGCGTCGGAGCCACACTAAGGGATTGCGAATGAGCATTTTTCTGGTTGTCTTTTATAATAAATTAACGTTTGAAACGTTATATTATTGTGTAAAGTTATAAGTTAAACGGTAAAAGACAGAATAACTATGGAATGCAGAAAACTGACTGCAACAGAGATTACACAACTGGAGCAACAAGCCTGTTCGGCTGAAGACTGGGATGCCATCAGCATACATCCCGAGACCAATCTGAAGTATGTGCGCAGTGTGCGCTTCTCCGGCGAGTGCCGCATCGGGCGCTTCGAGAAGGCCTTCACCATGCCCGGAGGCATGAACAAGCACTCGGGCCTGTACCATGTCACGCTGCACAACGTGGTCATTGGCGACAACTGCTGCATCGAGAATATCAAGAACTACATAGCCAACTACGAAATCGGGCACGACTCGTTCATCGAGAACGTCGACATCATCATCTGTGACGGCCCCAACACATTTGGCAACGGCGTGGAAGTGAGTGTCATGAACGAAACGGGCGGACGCGAGGTGACCATCCACAACCAGATGACCGCCCAGGAGGCCTACATGCAGGCCATGTATCGCCATCGTCCCCAACTGATAGAGCGGCTCAAGTGCTTTGCCGACGAGATTGCGGAGATCAACCGTTCGTCGATGGGCACCATCGGACATCACTCCACCATCGTCGACACGGGCTACATCAAGAACATATACATGGGCCCGTACACAAAAATCGAGGGTGCCGGCAAACTGAAGAATGGTTCGCTGATGTCGCACGAGGCCTCGCCTGTGCACATCGGTTATGGTGTCATAGCCGAGGACTTCATCGTGCAGGACGGCAGTCAGGTGGAAGACTGTGCCACGCTCACCCGCGTCTATGTCGGGCAGGCCTGCATGTTGGGACACGGCTACTCGGCCTCCGACTCCCTCTTCTTCTGCAACTGCCAGGAGGAGAACGGCGAGGCCTGCGCCATCTTTGCAGGTCCCTTCACGGTGACGCATCACAAGTCCACACTGCTCATCGCCGGCATGTTCTC
Organism: uncultured Prevotellaceae bacterium; assembly: GCA_946626595.1. Lineage (GTDB taxonomy): Bacteria > Bacteroidota > Bacteroidia > Bacteroidales > Bacteroidaceae > Physcousia. Next base: position 8,911 of record CAMOUQ010000070.1, on the reverse strand, counting down.
GTTCATGAATGCCGGTTCGGGCTCCAACCAGAGCAACCACATGTACAAATTGGGCCCCATACACCAGGGAGCCATGGAACGTGGTGCCAAGACCGCTTCCGACTCCTACATCCTGTGGCCGGCACGCATCGGAGCCTTCTCGCTCGTGATGGGTCGCCACACCACCAATCCCGACACCTCGGCTCTGCCCTTCTCCTACCTGATAGAGAAACAGGGCGAGACGTGGCTGGCTCCCGCTGTCAACCTGCGTTCCGTGGGCACCATCCGCGACGCCCAGAAGTGGCCCAAGCGTGACAAACGCGCCCAGGAGAGACGGCTCGACCTGGTGAACTTCAACCTGCTCTCGCCCTACACCATCGACAAGATGGTGCGCGGCGTGGAAGTGCTGGAACAGCTGAAGGCCCTGTCCGGCCTGACCAGCGACACCTACACCTACCAGAGTGCCAAGATCAAGCATACGGCCCTGGAGCGTGGCATCGAACTCTATCGGCTGGCCATCCGCAAGTTCCTGGGCAATTCGCTCATCTCCCGGTTGGAGAAGACCGCCGACCTGGCTGCCGAGGACTACCTCACCCGCCTGCGTCCCGAATCGGAAACCGGACAGGGCGACTGGCTCGACCTCTCCGGCCTCATTGCCCCCCACACGGCTGTCACGGAACTGATGAACGACATCGAGAACGGAACGGTGGCGACCTATAATAAAATGAACGCGCGCCTGCGCGAGATACACCAGCACTACTACGACTACGAATGGGCGTGGGCCTACCAGCTGATGCTGCGCTTCTACCATCTCCGCGAGGAAGACCTCAATCGCAAGGAGGTGCTGGTCGACATCGTCCGTTCGTGGAAGGAGGCCGTCGTCGACATCGACAAGATGCTCTATCAGGATGCCAAGAAGGAGTTCTCCCTCTCCACGAAGACCGGGTTCGGATTCGACGGCAACATCCGTACGGCCGAGGCCGACTTCGAGCAGGTGCGTGGCCAGTTCGACAGCAATCCCTTCGTCACGGCTGTGCAGGAGCACATCGTAGCCAAGTCGGCCCTCGGCGACAAGTGGATAGCCCTGCTCTCCTAAGCAGGCCCGAGGCGAGGCGTCGGGTCGTTTCGCCTTGTCCCATGCGTGGGACAGGCGTCATCGAAACGTCGATGCGGCTCGTCCCATACGTGGGACGCAGCTAAGCCTCGTGAGCCCTGTCGACATACTCTGTTTGGAATGAAAAAAGTCTGTGATTTGTTTGCGCGTCACAGACTTTTTTTTTATTTTTGTCCCGACATACCTTATTTATTAACTTAAATCTAACTGTTATGAGCAAAAAGATTACCTCTTTTTTGTTGCTGTTGGTGACAATGTTTATTAGCACCAACGTCATGGCTCAGGACGACATCGACCTCGAAAACAAGTCAATAACCGTTGGCGAGGTGGTGGAAAGCTTTGAGCCCAACACATGGTACTTCCTGCATCAGGGCCGCGACACCGGCATCGGTACAGGCCAGTATGCTCCGGCTCTTGTCGGCGAGATTCCGTCGACAGGTGGTTTCCTCTACGACAACGGACTTGGGGAGAATATCTTGAAGCCGGGTGTGTCGAACGTGGACTTTGAAAGTTCCGCCAAGGCTAAGGCAGGCTTCCTGTTACGCTTCATCCCCACAGGGAACGAGGGTGCCTACAACATCCAGTTCGGTACGGGCAACTGGATGACAGCTCCTGCCAGCGACGCGCAGAGCGCCAAGTTCTCTTCCACCGACAACATTTATGATGCCGGTGAGTTTAACATCTACTACATCGACCCCGAAACGGCTCCCGGTACCGTGGGCATCAATGTCTACGACATGAAGTGGCGCCTCGACAACAACTTTGCAGGCTCTGACGGCATCAATACGGGCAACACCGTCGTTACGTGGGGCTCGGGAAAGCACGAGACAGTGCTGAATGACGACGGCATGATCGTCTCCAACAGCATCTGGAGCATCGTGGCCGTGCAGTGGGGCGAACTGGAAGCCCTGGCAGAGGCCATCCGCGAGTTGGAAGATACCTATGCCAAGTATGCCGCATACTCTGGAACCTTCGAGGTTGGTGACGCTCCCGGACAGTATGGCGAGGAAGAGGTGCTTGCCTTTGAAGCCGCCCTGCAGGAGGCCTACGATGCCGGCGAAGAGGCTCAGGACCCCGCTACCGCCGACCAGTGGACCGTGGAACGCCTGAAGGCCACCGCACAGGCCGTCATCGATACCTACAATGCCGTCTTGGCATCGCAGGTAAGATACAACATCGCCTCGGGATACTACTTCATCCGGAATGGCTACTCGTCGGATGGCGTGTCCAACTGGTACGAGACCGTCACGAACGAAGCAGGCGAGGAGGAGACCGTCAACGTCTTCAAGTATATGAAGAGCGGCTACTCGGGCGAGACCATCGTCGGCACATGGGGTAGCGTAGACCGCGAGGATGTCGGCACCACGGCTCCCGCTCTGTGGATTGTAACAGCAGAGGAAGACGGCACCTACGACATCGTCAACGCTGTCACCAAGGGACGCTTCAACAACGTTGCACAGAGCACGACCGTCACCATGGACCCCGCAAGCGAGAACCGCATGGCTATCGACTACGTGGGCACTTGCAACGATGAGGTCTTCGTGGACATCCGCGTAAGCACTCAGGCAGCCAAAGACTACCTCTATCTGCATCCCAACGGACACAGCAACGGCGCAGGCCATTCGGGCAACCTGGTAGGCTGGTCTTGCGGACACACCTCCGGCACCAACGACTTCGGCGCTACGGAATGGGTATTCGAACCCATCAGCGAGGAGGAAGCCCTGCAAATCCTGAAGGACTACGAGCCCTATCAGAATCGCGAGAAGATGGTAGAGAGCTACAAGGCAATGGTGGCCGACGCTCAGGCAAAGATCGAGATTGCCAAGGACATCCAGATCAGCCTCGACGAGGAGAATCCTCTGGTGACCGATGTCAGCCAGTTCTCTTCGCCCTACACCGAGACCCGCGAGGGCAGCATCGATGCCCTGATTGACGGCAACGCATCCACCTTCTGGCACAGCGACTGGAGCAGCAGCGTACCCGCCGGCACCCACTACCTGCAGGTAGAGATGCCCGACGTAGAGGTTGCCAACGCAGCCTTCCAGTTCACCCGCCGCAACGTGGCCAACGACCACATCACCGTCTGGGGCGTAATGGGCACCAACGAGTTCGAGGCCGAGAAGGATGCCTGCGAACTGCTGGCCACCATCAACACACCCAAGAATGCCAACGACGAAACACTCGTCAGCGACGTATTCGAGACCAAGGGCTACAAGTACCTGCGCTTCTATGCCGAGAACACCACCGGCAACGGCTCTGCCACTCGTGGCTACTTCCACCTGGCAGAGTTCCAGCTCTATCCCGCCGAGGTGCTGCAGAGCGAGACCTGCCAGTACAACGTCATGGGCGACCTGGTGAAAAACCTCGAAGGCGTCATCGCCGAGCAGGCTGAAATCGAGGACGCTGACCTGACACTCGACAACTACAACAAACTGAAGGAGGCCTATGACGCCTTCATCGAGAAGTTCGTGGATCCCGCTGAACTGCGCGAGACCCTGGCCTCCGTCGAGGAGAAGAGCGCATCCATCGTCATTGGCACGCAGCCTGGCTTCTGGACCGACAAGTCTACGGGCGACGCCCTCGACAAGACCATCGCAGATGCTAAGGCCTACGACGCAGCCGGCGACTACACGCCTGCCGCAAGCGCTGTTTACGTTGAGAAGCTGAAGGCTCAGGCCGAAACCGTCACCACCAGCGCCATCGGCATCTCCACCAGCAAGTGGTACAAGATTCGCTTCGCAGACGAAGAGATGTTCGAGAAATACGGTTGGGATAAGGTGGCCGGCGAAGCTCAGGTCAACGAGGCCGCTCAGACCGAGACCAGCCCCGAACTCTTCGGCAAGTATATCGTAGCCTCACTCCTCAGCGAGGAAAAGGTGACCTACGAAGATGCCAACGGTAACAATCAGACCATCTCAGTCTATGAAATGGAACCTGCCACAGCCGACGAACTGTCTGTTGGCAGCAAGATGCACTTCATGGCCGCCGATGCCATCACGGAACCGGATATGGCCCTCTTCCGCTTCGTAGCCGTGGGCGACAGCGCCTACCTGTTGCAGAACAAGGGTACGGGCCTCTTCGTGAAGGCTGCCGGCACCAGCGGTGATGCTACGCTGAGCGTTCATCCCTCGCTCTTCGATGTACGCGCCATCGGTTATGGCCTGAACGTGATACCTGCCCGCAGCATCAAGGGCGAGAAACAGAGCTACCTGCATGCTCAGGTGCTGCAGAACGTACTGGTGACCTGGGATGTCGACTATCCTGGCAGCCGCAGCGGTCTGCTCATCGAGGAGGCTGAGGACGTAGCCGCAGACTTCGACGGCACCGAGTTCAACATGGCCGTATTGCCCGGCTCGTTCAATGGCATGTGCTATCCCATGGACCTGAGCGTGAAGGAAGGCGAGAACGCCACAATGTGGACCGTCGAGAGCGTCGATGTGGAGAACAATGCCGTCACACTGACCAAGATTACCAACGGTGCCAATGGCGGACGTCCGTTCATCCTGGTTCATGGTGCAGAGTTCGACCCCGAAGCAACAGCTGACGAGACGGAGATGGTGGTGATGAAGCACAACTATGCCGTCACGGCCACCGAGCCTCAGGCCGAAGCCGCTCTGAAGGGCGTATTCGCCGAGACCAAGGTGGGTGCCGGCGTCCTGGTGCCCTACCAGAACACCCTGACCGTAAGCAAGCAGTCGAGCACCAAGGTTGCCGCCAACGGAGCATACGTTTCCGGCGAGGCACCCTACGACCTGCAGGCAACCTTCGAGGTTAAGTTCGGCGACGGCGAGGATGCCATCCAGACCATCATCTCTAACGCCACACGCACGGGTGCCATCTACACCCTGGACGGCCGCATCGTGACCCGGAAGGGCAACATCAACAGCCTCCAGCGCGGCATCTACATCATCAATGGAACGCGCGTCGTGATTAAGTAAGCGTAAGCAGGTGTCAACCTGTCTGTTAAGAGCCGCAGCCCCATGCTGCGGCTCTTTTTGTTTCCTGCACATTTTTTTGCCTTAAATTTTGTATTTTAAATTAATAATTATATCTTTGCTCCCGAATAACTTTGAAAACAGAGTTAACTTACAATTATTATTAACTTAAAACCTTAAAGCATGAAGAAAATTTACTTACTCTTCACGTTGCTGCTCACAATGCTTGGGACGGCAACGACAATGTTCGCACAGGATGAAGTCTCCATCCCAGTGAACATGAACAATGGAAAATGGACAGACTGGAATGGGAGGGAGAGCAATCCATGGGCTCGCAGTTGGTATTCCACCACTACTCCAGCCATATCCATTCTTTGTATTCAAGGTGGCAACACATCCACGGACATTCGCGGCAATGTGTGCAAAAGCAGTGCTAACAACATGTCAGTATGGGATGAATCACGTACGGAGCTGATGTTCTTCACCAACTACGGCACTTATGAAATTATGGTCGAAGAAGGTTGGTATATTTCATCCGTAGAATTCGATTTCGATTGTGCAAATGATAAAAATCAGAAGGATGGCGCCATAACGTTGACTTTGGGCGACAGCGAGCCAGCTACAAGTTCTGATGTTGATGACATTCAACATGTTGCGTGGGAGAATAGCGATGACGAAGTGTATTCCGTACAGTTCATTGTCAACAGAGACGAAGGAACGTACAATTTTGCACGTACTCGCAATTTCTATGTCACGGTGAAGAAGATGAGCGAAGCCAAGGCCGCCATGCAGGCTCTGCAGCAGACGTTGAATACCTATCAGGATTATAAGTTCCTGACCGGCACCGAACCTGGCAACTATGGTGAGGCTGAGGTTGCCGCATTCTTTGCAACCATCGATGCTGCTTACGATGCAGAGGGTGATCCCGAACTGGAAAAACTCCCTGATGCTGAATTGGCTGCAACGTATCGTGCAATGGCTAAGGCCATCGTCGATGCCTACGACGCTGTGGTGGCATCGCGTAACACGGTATTCCCCGTTGCTGATGGCTATTATCGCATCAAGACGGGTATGGAATACACTCAAGACGTGATTATCGGTCAGGACGAGGATGGCAACGACATCACCGAAAGCCAGGCTGTGGACAAGTACCTGACCAGCTACATGAACGGAACAAAGTTCTATGCCTACTATGAGACGCCTGAAGACATGACCACCGACTGCACCTCGCTGTGGAAGATAACCAATAAGGATGGCTATCTGGACATCCAGAACATGGCCACCGATTGCCGCTTTGACGACATGTTCAAGTACAACGTTGCCGTTCCCATGAGCCTGACCAGCGAGAACCTGATGCAGTTCGAACCCGTGGCCACCGTGGATGGTACCACCTACTTCAACATTCGCGTGATGCCGCGCGAGGGCGACGCTTATCAGTATGAGAATATGTACTACTACCATCAGTATGGCCACCAGAGCGGTGCCGGCAAGGGTGGTACCGTAGGTCTCTATTACACCTCCCTCAGCATCAACGACAACAACGAACCCGTAATGGGCGGTTCGGAGTGGCAGTTGGTGCCCGTAGACGATGCCACGGCAGAGGAACTGATGAAGGCCTACGAGCCCATCAAGGACGAGAAACTGCGCAGCGAACGCTACAAACTGATGCTGGCTGATGCTAAGGAGAAACTGGAAGTGGCTCGCGACCGCGAGGAACTGATTAAGGACATCAGCCAGGTTACCTTTGTAAAGACCGACCCGTCGGAAGGCTCTGAGGCTGCTATCCTGGACAACGACCCCGCCACCTTCTGGCACAGCGACTGGCACAACAAGGATAGCTATGGCCGTCCCTCGCTGACCGTCGAACTGGAGGAACCCGTGGAAGAGTTCCTGTGGAGAATAGTTCGCCGTGCAAGTGCCAACGATCACGTGACAAAGGGCAACATCCTGGCCGGTAACGATGTTGAGGACCTCGCTGTGGTAGTGCCCGACCTGGTTATCGAGAATGGCTCCAACGGTGCTTCCTTCGAGACCGTCATCAACCTGGGCGCACCCTACAAGTTCGTGAAGTTCGAGTTCACCGAAAGTAATAAGAACACGCGTGGCGTGAAAAATCCCGAAGACGAAACAGAAGAGTTGGTTTATGCCCACTTTGCCGAGTTCCACATGCTTTCGAGCAAAGTCGGAGCTACCACTCAGTATACCGTTCTCGGCGACATCGCCAAGAATCTTGACGACGTGCTGACAGCTCAGGCAGAAGTGAATCCTGCCAAGGTTACAGCTGAGGAATACAACGCTATGAAGGCTGCCTACGATGCATTCATCGAAAAGTTTGTAGATCCCACAGAACTGCGCAACGTACTGGCTGAGTACAGTGGCGTGGGTGAAGGCGTCGTTGTCGGCACACAGCCGGGCTATTGGAAGGATGAGAATGCCGGTGTAGCACTGAACAATGTAGTGGCTGCTGCTCAGGCTTACGATGCTTCCGGTGCTTACACTCAGGAGCAGAGCGACAAGTATGTTGCCGATGTGAAGGCACAGGCCGAAGCTGTTTATGCTGCTGCCATCCAGATTCAGGAGGGCAAGTGGTATCGTATCCGCTTCGCCAGCGAGGAAGACTTCGAGGCTCACGGGTGGAATAAGAATGCCGGCTATGTAGCACCTGCCGAGGACCAACCCGAAATCAATGCGCCCTTGTTCGGAAAGTATGTGACTGTTGCCAACTGGGTACAGACAGACGAAGAAACAGGTGCTTATGACCTGGAGATGTTCGAAGAAGACGTTCCTTCATTCATTGGCGAGAACCTGTTCTTCATGGACGATGCCTCCATTACGAAGAAGGATATGGCACTGTTCCGCTTCATTGCTGTAGGCGACAGTGCTTACCTGCTGCAGAACAAGGCTACGGGCCTGTTCGTGAAGGCTGCAGGCACCAGTGGCGCAGTACGTCTGAATGTGCAGCCCTCTGTCTTCAACACCAGAGCCGTCGGCTATGGACTGAATGTCATCGCTTCGAGAAATCTCGTAGGTGGTATCAAAGAGAATTACCTGCACGGCCAGAAGAGCAACAACGTATTGGTAACTTGGGATGCTTCCGCTCCCGGCTCTGCCAGTGCTATGTACATTGAGGAGGCAGGTGACGTGGAAGCAGACTTTGCCAACACGGCCAATGTCGGCATCAAGTATGGTGCTGTCAACGCATTCTGCTATCCCTTTGAGGTCTCCGAGATTGCCGATGGCCAGGCTTGGGGCGTAACGAGTGTCGAAGGCAACAAGATTTCGCTCTGCCAGATTAATGGCGCTATCAACGCCGGTCGTCCGTTCATCTACATCAACGGCGAAACGGAAGACTATGATGCTGAGGCTGAAGCCGAACCCGTTGCCTTCACGTTCAACACCAATGCCATCGTCACCGAGGCACAGAATGACGGTGCTTTGAAGGGCACATTCTCTACTCTGAAGATTGACCGTGGTGATGTATACTGCAAGGACAATGCACTGGTAGTGAACAAGGTCGGCAAGGATGACATTATGGTTACCTACACCTATGTGAATGCCAATAGTGCATACATCGCTGGTGAAACTCCGTTCGATCCGCAGGCCGAACTGGAAGTTGTTTGGGATGAGAACGCAGAGGACGGCGTCCAGACTGCTCTGCAGAACGTTGTTAAGTCAGGCATCATCTACACCCTCGACGGCCGCGTAGCCGGTAAGGGCAACCTGAACAACGTGAAGAACCTGGGCCGTGGCATCTACATCCTGAACGGCACCAAAGTTGTGGTTAAGTGAGCGCAATGAGAGCTTGCTCGCATTGCCGAACGTGAACAACTTAGAGCATCGCTCAAGGTTGTGGTTAAGTGAGCGCAATGAGAGCTTGCAATAA
>CAMOUQ010000069.1 GCA_946626595.1 uncultured Prevotellaceae bacterium | reverse complement strand
TTCGGTTTGCCGAGGTCGCCCTCTCGGGGTATGCTCAGCGTCTCGAAGTCGCTGACCGGTCCGTAGACGGTGCCCATAGCCGTGGTGACGTAGGCGCAGACGTAGTAGTGCGTCTTCTTCGTCAGGCCGTTCAGTCTGACTCCGAAGGACTCGTCCGTCTGGGGCATGACTGGAACAGATAAGCGCTGACCCGTTTCGGACGGATTGTTCTCCGTGCCAATGCAGAATCCGCAATCCGTCACTGGGAAATCGGTGAACGTCACCGTGGCGCTCACGTAGGCCGTGGTCTCGTCCACTTCGCTCACATTCGTGGCTCCCACCGTTTGCATCTGTCCTGCCGCCTGGGTGATGGTGACGGCGGCAGCCAGTTGGCCGTAGTAGGACTCCGGTGGTCCGAAGGTGAAGTCCACCCTTCCGGTGCGGGGCGTCGTGGAGGGGTTGTACTCGCAGGTGATGGTCAGTGTGGCATTGCCCGAGCCTTGGACTTGGGAAACGTGTATCCAGTAGTCGCTGCTGACGTACCACTCGGTATTGGCCGTGACTTGAATCTGCTGCGCACCGTTGTCACTGGCGGTAAAGGCGAGGGCTGTGGGCGACACGGCCAACGCGGGCGTAGGCGGAATGACGGCTGTCGAGGCACTTTGCTCCACGTTGACATGCTTCCGCACGCCGTCTTTCGTAATCAGGGTGAAAGCCGTGCGGCGTGCATCCGTCGACGAGGGATTCGTGCCATCGGCCACGACGGTCACCTTCTGGCTTCCGTTGCCCGACAGGGGCTCTACGCTGGCCCAACTGCCGCTCTCCATCTCGATGCGCCATGGGCAATCCGAGGTGATCTGGAACTCGGCCTGCGTCTCGTCGCCACTGATGCTGACGAGGTTGCCGGCCTCGTGGTACCACAGGCTGGATGTCTCCTCCACCACGTCGTCGGTCTTCACGCACGATGCCAGCACAAAGACACAAAGCAGGGCAATGCTGCTGAATATAATCTTTTTCATCATTTTTTCCCTCCTTTCGCCTTGAATTGGAAACTATACATCAGACCCATGTGTATGGCAAATCCGCCACTGGCCTTGTCGGTCGTTGACATTACATCCTTGTAATATGCATTTTCGCGGATTGGAATCTTGTACTCCGGAGCCACAAAGATGTTCAGGTGACGAACAGGTGTGTACACGGCCTTGAAGCCTACAGCCACGCACCAGGCATCGGCACCATTGCCTTTGTCGTACAGGCCCGTCTGCTGACTGCCCGTCAGACGTTCGTAGCTGAATCCGGCCTGGGGTGTTATGGCCAGCGGTTTCCAGGGGCGGAACTGGTAGCCGTACTTCATCTCCAGCGAGTTACGCTTGAAGCGGAGCGCTCCGTCCACGTTGCCCTGGGCGTTGTACCAGTACACGGTGGGCGTCTTGTTCACTCCCATGGTGTAGTTGAACTGCAGGTCGTGGTTCTTCAGTACACCCGATGCCACGAACGTGACACCGCCGAACGTGCCCACCGTATATCCGGCTCCCACGTAGACGTCGGTAGCCAGTATCTCCGGCATCGTCTTTGTCTGGGCCGCTGCCCCCATGCCGCCCAAGAGCGACATGGAGAGCAGTAGCGCCATTGTCTTTATTATCTTTCTTTCCATAGAGCGTCTACTTTATCATTACCTTTTTACCGTTTACGATGTATATACCCTTCGGGAGCACAGAGCGCACGGAGGTGGCGGCGGACACGGAGATGCGACGGCCGCTGAGGTCGTAGACGGCACTCGTCTTCTCATTTCTCATTTTCTCATTTTCTCCATCTCTCATCACCTCACCGATGCCCGTCAGCATGTCGCTCTTGATGGGAATCAGGTGCGGAGCTGCCGTGGTACTGATGCAGTAGGCCTCGAAGGGGCGCACCTCGCGGAGGTTGCGCACGAAGACGCTGCCCTCACGATATTCCTCATAGCGGTCGCGATTCAGGACATAAACCTGGTCGGAGGCTGCTACGCTCAGTGTCGTGGGCAGGAACCGTGTGGTGCCCGACTGGGCCTCGTTGGCAACGGTTGCAGGAATGTTGGCATTCGTTGCAGCGTATGTTACCTGTCCGGCCAGTTGATACTGGTCGCTGTAAGCCTCGTTGTTAGGCATAGCCACGATGTAGGGCACATTGGCTGCGACGGAGGGGGCCTCCTGCCAACCGCCAGCAGTAAGCTGACAGAGCCAGAAGGGACGTTCGTCGCGACTGCCCGTAGCCTGGGCAAACGGAGTCAGACGTCCGCGTGTCTCGTGGGTGATGGTCTGCACATCGAAGGGCAGCGCCAGGGTCTCCCATCCGTAGAGGTCGTCGTAGCCCGTCTCCAGTCCGTAGATGTGGGCATAGCTGATGCGGTCGGCCACGAAGGGACGCAGGGCGAAGAAGTTGGTGTTGCCCGTGCCGTCGCTGAGCTTGACGTCCTCGGCGCGGCCGTTGGCCACGATGTTGTGGATGCCCGTCTGCCGGGCCTGTTCGGCCTGGCCGACGTAGAGCAGAAGGTTGGGATTGTCGATGCCCTGGAGGGTGACGGCCGGAACGGCGATGTCAGCATTCCAGCCGATGGCAGCCAACTCGTCGCATCCGGCAAAGAGGGTGACTCCGGCCGAGGTCAGCGCTGCAGGCAGTTCGGCAGTCACCAGGTGGGTGGCGGCCAGGGCATTGTTGGGTATCGACTGGTTGGCAGTGGCTACGTCCTTCAGGTCGACGTGGCGCAGGGCCTGCAGTGTGCGCAGGGTGGCATAGTCCGTGTCGTCGAGGTTGCCCTTGACGGTCAGTCGCTCTATCTCCTGGGCGTCGCACCAGCCGAAGGCCTGGGCCAGCGTGCCGGCTGTGCCCACCTGGGCCACATCGCCGTCGTAGTAGCAAGGCACGGCCAGCTGTGTGGGTTCCGACGGGTCGAAGCCCTCCTTGGTGGCAATGGCGCGCAGGGTGGCCAGTCCGCCGACGTCGGTCGGACCCGTGTAGACGGGCGATGAGGTCGTGGGTGTGGTGCCGTCCAGTGTGTAATGTATGGTGGCGCCCTCCGTCTCGCTGGTCAGGGTGGCGTAGCGGCCGTTGTAGTCATACTCTACGACCTTGGCCATCTCCAGTGCAGCCCCGTTGATGCGGAAGGTGCGTGTGGTCACTTCCGACCACTTACCCTCCTTGTCCATGCCGCGCAGGTTCACGGTGTGGTCGCCGGGCAGCAGGCCCTCGGTGGGGGCGCTGATGACCAGCGGGTCGCTGTCGCGGAAATAGAGGGGCAGCGTCACCGGTGTGCCCAGTCCGTGACCGGGGTCGGTGTCGAAGTAGTACTCCATGGCAACGAAGCCCTCGCGGTCGCAGATGAGGAAGGGGTGAGCCTCCACACTGGACCAACTGCCCTGGTCGTCGCTGACGCGCGTGAACAGGATGTGTGCGCCGTAGCCCAGGTCGCCCAGCGACAGGGAGAGTTGCTGCTCACCCTCCTGGGCGGCCACGTGCTGGCCCTGTCCGTAGCCAGGGTCGGTGTCGAAGAAGTATTCCACCAGTGTGGGACGCGTGCCCAGCGTCTTGCTGACGTAGAAGGGATGGGCCTCGGTGGCCGACCAGCGTCCGTCGGCGGTCTGGGTGCGCATGAACAGAAGGTGTGCGCCGGGCTGCAGTCCGTCGGTGCTCAGGGCCACCTGCTGTTCGCCTTCACGTATCTCCAGCAAGGTGTGTCCCTCGCCGTGTCCCGGGTCGGTGTCGAAGAAGTACTCCACGCGGCGCAGGTTGGCCTGCGTCGTGGAGATGAGGTAGAACGAATGGGTCTCGGTGGTGGACCACACACCATTTTCATCCTGAGCTCGCAGGCATAGCCTATGCGAACCAGGCGTGAGGCCCTCTGTGGGGATGGACAGGGCATTGTCGCCCTGCGTCACCGTTTGTATTTTTGTCGCCTGTCCGTGTCCTGGGTCGTGGTCGAAGAAGTACTCCAGACCTGCCAGTTGCTGCGCGTTTGTCGCGACAGCCCCCAGCAGGAGCCACAGACAGAGCAACGTTCTCTTTCCTATTCTCATCGCTGTACGCCCAGTTTAATGGTGATGTTCAGGTTGTTGCCTTGCTCTACGCTGGCCGGTACGGTCAGGTCCTGGATGACGGGCCCGGTAGGAACGCCCGAGATGACGTATGGGTCGTCGCCGTTGAAGGCACCCTTGCCTTCGATGGCGGCAGCAATATCCTCAGTAAACTCTTGATTTTTGACGAATAGGTCTCTGTCGTGATTATCAAATAAAGGAGAATTTGGCTTATAGTTGTCAATATATGTATTCCCCTCTATGTCCGAGCCTGCTATACCGAGTATGTTCTTTTCCACACGGCAACCACTAATGCCCGTTATTTGTTCAAAATTGTACGAAACGGACGCTATTGTGAACGTGTTGTAGGCAATATTGGCTTCATTAAGCCATTTTACAACGCCTGCATTGGTTCCTGCAAAAATGTTGTTTGTAACTTGGGTATAGTTGGCATAATTATTATTCGCATATCCAGAAATGCTTCCTTGTATAAAATTCTGGTGAATGATGCAATTGTCAGCATGCCCGCTAACGGAAGTCTTAACGTTAATATCTGATGTCACATGACAACGGTTAATGACCACGTTATCTGCACTCACGTTTATAGTCTCTATTTTTAGACCGCGCAGAACAGTACCTGGAGCCGTATCATTAATCTTAATGGTGGCGAAAGAGGCATCGGATTCGCCTTGGGCTGTTATTCCATTCTCTGAGCGCCAGAAACCTGGTCCTATCACAACTAACTTCTTGGTTATTGTCATGCCTCCATAGGATTTGTTCGAACCATCCACCATGATGGTGTCCTCTTCAGCGGCTGCTGTTAGTGCATCGGCAATTGTTGTGTACGGAGCACCCGAACCGGTTGTGTTGTTCACTCTGAGGATTTTCGCTTGGGCCATGCTGCATACCGCTGCAAAGGCCACCATAAGAAGTGTTTTTTTCATACTTTTGTGTGTTTGTTTATAATAAAATAATATAGTTCTGCCTGCGAAATTAGCGATTTCCTGTGAATTGACCAAATAAAAGCATTGACTTCAAGTGTCATATCTACAATTTTTTTGTGTCATTCCTTCAAAGTCCGACCACCATTCGTGCAAGGCTCGTGAAGAAAAGTTCCGCCATCGCCGACGTCCGTACATCCATCGTCGGTGTCCGTACATCCATCGTCGATGTCCGTCCGTTCATCGCCGATGGCGGAACTTTTCCTCGCATCGCTGTCAGGAACGGTCCGTTGACTTCTCGTTTCTATGTTTTGCTTTTCCGAAAAAAGTTTTGCAATGTCGAATATTAATATTATCTTTGTGGGCATAATTACGAATTATGATATGAGAATCGTTGCCCGTAGCACATTGGTGGCCTACTATACAGAAAATCCTCAGGCTAAGTCTGCATTGGAGGATTGGTATGAGAAGACTCGGCATGCCGAATGGTCAAATTATGCCGATATGAAGAAGACCTTTAACAGCGTGGATGCTGTGGGAAATCAACACTATGTGTTTAATATTAAGGGAAATGACTATCGTCTTGTCGTAGTCGTTCAGTTTACTCCGCACCGTGTTTACATCCGTTTCATCGGGACGCATTCGGAGTATGATAAGATAGAGGATATTAAAAATATATAGTCATGGCACAGATAAAAAACGAAGAGGCCTACAGGGCGGCTCTGAAACGGATTGATGAGTTGTTACCATTGGTTAATGACAACACCCCGTCGACCGATAAGAATTATCTGGAGTTGGATATGTTGTCCGATATGGTGGAGGAGTACGAGGATATTCACTATCCCATAGGTAAGCCGTCACTGGTGGACATCATCAAGCTGCGGATGTACGAGATGGGACTGACGCAGAAGAAACTGTCGGAGATGCTGCAAATCAGTGCCTCGACCCTGAGCGAACTCATCTCGGGCAAACGAGAACCGACCTACCAATTGGCGCGCACCATCAGTACGCAACTGAACATCGACCCGGCCATCGTGCTCGGTGTGTGACGACACAAACGTAAGAACTTAAAAACTAATAACTAATAATTCAATTAAACTATGTTCGAAGGACAACCTAAGGGCCTCTATGCACTGGCCCTGGCCAACACCGGTGAGCGGTTTGGCTACTACACGATGTTGGCCGTCTTTGCCCTCTTCCTGAGGGCCAACTTCGGTCTGGACCCTGCCTGGGCAGGGGAAATCTACAGCGACTTCCTGATGCTCGTCTATTTCCTGCCCGTCGTTGGCGGTATCGCTGCCGACCGCTGGGGCTACGGACGAATGGTGACCATAGGCATCATCATCATGTTCGTGGGCTATCTGCTGCTGTCGTTCCCCTTCGGCGGCGACACGTTTGCCCTCATCGTCATGCTGCTGGCCCTGGTGCTCATCAGTCTGGGCACGGGCCTGTTCAAGGGTAACCTGCAGGTGATGGTGGGCAATCTGTACGACGACCCGAAGTATGCCTCGAAGCGCGATGCCGGCTTCTCACTCTTCTACATGGCCATCAACCTGGGTGCCCTGTTTGCACCGACGGCAGCCGTGAAGATAAAGGAGTGGGCCGAGGTGTCGCTGGGCTACTCGTCGAACGATGCCTATCACTTCTCGTTTGCCGTGGCCTGCGCCTCGCTGGTGCTGTCCATTGCCATCTACTATGCCACTCGCAGCACATTCCGCCACACGGAAGGAAAGACCAACCCTAACCCTCCCGTGAAGGGAGGGAACGCCCCCGAAGCGCAAAGTGACAATTCCCTCCCTTCACCGGAGGGCCAGGGAGGGTCTGACCGGCAGCGTATCGTTGCCCTGTGTCTGGTGTATGCCGTGGTGATCTTCTTCTGGATGGCCTTCCACCAGAACGGACTGTCACTGACCTACTTTGCCGACGAATTCACGGCCCATACGGCCACGGCCGGTGTGGAGAGCATGTGCTTCGATGTGCTCAACCTGGTGGCCATCATCGTCATTGTGTATGCCGGCTTCTCGCTGTTCCAGAGCAAGACGGCACGGGCCAAGGGCATCTCGGCCGTCGTAGTGGTGGCTGCACTGTGCTTCCTGGGCTGGCAGTATGCCGGTGCCACGGAGGACATCGCCATCTCGGCCCCCATCTTCCAGCAGTTCAACCCCTTCTATGTGGTGGCCCTGACTCCGTTCTCGATGCTCATCTTCAGCTCGTTGGCTGCCAAGGGAAAGGAGCCCTCTGCTCCGCGTAAGATAGCCTACGGCATGCTGGTGGCTGCCGCTGCCTTCCTGCTGATGATGTTTGCCTCGCAGGGACTGCCGACGCCCAACGCGCAGAAGGCTGCCGGTGAGGCTGCCATGTTCGTGTCGCCCTACTGGCTCATCAGCACCTATTTGGTGCTCACCTTCGGCGAACTGCTGTTGTCGCCCATGGGCATCTCCTTCGTGTCGAAGGTGGCTCCCCCGAAGTACAAGGGCCTGATGATGGGCGGTTGGTTTGTGGCCACGGCTATCGGTAACAAGCTTGTGGGTGTGGGCGGCTACCTCTGGGGCGACATTTCGCTCGTAGTCGTCTGGGGTGTCTTCATTGCTGTCTGCCTGGTGGCTGCGCTCTTCATGTTTGCCATGATGAAGCGCCTGGAGAAGGTGGCATGACCCCACGCGTCAAAGGTTTTACGGCGGGCAGCATAGCCGCTGCCTCGTATGGATTGAACCCACTCTTTGCCCTTCCCCTCTACAGGGAGGGGCTAAGTGTGGATTCGGTCCTGTTCTTTCGCTATGCTTTTGCCATCGGCATGATGGCCGTCATGCTGCGGGTGCAGCGGGTGGACATGCGCGTGCGCCGCAGAGAGTGGCCCCTGCTGGCCGTATATGGACTGCTGTTCTCGGCCAGTAGCCTGTTTCTGTTCCTCAGCTACAACTACATGGATGCCGGCATAGCCTCCACCATATTGTTCATGTATCCGGTGATGGTGGCCGTCATCATGGCCCTGTTCTTCGGCGAACGTGCCTCGTGGCTGACGTGGCTGTGCATCGTGCTGGCCGTGGGCGGCGTGTCGCTGCTGACGAAGACCAGCGACGGCTCCACCGTGTCGCTGCTGGGCATAGCTTTCGTGCTGCTCTCGTCGCTGTCGTATGCCATCTACATCGTGGGCGTCAACCGCAGCAGCATTGCCCGCATGCCGTCGCAGAAACTTACGTTCTATGCGCTCTGCTTTGGTATACTTATATATATAGCGCGCACGCGAGGGCTCACGGAACTCGATGTGCCCCACACCGTGCTGGGCTGGACGTGTGCCTTCTGTCTGGCACTGTTTCCCACCATCGTCTCGCTGGTGACGATGACCATCAGCATCCGCAACATCGGCAGCACCTCGGCTGCCATCCTGGGGGCCCTGGAGCCCATCACGGCCCTGCTGGTGGGGACGCTGGTCTTTGGCGAGAAGCTGACGCCCCGCATCTGCCTGGGCATCTGCCTCGTGCTGACGGCTGTCACACTGCTCATCGCCGGCAAGAAGATTTATTTTGTAGTCCGTGCTAAACTCACATCCCATCATGCCATACACTGACCGCTATAGCCAGACGGAGGAGTTCCGTCGTGAAGAACTCCTCCGTCTGATTGAAAGGGCCATCGGGCGCCTGACTTTGCAGGAACTCGAAGCGCTCTACTATGATATGTCGACCAAGAACTACATCGTCGACACGCTTTGATTTAGCTTTTATTCCTGACTTTTTACAAAAGCCTCCAGGTCTTCGCGCGTGGGGCTGTTCAGCAACTGTCCCTGCTTCCATGTGGCTTGGGGATAGGCTTTGCTGAGGTCCTTCTGCGACTGCTCGATGCCACTGCCGCCTGAGGTGGCAAAGGGGATGATGGTCTTGCCCGTCAGGTCGTAGGCTTCGAGGAAGGTGTTGATGATGGTCGGGCAGGTCCCCCACCAGATGGGGTAGCCGACGTAGACGACGCCGTAGTCCTCGAGCTTCAGGTCGGTCTCGGCCAGAGCCGGGCGACTGCTCTTGTCCTTCATCTCGACGCTCGAACGGCTCAGGCTGTCGCGCCAGTTGAGGTCGGCTTCGGTGTAGGCTTCTGCCGGGGCAATCTCGTGGAGGTCGGCACCGGCCACCTCGGCCAACTGCGTGGCCACGCCGCGCGTCACACCCGAAGCCGAGAAGTAGGCCACCAGTGTCTTTGTTTCCTTGGGTTCTTCACTCTGTTTTGCTGCCTTCTGGGAGCAGGCACTCAGTCCCAACAGGGCTGCCAGTGCCAAAAGGATGGTTTTTCTCATGATTCGCTGAATAGTTACGTCTATGGCATGAATAATCAAGGCAAAGTTACACAAAAAATGCCGATATAGCACCCTCGAAGTGTTAAAAAAGTGTTAAAGGTCGATGAATATTTGTCCGTTCCCTTATCTTTGTATTACCTTTGCAGTGTACTAATAAACTATTACACTAAATAACTAATTCAGAAAGCTATGATAAGTATTACGAATGTCACTTTTGGTTACACTCCTTCGGTGCGGGTGCTGGAGGATTTCTCCCTTCGGTTTCAGGATGGAGGCGTGTACGGATTGTTAGGCAAGAACGGAACGGGCAAGAGCACGCTCTTGTATCTCATCACGGGCCTGCTGCGTGCGCAGAGGGGTACGGTGGAAGTGGATGGCGTGGATGCCTCGAGCCGCAAGGCCGAGACCCTGGCCGACATGTTCATCGTCCCCGAGGAATACGACCTGCCGGCCATCTCTCTCAAGAATTATGTGAAGGCACTGAAGCCCTTCTACCCCCGATTCAGTGAGGAACTGCTGGAGCGCTGCCTGCGCGAGTTCGAGATGCCCACCGACGTCAACCTGGGGGCCCTGAGCATGGGACAGAAGAAGAAGGTGTACATCTGCATCGCCCTGGCTGCCAACACGAAGTACCTGCTCCTGGACGAACCCACCAACGGACTGGACATCCTCTCGAAGAGCCTGTTCCGCAAGGTCGTGGTGGCCGGCATGTCGGAGGACAAGACCATCATCATCTCCACCCATCAGGTGCACGACGTGGAACATCTGCTGGACCACGTGGTCATCGTCGACCGCAACCGTGTCCTGCTCGACCAGAAGTTGGAGGAGAGCGACGAGGCACCCATCGACATCGAGAAACTGTTCATCGAGACATTAACCTGTAAATAGTATAATCGACCACGACTACGCAGATTAAACAGATCATTCATCTTGGATGACTCTCACATGCAAACAAATCCGCTTAATCCGTGAAATCGAGGTGTAAAAAATCAAAGTTATGAATATCAATCGTTTTATGAATGTAGCGCGTTGGAACTTCGCCATCAACCGCTCGCAATACCTCAAGTTGGCCCTGAGCCTGTTCCTCGTCATGAGCCTGCCCCTGCTGATGTTCATCCTGAAGACCATCTGGGTGTTTGGCATCACACACAATACCGAATGGGCCCTGGCCAGTGTGCCCGGAACCAGTCTGGGCACCTGGATGAGCGGCTGCTTCGTCTTCGCCCTGCCCATCCTGGCCGGTTACACGTTCCACAACCTGCTGACCAAGCAGACACGAATCAAGGAGCTGACCCTGCCCGCATCGAACGGCGAGAAGTTCATCTTCCATGCCCTGGTCACCATCGGCGGCGCCTTCCTGACCTATGTGGTCAGCTTCTTCCTGCTCGCTGCCCTTCAATATCTCTTTGTCGGCATCGTCTATGGCTTCTCCTATGCCCAATGGATACCTTACACTTCCATCTTCTTTGGTAACAGTGAGATAACACAGGCCGGTCTGCCAATCCTGGAAGATGGTGCTGCATTTTGGCTTGCGCTGATTATGGACCTTGGCCTGATAGCCTTCGTCTCCACCTTCGTGCTGGGCAATGCCATCAAGTACAAGCACAACGTGCTGTGGACCTACCTCTTCCACTGGGGACTGGGCTTCCTCACCATCTTCTGCCTGGGTCTGTGCATGCCCTTACTGGCAGACGTGGATTTGGATTGGCTGAAGAACCTCGACATCGACCAAATAACGATAGGCTTCAGGTGGGTTGTCATAATCTTCCTCACGGCCGTTACCGTCTTCTGCTGGTGGCTGTCGTACCGCCTCTATTGCCGTGCACAAATCACAACAAAACGTAATAAGTAATTTATCACTATGGACTTCAAGAATCAAAAAGCCATATACCTGCAGATAGCCGAGCACGTCATGGACGAAATCCTCTCCGGAAAGTACCCCGTGGATGCCAAATTGCCCAGCGTGCGCGAGTATGCTGCCGAGGTGGAGGTGAACGTCAACACCGTGTCCCGCTCCTTCGAGTGGCTGCAGAACCAGAATATCGTGGTGACGCGCCGCGGACTGGGCAACTTCGTGGCCCTGGGGGCCGTGGAGGCCATAGAAGCCCTGCGCAAGGAGGAGTTTTTCCAGGAGCAGTTGCCCGACCTCTTCCAGTCGATGCAATCCATTGGCATCACAATGGACGAAGTAGTGAATCAGTATCATAAGTATAATAACAAATAAACACGCGAAACAATGAAAACACGTAACTTTTTCTCCCTGATGTCGTTGGGACTCTTCTTGTTAGTCTTTGCCGCTTGCGACCG
>CAMOUQ010000068.1 GCA_946626595.1 uncultured Prevotellaceae bacterium | reverse complement strand
ACGATGATGCGGTTGCCGGTGACCTGTCCTACGCTGACCGTGGTGCGATGGGCCTTGCCCTGCTGTACGGTCCAGACAAAGAGCGACTTGTCGGTGGATTGCTGCACAGCCTTGACGGGCAAACTTATGCGCCCGCCCGTGCTCATTTTCTCACTTTCCACATTTCTCATTTCTACCCTTGCCACCATGCCGGGCAACAACTTACGGCCGGGATTGGGGACAAGGATGCGGATGTCATAGGTATGTGTCAGTGGGTCGGCTGACACGCCCTTCTCGATGCGTCCGCCACGGAAGGTTTCACCCTGGAGGGCATCCACGGTTATCGTGGTGGATGTGCCGGAGTTGATGGTTGCTATCTCGCGCTCGGGGATACTGACACGCACCTTCACGTTGTCGATGCTGAGGATGGTGAGCACTGGTTCCGTAGGCAGAACGGTTTCGCCCACGCCCATGATTTTCGTACCCACGACACCACTGACCGGGGCATAGATGCGGCAGTCCTCCAGGTTCTTCTTGGCCATGTCGTAGGCCGACTGCGCCTGGGCTACCTTGCTCTCCACCTCCACCCACTTCATGTCGGGCAGCGACTGGTTGTCGTGGAGCAGTTTCATGCGCTCGTAGGCATCCTTGGCCTGGTCGAGGGCTGCCTTTGTGGTGGCCAGTGTGTTACGTGCCTGGGTCTCGTCGATGACGGCCAAGAGTTGGCCTTTCTTCACGGGTTGGCCCTCGCTGACTGTCATACTCTTGAGCATGGCCATGCCCGTAAAACTGACACTGGTGGAACTCTCTTCCTCCACGACGCCGACGTAGGGCATCTGTGCCAGATTCTCGCTTGCAGCGACCTTCTCCACCACCACGCCGATAGTGCTTTCTTCGCGTTCTACGTTTTTCTTGCCACAGGCCACAAGAGCCAATACAGCAACCAGTATGAGTATCTTCTTCATGGGTTTACATCTTAAGTAAATATGCCTTAAAGCCTGAAAAATCCTTCGACATCGGGATGCTCTGCTTCTGTCCTTTCATGAAGGCGGCCAGTCGGTCGGGAACCGGAACGGGCTGTCCCGTGATGCCCTCCACCGTATCCTTGAACTTGGCCGGGTGTGCCGTCTCCAGGAAGAAGCCGATCTCGCCGGGTCGCAGGCCCTCCTTCAGGGCACGATAGCCACAGGCGCCGTGGGGGTCGAGCTGATAGCCCGTCTCCTTCAGGCACTGGCGAATGGTTTCGGCTATCTGTTCGTCGGTATAGGTGGCGCCGGAGATGTCCTGGCAGATGGCCTCGTGGCTCTTGCCGTAGAGGTCGTAGATGCGGGCGAAGTTGCTGGGGTCGCCAACGTCCATGGCATTGGCCAGGGTCTGCACGCTGTGGCGCGGACGATACTGGCCGGTCTGCAGAAAGTCGTAGAAGACATCGTTGCGGTTGTTGGCGGCAATGAAGCGCGATATGGGCAGTCCCATGCGCTTGCCGAAGAGTGCCGAACAGATGTTGCCGAAGTTGCCGCTGGGAACGCAGCAGACAATGGGAGACTGAGACACCTTCTGCAACTGTGCCACGGCCCAGAAATAGTAGAACGACTGGGGCAGGAAGCGGGCCACGTTGATGCTGTTGGCTGAGGTCAGACGCATGTGGCGGTTGAGGTCGGCATCCATGAAGGCCGACTTCACGAGGGCCTGACAATCGTCGAACACGCCATCCACCTCCACGGCGGTGATGTTCTGTCCCAGCGTAGTGAACTGGCACTCCTGTATGGGCGAAACCTTGCCCTTGGGGTAGAGCACATAGACGTGAATGCCCGGCACGCCCAGGAAGCCATTGGCCACCGCCGAACCGGTATCGCCAGAGGTGGCAACGAGGACGTTTATCAGAGAGCTCTGATTATTCTGAGTGAAATAGCCCAGCAGGCGCGCCATGAAGCGTGCGCCCACATCCTTGAAGGCCAATGTGGGGCCGTGGAAGAGTTCCAGACTGTAGATGTTCTCCTCCACCTTCACGATGGGGCAGTCGAACGACAGGGTGTCGCATACGATGTCGTTCAGGGCATCGAGATCGACGTCCTCGCCAAAGAAGCACGAGGCCACATTGTAGGCTACATCGTGGAAGGACATGGACGTGAGATTCTCGAAGAACTCCTTGGGAAGCGGATGGATACGTTCGGGCATATAGAGGCCCTTGTCCTCGGCCAGACCTTTCACGACGGCCTTCTCCAGTGTGGCAAGCGGTGCCTGCCCGTTGGTGCTATAGTATTTCATGACTTAATTGCAAATTAAGAATTAAGAAATAAGAAATAAGAATTAAGAATTGAGAGGGATTCTGAATTAAGAATTAAGAAATAAGAATTAAGAATTGAGAGGATTCTGAATTAAGAATTAAGAATTGAGAGGAACGCTCATAAATTCCTTTATAAACTCATCGCCCTGGAGCAGACCGAAGGCGCCCTGCTGGCAGGCCACTTCATCGAAGGTCTGCACGCTGTCGGGGGCCATGCCGGGCGTGAAGATGCAGAAGGGGATGGGCTCGTTGGTGTGCGTGCGATGTGCCACCGGCGTGGGATGGTCGGGCAACAGGGCGATGGAGACCCCCTCCGAATCCCCTGTAAAGACCCCCTCCGACTCCCCCGTGAGGGGGAGGGTGAGGGCATCGAGGATGGGCTTGACGAGGCGTTTGTCGAGGTTGTCGATACACTTCAACTTCAGTTCCAGGTCGCCGTCGTGACCGGCCTCGTCGCATGCCTCAACGTGGAGGTAGACAAAGTCGTCGGTCTTCAGGGCATCGATGGCTGCCTGTGCCTTGCCCTCGTAGTTGGTGTCCCAAAGTCCCGTGGCACCGGGCACGTCGATGACACGCAGTCCGGCATACTTGCCGATGCCGCGAATGAGGTCGACAGCCGTAATGACGGCACCGCTTCTGACAGCGGGGAAACGTTCCATCAGGGTCTTCATCTTGGGTCGGTATCCCCCACCCCACGGCCAGATGCTGTTGGCAGGGTCCATGCCGCGGGCCATACGTTCCTTGTTGAGGGGATGGTCCTTGAGCAGTTGCTGGCTCTTCAGCATCAGGTCACAAAGCAATGCGGCCGTAGACGCTCCCTCGTCCATCCCGTCTTGGGCCTTGGGCATATTCTCTCGCCACGGTTGCAGGGGGATGTCGTGCGGCGGAGTGCAATGGATGTGCTTGTTGCCGCCCTTCACAACCAGCAGGTTGCGATACTGGACACCGGTGTAGAAGTGGATGCGGTCGGAGTCGAGATGCTGTTTCAGGTAATTGATCAGGATGTCGCTCTCCTCCGTCTCCAGGCGTCCGCAAGAGTGATTCTTCAGCAGGTCGCCCTCGAGGCACACAAAGTTGCAACGCAGTGCCAGGTCGTCGTCGGCCAGGGGCACGCCTATGCTGGCAGCCTCCAAGGGGCCCCGTCCCTCGTAGACGAGGTGCTGGTCGTAGCCCAGGATGCTGCTGTTGGCCACTTCGCTGCCCGGATGGAATCCGTCGGGGACGGTCTTGAGCATGCCACAACGGCCATTGCGGGCCAGGAAGTCGAAGTGTGGCGTATCGGCATATTGCAGGAGGGTCTTTCCTCCCAGCTTCTCGACAGGCCAGTCGGCCATGCCGTCAGCAAGTATAATCAGATGTTTCATCAGGCCAAACTCATTATGTCAGCAAACACACCGGCAGCCGTCACGCTGGCACCGGCTCCGTAGCCCTGAATGAGCATGGGATATTCGTTGTATCGCTCGGTGGTGAGCAGGACGATGTTGTTGCTGCCCTCCAGGACATAGAATGGATGGTCGGGGTCGAACTCCTCCAGCGAGACGCTGCCCTTGCCGTCGGCAAACTTGGCCACGAAGCGCCATACGCGACTGTTCTTCTCCAGTTCCTGGCGGCGACGCTCCCACTCGGCATCCAACGAGGGCAACTGCTCCCAGAACTCATCGAGACTGCCCTGGAAGAGGCTGTCGGGAATGAAGAGATGCTTCTCCACGTCCTCCTGCTCTATCTGGTAGCCGGCCTCACGCGTGAGGATGACCAACTTGCGGATGACGTCCTTGCCACTGAGGTCGATGCGCGGGTCGGGCTCGCTGTAGCCTTCGGCCTTGGCCATGCGGACGGTCTCGCTGAAGGGGACGTCCTTGCTGATGGTATTGAAGATGAAGTTCAGCGTGCCGCTGAGAACGGCCTCGATGCGCAGTATCTTGTCGCCGGAGTTCACCAGGTCGTTGATGGTGCGTATGATGGGCAGTCCGGCTCCGACGTTGGTCTCGAAGAGGAACTTCACGCCGCGCTTCTGTGCTATCTGCTTCAGTTCGCGATAGTTGGCGTAGTCGCTGCTGGCGGCAATCTTGTTGGCGGCCACGACGTTGATGTTATGGTCGAGGAAGTCCTTGTAGAGGCCTGCCACGTCGGGCGACGCCGTACAGTCGACGAATACGGAGTTGAAGATGTTCATGCCGATGACCTCGTCGCGCAGGCGCTGTATGTTGCTGGCAGGCGACTGGTGCAACTGGTTGTGCCAGTCCTCCAGTTTCAGGCCGTCGCGACAGAACATGGCATTGTGGCCCGAGGCGATGCCCACGACATTGAGTTTGACGCGCAGTTCGCGCATCAGCTTCTCCTGCTGCTGGCGGATCTGTTCCAACAGACTGCCGCCCACGGTGCCCACACCGCAGATGAAGAGGTTCACCTCCTGGTATTCGCTCAGGAAGAACGAGTCGTGGATGGAGTTGAGGGCCTTGCGCAGGTACTTCTCGTTGATGACGAACGAGATGTTGGTCTCGCTGGCGCCCTGGGCACAGGCAATGACAGAGATGCCGCTGCGGCCCAGTGTGCCAAACAGTTTGCCGGCGATGCCGGGCGTATGCTTCATGTTCTCGCCCACGATGGCCACCGTGGCCAGTCCGCTCTCGGCCTGCATGGGGAACATCTTGCCGTCCTCGATTTCGCGTTCAAACTCCTCGTTGAGCACGCGGCAGGCCGATTCCACCTCGACGTCGCGCACACCGATGCTGGTGCTGTTCTCCGACGATGCCTGACTGACCATGAAGACGGAGATGCCCTTTTCGGCCAGGCACGAGAAGATGCGGCGGTTGACACCGATGACACCCACCATGGACAAGCCGGAGACGGTGATCAGGCTGGTGCCCTTGATGCTCGAGATGCCCTTGATGCTGCGCACGTCGTCCTTCACCTCCTGTTTGATGACGGTTCCCATGCCGTCGGGGTTGAAGGTGTTCTTGATGAAGATGGGAATATTCTTGACACAGACGGGATAGATGGTGGGCGGATAGACCACCTTGGCACCGAAGTTGCACAGTTCCATCGCCTCCACGTAGGTCAGTTCGGGTATGGTATAGGCCGTCTGTATGACCTTGGGGTCGGCCGTCATGAAGCCGTCCACATCGGTCCATATCTCCAGGGCTTCGGCATCCAGAGCCGCGGCTATGATGCTGGCCGTGTAGTCGCTGCCGCCACGTCCCAGGTTGGTCACCTCGCCCGTATCTTGGTCGGTGGAGATGAATCCCCCGACGATGAATCTCAGTTTGCCGTCACCGATTTTCAGCTTCTCGCGCACCAACTCGTTCGTCAGGTCGGTCGAGAGGATATTCTTCCCGTTCTGGCGGTGGGTCTTGATGAACTCGCGGCTGTCGAACCACTCGGCGCCCTCAATGAGGCACGACACGATGCGGCTGGACATGCGTTCGCCGTAGCTGACGATGGCGGCCTGCGTCTTCTGACTGAGGTCGCGAATCAGGTAGACGCCCTGATAGATGCTGCGGAGTTCCTCCAACTGCCCCTTCACCACGGCCAGGAGTGTGTCGCGGTCCTTCCCGGCGGGAATGACGGTGTTTATCATCTCCTCGTGGCGCTCGGCAATCTCCCAGAACGACTTCTGGTAGAGGGGGTCGCCCTCGACGGCCATCTGCGACGTGCGGATAAGTTTATCGGTAATGCCTCCCAGAGCAGAGACAACAACTATGACAGGCTCTGTCTGAGCCTCTACTATTCTCTTTACGCTTAAAATACTTTCCACGGAACCTACGGATGTTCCGCCGAATTTCAATACCTTCATTAATTGCAATTTATGTATTTGGTTGCAAAGTTACAATAAATTAATTAAAAATTAAACATTAGAAAATAAAAAATGAAAAAATTATTAATGAGGAATAGGTAACATGCGCGCCTACGCATGTGCGCAGGCGTAGTATCGTCGGGGCTCAGACAATACGTCGATTGAGCTCAGACGACGTATTGTCTGAGCTCAATCGACGTATTGTTGGAGCTCCATCGACGTATCGACGAAACTCAGAGGAAAATTCAGAGTGAGAAATAGCGACGCACCCAACCGAACCATTCGCGGGAAGAATGGTAGCCGTTACGCTCCTGCATGTCGCTGGCTGCTGCCAGCCAGTAGCGGATGTGACCACGTACGGGATGCACCAGGCAGAGGTAGTTGAGGTCGTCCTCGCGCACCTCCACCAGATTCTGCCGGTCGACGCGCACGGCCATGCCCAAGCGCTCCACCAGGTCCTTCTGGGCCTTGTCGGGGATGTTCGAACCCCAGGAGGCCACCACTCCGCGGCGGTCGGTGTAGCCCTCGTTGTCGGACTCCAGTTTCTGCACGCCCGTGCAGAAGATATCGCGGTCGGAGCATCCCTCCAGCCACACGTCCACCTGCACCTCGCGCTTGCCACGCAGGGCCGTGAAGCGCTGGCAGAACTGCAGGGTCTTGCCCTGATACTGCCAGTCGCGGGCGTATATCTCCACGATGGCCGTGTCGGGGCCCTCGTTGAGGACGCGCTGTCCGCGGGCAGAGACTTTCTCCACGTAGGTGGGCTTGCCGTCGACATAGCCGCGGAACGAACCTGCTCCGATGCTGGGACCGACGTAGAGGATGTCCTCGCCGAAGCCCTTTGCCATGTAGTCGCGATTGGAGTAGAAGTTGATGCTGTCCAGCTCCATCTGGGGCTTCTTCTTGCCATAGAGGTCCACGCTCTGGCGATAGTCGACATAGACGCGGAATCCTATCCACTCGTTCTCCCACATGGCTCCGTGGCCATAGACGGCATCGTAGCTGGCCAACTGGGGCACATCGCCCTTGAACTCAATGGAGTTGACCCGGGGATAGCGATACTTGCGGTCCCACAGCTTCATGTGGGCATGGACCTGAGCGGCGACCTTGCCCGACTGGAAACGGAAACCCAAGAACTGAACGTTGCCCATGCACCACAGCATGGCCAGCATGATGGCTATCTTCTTCGTCATACGCTTGATTCTTAGTCTTTTTCGGTTACTTCACGGCCTCGCCCTTACCGTCCTCGGTCAGGTAGAAGAGGGGGCTCTCGTTGGTCTGCTCCTGGTCGTAGTAGTGCAAGCCGGAGTCGTTGGTGCGGGGGTACCAGTTGTCCAGGAGGCGGAGCATCTCGGCAGCAGCCCAGATGGCAGGACCATAGCCGTGGGCAGCAGCGGCAGAGACGGGACGATAGTAGTAGAAGGCGGGGTCGAAGGCCATGCCGGTGCCTACGCAGGTGCCTGCCACACGTCCGTCCTCAGTGATCTTGGTGGCCAGGGCGTTCCAACCCAACTGGGCAACGGGACCGTAGGTGATGCCCTCAAGCCATCCCTGATTGACGGCGCGGGCGATGCAGTAGGTGTAGATGGCTGTGGCCGAGGTCTCGAGATAAGAGTCGGAACGGTCGAGCAATTGGTGCCAAAAGCCCTCGCTGGACTGGTAGGAGGCCAGACCGCGGACGTGCTTCTTCAACTGTTCGAGGATGAAGGGACGGTCGGGATGGTCCTCGGGAAGCATGTCGAGGAGTTCGACGGTGGTCAGGATGGCCCATCCGTTGGCGCGTGCCCAGTGGTAGGTGGGCTGTTCGGCCAGTCCCTCGACGTAGCCGTGGCGATAGATTCCCTTCTCGGGCACCCACATGCGCTCTACGAAATGCTTGTACATGGTGGCTGCCTCGTCGAAGAACTGGCGGTCGCCGGTGTACACACCGCGGTAGGCGATGGTGGGAATGCCCATGTACATGTCGTCGAGCCAGATGGTGTTGCGCTGCGGACGATGACGCGCAAAGGTGCGGTCCGGCAGACGATACTGTCCGTTCTCCACGAAGTCGAAATAGTTCTCAATAACCGATGACAATTCTTCTTTCTTAATTCCTAATTCTTCATTATTAACCGCCTTCATCATGGCCGTACACATGGTGCCGCAGTCGTCCAGGGCACGCGGATGCAGGATTTGCTCCATCTGGGCATCCGAGCACTCCTGCTGTTCGCGGAACTTGGGGGCCACCTCGGCGATGAACTGGAAACGAGTCTTCACGTAGTCGCTATACTTCTGGTCGCCAGTCACCTCGGCTGCTGCCAGGAGGGCCTGGTAGGTGATGCCCCATTCGTAGCTGCCGATGCGGAAGGCACCGCGCTCCAGCGTGCCGTCGTCCTTCAGGGCGTGGGGGGTCTGCTGGTCGACGTATTGGAAGATGCGGTCCAGGGCGGCACGCACGTCTTCCTTCTTCACTTCGCCGTAGGGCACCTTGTAGTCGGGCTTCAACAGGTGAAGCGGAGTGGTGGAGTCATTTACTTCTTCCTCTTGGGATTTCTGCTGGGTACATTGCATACTGAGCAAGGCCAAAGCCAGCAATGCCATGTGTTTCATGTTCATGATTCTATAGTCTTTTCAATAAATAACAGTGTATTCTCTCGCAAAGTTAATGAAAAGCACGCGCCGAACAAAATGAATGGCCCCGTTTTTTATGTCAATTCGAAAAAAAACCTTATCTTTGTCCTCGACAAACTTGAAAATCATGAAAATATTCTTACTTGCACTCCTTTCATGTCTGTCACCTGCTGCCTGGGCACAGGTGCCTCTGCATTGGGTCGGCCAGACGCCCTCACAGGCTCAGCCTGTCACACTGGGCATCCCCTTCGAAAAGGGCGAAATGCCGGCCGGAAAATCGGGAAGCATCGTGGCCGACGGACAAACGTTGCCCAGCGACTTCTGGCCCTTGGCCTACTGGACCGACGGCAGCGTGAAGTGGGGAGCCGTGGCCGCCATCATACCACAGGGGGCCAAGACGCTGGAGTTTAAGAATCTGAGTAATCAGAATACTCAGAATAATCAGAATAATCCGAGTTCTCAGAAAATTCAGAGTTCTCAGAATAATCAGAAAACCCTCCTGGTCAGCACAGGCGCTCTGGAGGCCTATATCCCCCTGAAAGGCGAATCGCTGATAGAGAAACTGGTGATGGACGGCACCACCGTTGCCGAACACGGCCATCTGGTGTGCACCACGCAGAGCGAGCCCTACCAGGAGGGCATTGGCAACCTGCACTTCACCGACTACCGCAGCCTCGTAGACACGGCCTACGTCGAGCGGCAGGGACAGGTGCGAACCGTCGTGCGCTTAGATGGTCACCACAGCGACGGAAAGCGCCAATGGTTGCCGTTCACCGTCCGGCTGTATTTCTACCAGGGGAGCAGCGAGGTCAGGATGGTGCACTCGTTCACCTTCGACGGCGACCAGCACCACGACTTCATCCGGGCCCTGGGCATACGCTTCGAGGTGCCCATGCGCGAACAGCTCTACAACCGCCATGTGGCCTTCGCCACGGGCCAGGGCGTATGGGCCGAAAGCGTACAGCCCCTCTCCGGACGGCGCATCCTGGACAACAACCCGCAACTGGAGGTGGACCAGGTGGCCGGACGACGCATAGCAGAACCTTCCGCCTTCGACGAGAAGGGACAGAACCTCCTGCGCCACTGGGCTGCATGGGGTTCGTACCGACTGAGTCAGCCCAACGACCAGGGTTTCTCCATCACGAAACGGGCACACCCGAACAATCCCTGGATAGGCACGCTGACGGGCCACAGGGCTCCGGGCTACGCCTTCGTAGGCGACGTGAGCGGTGGTCTGGGCATAGCCGTGAAGGACTTCTGGCAGAGTTACCCTGCCTCGCTGCAGGTGGACAGCGCCGCCACAAACTGCGCCCTGCTGACGGCCTACCTCTGGAGCCCTGACGCTCCGGCCATGGACCTCCGCCACTACGACAACGTGGCCCACGACCTGATAGCCTCGTACGAGGACGTGCAGGAGGGTATGTCCACACCCTACGGCATCGCCCGCACCACGACGCTGACCCTGGTGCCTACGAAGGTGAAGGAGGGACTTTCCCCACTGAAGAAGACCATCGCGGAGACGGCACAGCGCCTGAGCAACGACGCCCGTCTGCTGCCCACACCGAAATATCTGCACGACCGACGCGCCTTCGGTATATGGTCGCTGCCCGACCGCTCTACGCCCAAGCGCACACAGGTGGAGAACCTGCTCGACCAGTACCTCGACTATTACCTGCGTGCACAAGACCAGCATCACTGGTACGGATTCTGGAACTACGGCGACTTCATGCACCAGTACGACCCGGCCCGCCACTCGTGGAAATACGACGTGGGCGGATTTGCCTGGGACAACACGGAACTGGGCAGTGTGTCCTGGCTCTGGTACAGCTTCCTGCGCACCGGCCGCGCCGACATCTGGCAAATGGCCGAGGCCATGACGCGCCACACCTCGGAGGTCGATGTCTACCACCTGGGCGAAATGGCCGGACTGGGCACGCGGCACAACGTCTCGCACTGGGGCTGCGGAGCCAAGGAGGCACGCATCAGTCAGGCTGTCTGGAACCGATTCATGTACTACCTGACGGCCGACGAACGGCTGGGCGACCTGATGACGGCCGTACGCGATGCCGACCAGAAACTCTACACCATCGACCCCATGCGACTGGCCCTGCCTCGCGAGAAATATCCCTGCACCGCACCGGCCCGACTGCGCGTGGGTCCCGACTGGCTGGCCTATGCCGGAAACTGGATGACGGAATACGAGCGCACGCGCGATATTAAATATAGGAAAAAGATTGAGGCAGGCATGAAGAGCATCACCCGACTGCCCAACGGCATATTCACGGGCCCAGGCGTACTGGGCTACGACCCTGCAACGGGCATCCTGTCGTGGGAAGGCAACAAGAAAATGACGCACACCGAGCACCTGACCACCATCATGGGCGGTTTCGAGGTGCAGCACGAACTGGACGAGATGTTGCCCAACAAGGCCTGGCAACGCACGTGGCTCGACTACTGCCGACGCTACCACGAGATGACGAAGAACACCTTCCGCGTGAGCCGACTGAAGGCCTACGCCGCATGGAAACTGCAGGACAAGCAGTTGGCCGAGGAAGCCTGGCGCGAGATGTGGACCTACAGCGGAAAACTGCAGCACTACCCATTCGAGATGAGTCACATCGAGGGCCATGAGGTGCCCCAGCCGCTGGACGAAAGTCCGCAGACCACCACCAACGACTGCGCCCTGTGGAGCCTCGAGGCCATCTTCATGCAAGAGGTCATTCCACAATAGTACCCTTTAACTTTTTCGCTCGGCTTTGCCGCTTGCACAGCATCGCGGAGCAAGAACCTTTTAACCTTTTAACCTTTTAACTTTTTAACCTTTTAACCTTTTAACCTTCTAATGAAACAGAAACTACTGAAGATAGCCCTCGCCCTCTCGCTGTTCGCCATACAGGAGGGGCACGCCGTAGTGACCACAGGCGAGTACTATATTGTCAACGACTTCTTCGGGAAGTTGCTGACCAGCAAGT
>CAMOUQ010000067.1 GCA_946626595.1 uncultured Prevotellaceae bacterium | reverse complement strand
CTATTTTAATGAAAAGGAAACTACTTTTCGCGATGCTTTGCATCGTAAGTGTCCTCGGATTGAGGGCACAAACGGATGTTACGAGTACGTACATCACGAATGCGGACTTCTCATCCACAGATGGATGGACAGCCTACACATCAAGTCAATACCATTCAGAAGGCAATGGCTTGATTGGTACTTTCGTTGTCACCAACTCTTACACTTCGACGACAGACGATACTCACCTCGCTACTGAGTATTGCTTCGGCGTTCAGTGCCGTTGGCAGACCAACTATGTTGCTTACCAGCAGACAAAAGAAAACGTGACGTTTCCTGCTGGTGTCTATACCGTTACGTATGATGTAGAAAACACCAACACAGCTACGAAAAACATCACCTACGATAACCTCTTTTATGTGAAAGTAGGTGAAACGACCTATTCCGATACTTCCACAGAATGGATGAGCGGCAGTAGCAGTTGGACTACGCACACCATCAGATTTGCTGTAGAAGAGGAAACCAAAGCTGATTTCATGATTAGTTTGGGCTATGGTACGGGTTCTGGTGATGATCACAACATTGGCTCAGGCAGTACCCCTCATGTCTATATCAGCCATCTCGCAGTGACTTACGCAGCTTTCATCGCTCCCACGGCCGTTACGTTGAGTGAATCCACTCTGGCACTCAACCCCACGGCAACGAGCACGCTGACGGCCACTTTCACCCCCTCCGATGCCAACTACCAGACCGCCATTACCTGGACAACCTCTGATGCCACGGTCGCTACCGTAGCTGACGGCGTTGTTACCGCCGTTGGTGCTGGTACTGCTACCATCACGGCTACGACAGCCAACAATGTCAGCGCCACTTGCGCAGTAACCGTTACTGACGTTACCCCCGTTGCTGCTCCCGCCTATTACAGCGAAATTGCCGCTGGCGATTTCTACATTGTGAATGCTGCTACAGGCCAGTTCTTGAGTGGAGCAGGCTACTGGGGTTCTCAAGCTTCCCTTGTTGAACATGGCACTCCATTTACAGTTGCCATTGGTGAAGGTGTATATACCCTCAATTCTCATTTCCAAGAGAAGACCGGTACCAACAAATGCTATTTTAATGGTACATACGTTGATGGTAATTCAACTAACCTTTACATAACCTCTTTAGGTAGTGGAAAATATAGTATTTCAACTGCAGACGGTTCTGCATTTGTATCTGCAAATGTAAATGACAAGGTTGTAGCAAACACGGCAGCAACTGCCAATAGCGTATTGGCTCAGTGGTACTTCGTTTCCAAAGACGATCTCGAGAGTGCGTTTGCAAATGCAACTTCTGCAAGTCCTGTAGATGCCACTTTCTATATCAGTGATGCTAATTTCAGTCGAAATTATCTTGCTGCTGCATACAATAACGGAACTCGAACACTAACTGCTTGTGAAACTTATCCTTGGTCAATAACCGCTTCCAACTATAACTTGAAGGGTGGTGAAGTCGGAAATTCAAATGGCAAGGGTAATTACTGTGCAGAGTCCTATCATGCAACATTCACCTTGAGCCAGACGCTCACCGTAAAGAATGGTATGTACAAGTTCCGTGCTCAGGCTTGTGAAAACGTTGCTACGCCTGTTGCTGTGCTTTATGCCAATGACGAAACCACTCCTTTCAATGCGATGGCTAATGGAGAGAACAGTATGAGCGGTTGCTCGGCACAGTTCACTGCAGGGAACTACTATACTGATTGGATTACCGTTTATGTAACGGACAATACCCTGACCGTTGGTGTGAAGAGTACAAGTGCCAGCAACTGGTGCGTATGGGATAATTTCGAACTCTATTACTATGGTCCCACCGTTGGTGGCGAAGCTACCGAGATTCCGATGGCTACCGAAACGGCTATGACCGCTGGTAAGTGGAACTTCTTCGACATCCCCGTTGATGGTCTGTACAACCTGACCACCACCACACTCTCCGACATCGTCTACACCAAAGATGCCACCGTCCTCATCGAGAACGAGAGCAGCGTGACTGCCACCTTCAGTCAGGCCGTGAACGAGACGCTGACCGCCGGTCGCTACTTTGTGAAGTCTGCTTCTGCTCAGAATTTGGAAGTAACAGTTGGTGCATACGCATACAATGTGGGTGATGCTACACTGAGCGTAGCAGATGGTGGTTACACCCAGAATTCAACGTTTACCGTTACCTTCCCCGCAGCAGCAACCAGCGACCCGGCTGGTACTACCGCTCTTGTTGCAGAAAGTAAGGCTACTGTTAATGGCGCTGAGGTCGCCCTTGCTGCTGTAGCCAATGGCTTCAGCCTCGACCTGGGTTCACTGACCGAGAACACCGACTACGCTATTGCTATTCCTGCCGATGTCTATGGCTATGCTGGTGAAAGCATGAACAGTGCTATCAACGTAACGCTGCATACTCCTGCTGTATTCGATGGCGAGTATGTCTTCTACGATGCTACGAACAGTTTGTTCCTCGGTCGTGGTGCTGGCTATGGTACGGAAGCTACTGCCGACAAATATGGTATTCCCGTCAACCTGACCACAGACGCAACTGGCGCTACTAACGTTCAGTTTGTAGATAATAACGCATATCTCTTCATTGCTAGTAATGGAGTATTTACTGATGGCCCGGTATTTGCATGGACCGTTAATTCTGTAACTGGTGGTTATACTTTGAGTGGTGTATTTGATGCAGCCACCAAGTATCTCACCCATGCAGCCGGCAGTTTCGGCGAATATGTCACTACGACTGACGCCGCAGGCAGTGCAACCGTCTGGACACTGAAGACACTGGCTGAGCGCGATGCCATCATCGCCGAATATCCCACGGAGAACATCAACAACGTCATCACCGCTTCCGGTGCTGCCACAACCGCTGATGCTTTCGCAACCTATCTGAGCACAAACTACAATGCCGAGGATTTAACCTCTGTTGTTGGTACCGCCTCCTTCGCTGGCGCTGCTGGCGACTGGACATGGACAGGCTACTGGCGCAACCAGGATGGTCAGCCTGCATACGGAACAGGTTTCGTTGAGGCTTGGGTTGCCACGGGTGCTTGGAGTCAGACCGTCGACAAGGCCAACCTTCCCGCCGGTATCTATAAGATTACTGTTCAAGGCTATGAGCGCCGCAAGGATAATGATGCCGCTACTGCTCTGAAGACCGCAGGCTACAACCTCGTATCTACTTTCCTCTCTGCCAATGGCGAACAAGTTCGCTTCACTGACTGGAACGACGTGGCTGGCAAGCCGACCAACACTGGTAATGCCGTTACAGCATTCACGAATGGCGAGGCTGTTAACGAAGTATATGTATATCTTGATGGCAACACAGACTTGAGCTTAATGATCCGTAAGCCCAACTACATCTGGGACTGCTGGGTTATCTGGAACAACGTCACTCTGACCCGCTACTCTCAGACAGAGGCTAACATGACCATTGCAGCCGGCAAGTACGGCACGTTCGTGGCTCCCTTCGATGTTACCATCCCCAAAGGTGTAACGGCTCAGACGGTTACGGGCGTTACAGGTTCTACACTGAACTTCGAGAACGTTACTACGACCATTCCTGCCAACACTCCCGTTGTCGTAAAGAGCGACGCTGATGATGTGAATGTAACGTTCTATGGCAAGAGCGTAGCAGGAAATCCTGAAGCAGGTCTGCTGACTGGTGTCCTGACCACTGGTACCACCGTTCCCGCAGGCAGCTATGTACTGCAGACACAGGAAGGTGTTCAGGCCTTCTATAAGCTGGAATCTGATGCACCCGCAAATACTGCCAACCGTGCATACCTGACCATTCCCAGCAGTCCTGTCAATGCCTACTACTTCAACGACGAGGATGCCGATGGCATCAACGCTGTTGAGGCAACGGCTGAGGACGGCCGCGCCATCTACAACCTGGCTGGCCAGCGCGTGAAGAAGGCTCAGAAGGGCCTCTACATCATCGGTGGTAAAACTGTATTGGTAAAGTAAATCAAGAAAGGAGAGACAAATTATGAAAAAGACATATTTCAGCCCGGTTACCAAAGTAACCAAAATACAGCTCAGCAACATGTTGCTGACCCTGTCGACGAGCGAAAATTCTGCCGTCATAACAGATGGCAAGGTCAATCTTCAGAGTCGCGAAGACAACGGTGCCTGGGACATCTGGGGCCAAGGCGACTACGAGGAGGACTAATTACCCTATGATACTCATCCCGCGGACGTGTTCCGCGGGGTGGGATTTTTTTTCATTTTAGTTTGTGCGCATTCGGTCCGTGAGGATATGATGTGCAGTTGTTAATTATAATAGTAGTTGTGGCAGCTGCGCCGTGAGGTGCGGCTGCCGTTTTTTTGTATCGAGTGCCACTCCCCGACAGGGGCACTGAAGAGTGTCACTTCAGGTGGATGATGTCGGTCCACCGGGTGGTGGGATTCTTGCTCCGGAAGTCGTGCTTGATGGCGTTGGCAAAGACGTCGGCCTTGCCCTTGCCGTCCTTCTGCGAATACTGCTGACTGCCGAGGACGATGGTCTCGGTGCCGTTGACCTTGTTGATGCGGTCGATGATGGCATCTAGACGTTTCATCTTCTGGAAATGCTCGGCATTGAAGTCGAAGAGGTCGAGCTGCACGGGCGAATTGGGTCCGATGCCCATCAGTATGACGCCGGCCTTCTTGTAGTGATAGCCCTGGATGTAGATGTCCTGGAGCGCCTGAGAGGCGGCCTTCACGATGTCGATGGTGCTGTCGGTGGCCATGGGCAGACGCTGCTCGCGGAAGTTCCAATACTGGGGCAGGTCCTGCCGGAAAGTGTTGGTGTAGAGGAATACGGCCACGACGGAGGCCACGGTGCCCTGCTGCCGCAGTTTCTCGGCACAGCGGGCGGCGTAGTTGGCGACGTGGGTCTTCAGGGTGTCGATGTCGGTCACCATGCCGTTGAACGAGCGGCTCGTGCAGATGCTTTTCTTCTTGGCCAGTTCCTCGTTGGGCACGCAGTCCTCGCCGTTCAGTTCCTGCCAGGTGCGGTGGATGACGATGTTGTTGAAGGTGGCGTTGACCCACGACTCGGACTTCTGGGCAAAATCGTAGGCGGTCTTTACGCCCAGGGCCTCGAGCCGGGCGCTGTACCTGCGGCCGATGCCCCAGACCTCGCCTATGGAATAGAGCTTGAGGGCCTTGCGACGCTTCTCTTCGGTGTCGATGAGGCAGCAATGGCGGTAGCCGGGATATTTCTTGGCGAAGTGACTGGCCGTCTTTGCCAGGGTCTTTGTCGGGGCGATGCCTATGCTGACGGGTATGCCCACGCTCTTCCGGATGCGCCGGTAGAGCTGTTCGCCCCACCCTTTCAGTCCTGTGCTGCCATCGTGCATGTCGAACGAATTGAAATAGACGAAACATTCATCGATGCTGTAGCGGAAATAGGCCGGTGCCTCCTGTCGGATGATTTCCAACACCCGGGCCGTAAGTTCGCCATAGAGCTCGTAGTTGCTGGAGAAGACGGCTATCTTCTCGTTGGGCAGTTGCTGTGCCAGTTGGTAATAGGGCATCCCGGCCTTGATGCCAAGTTTCTTGGCTTCGTTGCTGCGTGCCACGACACATCCATCGTTGTTGCTCAGCACAACCACGGGTTTGCCATTCAGGTCCGGGCGGAAGACTCTTTCGCACGAGACATAGCAGTTGTCGCAGTCAACGATGCCGTACATGGTGTCAACGTTTCCAATTCTTTATCGTCCAGACAACAACGCCCCAGACCTCGAAGTTGTCGGTCTCATCGATGCGGATGGGCTGGTATCTGGGGTTGGCCGGACGCAGTTCGATGTATCCCTCGGCACGATGGGAGAGGTCGAGGAACTTGACGGTGAAGTCACCATTGATATAGCCCACCACGACATCGCCATCCTGTGGTTCGAGACTGCGGTCGATGACAGCGATGTCGCCATCGTTGATGCCGGCATTCTCCATGCTGTCGCCCTCCACAAGGCCATAGAAGGTGGCCTCGGGATGGCGTATGAGGTCGCGGTTGAAGTCGAGACTCTCACGCAGATAGTCGCCGGCTGGGGATGGGAACCCGGCCTTGATGCCCGGGGCCAAGAGGAGGTTGAGCGACTCGTCGAACTCCCCTTTCATCAGTTTGATACTCTTCATCTTATCGTTCTTCGTCAGACGGAAGTGTCAGGTGTGGCGAATGTGCCTTCCTGCATTTCCACCCCACAAAGATACAAAAAAAGAATATATCACCCAACCGACTGGGAAACTTTCTTCGGATGGTTCGGGAACTTACGGCCGAAGCTTGGCGAACTTACGGCCGAAGGTTGGCGAACTTACGGCCGAAGGTTGGCGAATATCGGAAAAAGGGAATGGGGCGGCTTGGCGATAAGGAAAAAATGTGGTATCTTTGCAGTCGGAAATTGAAAAAAGGACCATGGAACTATACCCAAAACTGATTATGGATGCACTGGCCACGGTGCGATACCCGGGTACGGGCAAGAATGTGGTGGAGATGGAGATGGTGGAGGACGACCTGCGCATCAGCGGCATGCACGTGGAGTTTTCGCTCATCTTCGACAAACCGACGAATCCCTTCCTGAAGAGTATCGTGAAGGCTTGCGAGGCGGCCATACATGCCTACGTCAGCAAGGACGTGACGGTGGAGATACGGACTAAGACGTTGCAGGCTGCGCGCCCGGAACTGCCTGACCTGCTGCCGGGCGTCAAGAACATCATCGCTGTCTCCAGCGGCAAGGGCGGCGTGGGCAAGTCGACAGTGGCAGCCAACCTGGCTGTGGCTCTGGCGCGACTGGGACATCGCGTGGGCCTGCTCGACTGTGACATCTTCGGTCCCTCGGTGCCAAAGATGTTCCAAATGGAGGATGCGCGGCCCTACAGCGAGCGCATCGATGGCAGGGACCTCATCGTGCCCGTGGAGCAATATGGCGTGAAGGTGCTGTCCATCGGTTTCTTCGTCAGCCCCGAACAGGCTACGCTGTGGCGCGGCGGCATGGCCTCGAATGCCCTGAAACAGCTGATTGGCGACGCCGCATGGGGCGACCTCGACTACTTCGTCCTCGATACTCCGCCGGGCACGTCGGACATACACCTGACACTGGTGCAGACGCTGCCCATAACGGGGGCGGTCATTGTCTCTACGCCTCAGCAGGTGGCCCTGGCCGATGCCAGGAAGGGCATCAACATGTACCAGAACGAGAAGGTGGGCGTGCCCATCTTAGGTCTGGTGGAGAACATGGCGTGGTTCACGCCTGCCCAGCACCCCGACGAACGATACTACCTGTTTGGCCGGGAGGGTGTGAAACAACTGGCCGAGGAGATGCACCTGCCCTTGCTGGGACAAATCCCCGTGGTACAGGACATCTGCGAACAGGGGGACCAGGGTACTCCCGTGGCCTTAGACCCCAGTACACCTCAGGGCAACGCCTTCATGCAACTGGCTGCGCGGGTGGTCACACAGACGGACCGCCGCAACCAGGAATTGCCCCGTACCACCATCGTGGGGACCAAATAATACGCGAATTACTCGTACTACGACCACGAATAAACGACCACGAATTACTCGAATTTAACGAATAAACGACCACGATTATACGGATTATACGGAATAAATAGACCACGAATTACTCGAATTTAACGAATTAAGGAGGTGATTTCCGAACACGGATTTAACGGATTTAACGGATAGCCTATCGGACTATTATAAATTACCTATACAACCCTAATCCGTTAAATCCGTGGTCGTAATAATTTGTTAAATTCGTGTAATTCGTGGTCGCAGTTCGAGTAATTCGTGGTCGTAGTTCGAGTAATTCGTGGTCTGTAATTACAGTACGATTCGCGTCCAGCCGTGCACGTCGGGTTCGGTGCCGTATTGTATGGCAA
Source organism: uncultured Prevotellaceae bacterium (assembly GCA_946626595.1). Taxonomy (GTDB): domain Bacteria; phylum Bacteroidota; class Bacteroidia; order Bacteroidales; family Bacteroidaceae; genus Physcousia. The sequence continues at coordinate 3,860 of CAMOUQ010000067.1, read as the reverse complement.
TCAGTTTGTTGAAGAGCTTCGTGCTGATGGGTCCGGGCTTGCCGTCCTTGCTGAAGACATAGCTGCGACCGGTCTCGGGGTCGTCGATGCGCTCGATGGGTGAGATGACGGCAGCCGTGCCACAGGCTCCGGCTTCCTCGAACGTGGCCAGTTCCTCCTCGGGTATCTGTCGGCGCTCCACCTTCAGGCCAAGGTCTTCGGCCAGTTGCATCAGGCTCTTGTTGGTGACGGAGGGCAGGATGCTGGTGCTCTTCGGGGTGACATAGGTGTTGTCCTTGATGCCGAAGAAGTTGGCAGCGCCGCACTCGTCGATGTACTTCTTCTCCTTGGCATCGAGATAGAACTCGCAGGAATAGCCCTGCTCGTGGGCCCACTGGTTGGCCTTGAGCGAAGCGGCATAGTTGCCACCCACCTTGTAGCAGCCTGTGCCGAGGGGAGCCGAGCGGTCGTAGTCGCGAGTGATGACGTAGGGATTGGTGGAAAAGCCACCTTTGAAGTACGGACCTACGGGAGTGACAAATATCACGAACAGGTATTCGCTCGAGGGATGAACTCCGACCTGAGGACTGGTGCCGATGAGCAGGGGACGGATGTAGAGCGTGGCTCCGCTCTCGTAGGGAGGAATCCAGCGTTCGTTGAGACGTACGACGCGGTCTATCATGCTGTTGAACATCTCGGTGCTGACCTCAGGCATCAGCAGTCCGCGGGCCGTGGACTGCATGCGGGCGGCATTCTCATCGGTGCGGAACACACGTACGTGGCCGTCGGGACAGCGGTAGGCCTTCATGCCCTCGAATGCCTCCTGACCATAGTGGAGACAGACGGCTGCCATGTGCATGGGGATGGTCTCCTCGCTGCAAACCTCCACCTCGCCCCACTTACCATCGCGATAGTAGCAGCGTACGTTGTAATCTGTCTTGATGTAACCAAACGAAAGGTTTTTCCAATCAATCTTTTCCATAAGTCTTTTTACCTTAATTGATACAATTTGTCTGCAAAGATACAATTAAACGTGCAAAATGCCAAATATAAGACCACGAATTACACGAATTCCACGGATTTATGGCTACTTTAGTAACGTAGCACACGGGAATCCGTGAAATTGGTGGAATTCGTGGTCAATATTGTGATAATGCGCTTACCTGGTACGCTTTATGAGGCCCAGTCATTCTCCTCGGGAACGAGGGCTTCATCGCCCGACTGTTCGTAGTCGATGGGCAAGGATGCGCTTATAATCTGCTCAACCTCTGTCTCGTCAATCTCCAGTACTGGGGCTATATACATCTTTTTCATAGTAGTGTCCTCCTTTCATTTACTTAATCACGACCTTCTTACCGTTCACGACGAAGATGCCCTTCTGGGTCTTCTGTACACGCTGACCTGCCAGGTTGAAGACAGCACTGCCCGATGCAAACGGTGCATTGTCAATGGCATTGATGGCAGTCTCAGTGCCGAACTGCAGGGAGAAGCCCTTCACTTCGCCAGCGGGCTTGTCAAGATAAGCCTTGAAGCCTGCGAGGTCGATGGCATCGCCATCATTGGCATAGAGATAGAAGCCTACGGCGGCCTTGTTCTGGAGCGTCAGGATGCTGCCCGAGGTTGTGGCCTTGCCACCTACGGTGCCCTTGAGGTCGTTGGTTCCGGCGAATGCCTCGGCAGTGGTGGATTCGAAGTCGTAGGCTTCTGCCTCGGCCTTCAGTACGACGGCTGTGTTGGCAGGAATCTTGCCTTCGAGGGCGGTCATTACCAGGCTGTTGCCATTGACGGCACCTGTGTAAGCCTCGACGCCTGCGGGAATGGTGACAGCCACGGGGAAGTAGAAGGTGGCATATCCGGCATCGCTGACCTCAACGGTCTTCGTAACCTCAGTTACGGGCTCCAACTGCCAGCTGCAATAGCGGGCATTGGTGGAAGCGGAGATAGAAAGACCTGCACCGCGGTCGGCACTTGCTGTATTGTCGCCATTGTCATAGAGGTTGATATCTCCCGACTGAATGGCATATCCACGGTTGGCCTTACCATCCTGGAATGTTACGACAGGAGCCATTTCCTCAGTGGCCCATCCCCATACAGACGAGAATACACGAGTGGACAGACCAGTAGCCACATTCACAAGTGTCTGGGTCGAACCATTGTCAAGATAATAGAACAGTGTGGTATTGTCCGTAGCATCGGTCATGCTAATCTTGCCGTTTGAAGCCAAGCCTGCAGCCAGATACAATCCGCTGGTCTTACCCTTGATGCGATAGAAGTTGCCGGTAGCAGGCAGGCTGATGGTGCAAGCGTCGATGGCTGTCTGCAGGTTAGCGGCAGCAGCCTCGAGGTCTTCCTTCGTAGACTCATCGTCGGCCAAGGTCATCTGGGCATCTGCGAGTGCGGCATCGAAGCCTTCGCCCTTCTGATACTCATGCACTTCCGTGCCGAAGGGTATGGCCTCGGCAGCAGAGATAACCTCGCTCAAGGCATCCTTGTAGGGAGTGAGGTCCACAAGCAGGGCCTCAATGACCGATGCATCGAAGTCGGCTGCCTCGATGATGGCATTCTTGTTGCCGGGATCAAGGGTGTTGTAGGCATTGATAACCATATTGTTGGCTTGGCCATTGACAATGTGGTTGTCGTCGAACTTGAAGAGCCAAGGATAAAGCTCATCGCCAGTGGCCGTCATGGTGATGGCCTGGGGGATGAGGGATACGCTCTTGTCGTTGTTGACGAACTTGCCCTCGACGACACTGTAGAGATAGTAGTCGCCGCCGTCGGTCTTATAGAGGACGAACTGGTTGGCCTCGCTGAGACTGGTGGAGGTGGTGTTCGTCATGGTGCTCGACGATACAATCCACTGTCCGCGGGCATTGACCACATAGTAGGCCTTGTCATTGCTGAGGTCGGCCAGGTCGGTGATGCCGATGTAGGTGCGGGTCACCTTGATGGTGCAGTCGCTGTTGCCGATGGTTCCTTCCGTGGTGTAGTTGTAGATAATGCCACTGTACATCGAGCTGGGGATAGCCACCTCGCTGCCGGCTTCCACGTAATCGGTCGCGGTAGCCACGGGCATGAGGCCGTCTTCGTCATAGAGTTCGTAGGTCACGTTCACCATCTTCGTGCCCTCGGGTACCAACGTGATGGTGAACGTGGGAACGTACAGGGTGTTTCCCTTATTGGCCGTATTGATGGTGAAGTAGGTAGACTGCTCCGACAGGCCCGTAACCGCAAAGGGCTTGGGGCCTTGGGGGGAATTGTAGGGGGGAGCAGAGGCTACGACCGATACAAGGCCATCGGCAGACGTAAGCGTGTGGACGGCATCCTTAGTATTGGCAGAGCAATCCATCGAATAACCTGTGATGACGTAGCCAAGGGGAGCGGTGAGGGTCACCTTGTAGTCCGTAACGGCGGCACTGGTCACGAACTTAAAGCAGTTGCCATAATGCCCACCTTTCACAAACTGCTCGCCGATGGAGAGTCCGGCTTCGGCCGTAACGGTTACACCGGCAAGACCCGAAGCATCGCTGGTCGTGAAGGTTTGTCCGTCGAATGCACCGAACGTGGAAGGCAGGCCTTCGCTGGTGCTTGCAATCTTTACATCAACGGCCCACGCACCGCTCAAGCCAAGCAGTGCGCACAGGAGAAGTAGTAGTTTTCTCATAAATAAACAGTTAGTTAATAAAGTTATTAAAGTTAGGTTAAGTATCGTTCTATGTGTGTGTCACTACTATTCCGCCTGCAAATATAAGGAAAATGATAGTAATGTGCAAAGATTTGTCCAACAATTTGAGGGCGTAAGGCTCGTGGGGGTGAAAAACAAAGGTTAGTAACCTTGAGGGCTTAAGGTTAGTAACCTTGAGGGCTTAAGGTTAGTAACCTTG
>CAMOUQ010000066.1 GCA_946626595.1 uncultured Prevotellaceae bacterium | reverse complement strand
CTCGGCATCTTCGAGTCGCTGATGAAGGTCATCCACCCCTTCATGCCCTTCATCACCGAAGAGCTGTATCAGCACATCGCCGAGCGCCAGGAGGGCGAAAGCATCATGACGGCCACGCTCACCCTGGATGCTCCCAGCGAGGAGGATGCCCGCATGATTGCCCAGTTCGAGCATGCCAAGCAGATAATCAGCGGCGTGCGCGCCATACGCCAGAGCAAGAACATATCGCCTCGCGAACCGCTCACCCTGGAGGTCGTCGGACAGTCCGATTCGGCAATAGCCTGCTACCAGTCCACCATCAGCAAGATGGCCGGCCTCTCCGGGATGAGCACCGTGGAGAAGAAGGGCGAAGGCAGCCAGAGTTTCCTCGTGGGCACTCAGGAATACGCCGTGCCCCTGGGCAACCTCATCGACGCCGAGGCCGAAGCCGCCAAGGCCGAAGCGGAAATCAAGCGACTGCAAGGCTTCATGGCAGGCATCGAGAAGAAACTCCAGAACGAGCGCTTCGTGCAGAACGCACCTGCGCAGGTGGTGGAGCTGGAGCGTAAGAAGCTGTCCGATGCACAGAGCAAGATTGCCGCACTGCAAGAAACGCTGAAGTCGCTGAAAGGCTAAGTCCCCTCCCCAATAGACGGAATTCGCAATTCCCCAAGACCGGACAAACTGGTCTTGGGGATTTTTTGTTATACCCTTTTTATCATTAAAGCAACATGACTACATTCTACAACTATGCCATCCGGCAGGCCGAACGGCTGAAGGCCATGGGGCGCACACGAACCGGTGAAATCTACGCCATTACAGCGAAGCGGTTCATCGAGTTTTGCCGTAATCCTGAAGTAACATTCTCCGAGATTGACACGCCCTTCATCGATGCCTACGAGGCGTACCTTATCAACAGGGGGGTATGCCGCAATACGTCGTCGTTCTATCTGCGTGCCTTGAGACGCATCTACAACATGGCCGTAGCCGACGGCTTCGCCAGCCAGCGGCAACCCTTCAGCCATGTGTACACAGGCGTGGACCGCACACCCAAACGGGCCGTAACGCAGGGAGACATAAGCTCGATATACCGTGTCCACCTGCCGCCTGGCAGTCCGGTGGACTATGCGCGCGACATGTTCATGCTCAGTTTCTGCCTGCGCGGCATGTCGTTCGTCGACATGGCTTACCTGCGTAAGCGCGACCTGCGCAATGGGTACATCACCTACTGCCGCCGCAAGACGGGCCAGCAGCTCATCATCCGCTGGGAGGACATCATGCAGAAAATCCTGCGCAAGTATCCACCCAACCGCACGCAATATCTGCTGCCCATCATCCAGTATGAGGACGGTACCGAACGCCAGCAATACCTGAGCCGCCTGCTCTATGTCAACCGCAAACTGAAGAAACTGGCCCGCATCGTCGGACTGCCACCGTCGCTGAGCATGTACGTGGCACGACACTCCTGGGCCAGCATTGCCCACCAGCGCGATGTGCCGCTGGCCGTCATCTGCCAGGCCATGGGGCACGAGTCGGAGCAGACCACACAAATATATCTCTCACAAATACTCAGCAACCGCATCGACGAGGCCAACTACAATATCTTGCAGGACCTCTGAGGAGACACAAAAAGCCCCTTGCCGCTGCATCGCGCAGAAGCAAGGGGGCACCCTCTCAATAAAAAGCTATTTACGATACAAAAGATGTTGAGGGGTATATCGGATTACCGCACCGCAGTTTTCCGCCCGCCACGCACGTATATGCCTGGCTGGGTAGGCACCGCTATGCGCCTACCCGAAAGGTCGAACCACTGTCCGCTGTCTGGCTGTCTGCCTACAGAGGGAGAGGATATGCCCGTATCGTCGAGACGGAACGATTGCTTCTCGCTCCACAGCGATACGATTCCCTCGTTCGTCAGTGCGCGGATGCTGAAGGTGTAGGTGCTCGTGGGGTTGGCCTCTGCCACGCGGAACGTGGTCTCCGAGGTGCTGACCTTCTGGGTGGAGATGCGGCGCGGAGCCTGCATCACAGGCTGCACCAGCTCCGTGCATTCTGCCTTGGCGCTGGTGGTGGACAGTTCTTCGTCGGTCCAATGGCCTTCGTAGAGGGCCAGATAGGTGATGTAGAGACGCGATTCGGGGCGGATGTCAATGGCCCCCACGCCTTCCAGTCCAGAGCAATGGAGCAAGTAGCGTCCGGCCTTGTCGACAGAGAAGGCGACCGACTGGTAAGTATCCCAGCGGGAATTGTAGACAAATCGCACCTCACCCGTTGCGGCCGTGCCTTCGGCGAAAGGGGCTAAGTCAAGGACCAAGGTCACCTCGCCACTTTCGGGGATTTGATACCCCGCGGTTCGCAGATAGCCGGCCTCACTGCTGGTGCCGAAGCGCAATCCCTTGGGCGAAGTGTACAACTTGCTGCCCGTCCATCCCTGGTTGGAGAGATAATTGCTCAGTTTGCCTGAGACGTCGGAGAAGCCCGCGCTGGCGGTTACGCACTTTGGGAAGTCCTCCTTCATGAGCAGGCACTCCGTGAGGTCGTGCTTCGAGGCAGGAGTCTCGGTCAGTTCCAGTTCGTATGCTGTGGCATATTCCACCGGCTGCCAGCGAATGAGGAAGGATGTCGCGCTCTCCTTTTCGGCCTTGGCATCGGGGATATCCAACTCGGGATGCAAGGCTACGAAACTGATCAGTCCGTCGGTGCTCTCCTGTATGTTATTCAGCGGCTTGTTCAGGAAGAACGTACGGTCTTTGTTCTTATTGAACAGCGTGGCAGCCGGAGTGGTATAGTTGGTCAGATTGTGGTTTTCGGATGTTCCCGGATAAGGGTCGCCAGCCATGCCTTTGACGTTCTCCAGGGTGTTATTGTCGGCCGGCACCACGGTCTGCCGTTGGTGCTTGGGATTACAATTGAGTGTATTTCCTCTCCACGAAGCTTCATCGTAATCGACATGAAGGACGAGCAGACCATGACCAGGCAGGGCACTGTCCCAGCCAACAGGTTGTCTGTTCTCTATCAGATAAAATTCATCATGGGTCTTGTCGTTATACAGGACATAAGCCTCGGGCGCCGTCTGTATGGGGTTCATGCCTTCGATGCGTATGGGCCCGACACCCGTCAGTTCGGTGGGTTCCATCCAACCTGCCACCCAACGCTCATACGAGGTGTAGCCCGCCGGCGTGCGACTATTGTTGTTGTAGCTGCCTGCAGACATCAAATCCCACGAAGCCATGCCATAGCCTCCCGTATATCCCGTATCATAGAAGTCTGGCAGGCCCAGGCAATGAGTGAACTCGTGACAGGCCGTGCCTATGCCGTCCAGATGGGTGCCCGTGGTGCCCATCAGTTCGCCACTGCATCCGTATGTGCCCAGACGTTTGCCGTCGAGCACCAATTCTGCCGACTCAATGCTGGATTCATGTGGCCAGATGGTATTCTCTTCGGCTCCCTGCGCCTCGCAGTATCCGGCATAGATGAAGAATACCTGGTCCACAGCTCCGTCTTCGTCCCAGTCATACTTGCTGTAGTCAATCTCGCCGTCCATCGTGCGCAGCGCCTCTGTAATCATGCTGTGTACATTCACGTCCTTGCTGTCTTTGTCGTTTCGCCCATAGAAGGTATAACTACGGCTCAACTTCACAGGGCCATATACATCGAAGGAAAGGTCGAACTGGCCGTAACTCTGATCGCGGAAGTAGTCGTGGACGGAACCTGACATTCCATCGTCGGAATAACCTTCCTCGTTAAAGAAGCGCTGGTAGGTGCCATTTGGGTCGTCTATGGAAAAATCGAGATCCTCAAACGATACCAAAATAACCAACCCGCGACGCTGACCTACCGTGACGATACGGCGCTGTGCAGATTTACGAAGCATGGCCGCACGAACAGAGCGACGGGCATCTGCCACCTTGTGCATGGATTGAGCCTGGCGAATTCGGGCTTGGAACTTATCTTCCGACAGCAGCTCAAAGCGACCACCGTCTGACAGCAGGCCTTTACGACCATCGTCCAGACGGTAGAAACTGAAGTGCTCGTCGCCCTGCAATGTAACTACTTGCCTGGTGCCGTCTGACAGTGTCACTGTGCGCCGAACGGGCAAGGCCGGAATGGCCCATGCCGTATAGTAGAGCGTAATTGCCAGGAGTGCGAGTAAAAGTCTTTTCATAGAAAAAATCAGTTTAGTTTCTGGACAAACAGAGCGCACCAGTAATGGATGCGCTCTGTTTTGCCAATGATTTACAAATTACACACCCTGTTTACTTCAAAACGGTCTCGTTAAGGCGATGCAGGATGTTGGGCATTCTACGCCGTACATCGGTCTTGTGAAGCTGTGGCTTACCAAATTTTTGGTTCATCTTCATACGTCTGGCAAAGCCTGCAGCCTTAGCCTTGGCGCGTGCCGAGTTCGTTACAGCCTCGGGCAGGACGACGCGGAAATTATTCATGCCATAGTAAGCCTTGGTGCCATAAATGAAGATGCCCTGATAAGTGTAGTAGTTTTCGGCTGAGGGATCGTCACCACTTGCAAAAGTGGGAAGCGTAATCACGCCAGCATTATTGACACCCAGATAGCCTGCACCTTTCAGTTCCTCAAGTGTATTGCCATTGCTGTAAAAGTAGCCACCAAGTGAGGCCAAGCCAAGTTCGTTGCCACTGCCCTCTACGTCGACGCCCAACATCTGAGGCAGTACATAAACGCCCTGAGGGTCTTCGGCATTCACCTCGACATACTCACAGGGAGTCATTGCATTTGCACTTGCAAGATACCAGTTTGCTCCATAGGGGTCCATGATTCGATACAGGCCTGGAGCATCCTCGCTCTCACGAATCTCCACCTCAACATCCTGAACCTCAGCCGCTTCATAAGAGTCGGACACCAGAGGCTCTGTCCAGATACCCATACCCAGTGACTGCCAAGGATTCTTTCCACCACCGTAGTACTCGAAATTAACAGCATTGCTGTAGACAACCTCATCGTCAACAATAGACGCCACAACAACCTTCAGATCACCAACCTGGTCGCCAAGGGGTATGTTGTTAATACCAGATACCAGTTCTATACCCTCAATGTCACCAGCAGCCAAGGCATCGGCTACGGCACCAGTGTCGTCGCCATTCTCTACCACATAGGCCAGCGCCTTCTGCACGTCAGCACCGAAGGCAACGTCCACTTGAGCATAGGGCACTGATTCCTTGTCGGTAAGAATGCCCAGGAAACTGGGAACGGCTGAATAGTCGGGGATATAGAAACCATGTACCTGGAAACTTTCTTCACCTTCACCAAATCCACGGCCGTCACCGATGACGTAAAGAACATACAGCGAGAACTTACCGGTCTTGGGGTCATAGGAACATTCGAGACCATTGCGCTCCAAAATCTCCCATGTCAACGGGTCGCGTCCCATCAGGTCATAAAATGCTATGTAGTCGCATACATAGATGGGGCCTAAGTCCTGATAATCTGCGCCAATTGGAGTGAGAGGCACAAAAATGCGCCAAATGCCACGGTCTTCATCCCATTCTGCAGGCATTACAAAGTCTACGTCGCGACCCCAATGCTCAATCTTGAACTCACCCTGCTGAGGGTTCAGCTTGTTTTGACGGAAAGAAATGGGCAGACCGGGATCGTCGCCATCAAAGTACATACCACCATAGAGATAGTCGCCCTTACCGTCACCAGACGTTCCAAGAGGGAAGTCACCCTGACCACCTTCAGATGCAAATGCCGTAGCCGTGTATACCCAATCAGTCCAAGGCAAAGGAATGAGGGCACCGAAACGATACTCCGTGCCACCGTATGGTGTCGTGTATTGTGCATCAGCAATGACAAGTGTGTCACGGTTGATATCTTCGAAATCGATGGTTGCGGGATCGTAAGTGATGATAATCTCAGCCGTGGCTTTTCCGTTTTCAAAAGTTACAGATTCGGGCACGTTGAGTTTCGTGGTGCTGGCAGCATCCTGACGGTTCTCCAGATTGACAGTCAGTTCACCTACCGTGTCCACACGCTGAATGGGGATAACGAAACTGGCAGCATTCATGTCCAGTTCGCGTGTAGTGGTATTAAGCGTTTGCTCACTAAAGAACACCTGAGCATTGCTTAAGGCCTGAGCAGCATTGTACTCTGCATGCTCGTCTTGGCAAGCGGTGAGGCCTGCCATGAGAGGCAGAACCAACATCGCTGCAGAAAGTTTATTGAATATCTTCATAGTTCTCATTGTTTTTAGTGATTACTCTTCAACAGGCTTGTATTTGTCACTTGGGTCGGGGTTATTCTTTCCCTTGATTCCCTGATTGTTGTTCTCCTCACTGATGATGATGGGGAACGTCATCCATGCGGGACGACCTTCGGTCTTCAGGTTCTCCGTTGCAGCCCAGTTGGTGCTGGTGGTACGGTCTACAGAGTGGTTGAGACGTTTGTAGTCGAAGAAGGTCTGGCCCTCACCCCACAGTTCGATACGCTTCTGCAGGAACACGGCCTCCACAGCATCTTCCACGGAACTGGCCTTGCAGATATATCCGGGGTCGCGATAGGTGGTGACAAAATTCTTCAGCAGTTCGACGCCACGACCGGCATCCTGATGGGCAGCAGCCTCGGCCTCAATGAGGTACATTTCTTCCACACGCATGATGGGGAAGTCTGTGGCAGCACCTACAGTAGCATCGCTGACGGTACCACCGGCGGGACGGAACTTAATGCTTGTGTACGCAGGGAAAGTAGCCCACATGTATTCTGGACTGTTTTCGTCCTGAATCAGAATGGGTTCCTTGCCTGACAGAGGACTGCCCTCAGGAGCTTTGAAACTGAGTTTGCGGAAGTCGGTGTCGTTGATAGCGTCGTATAGAGCCGAGGCAATCATCGTAAAGGGACCAGCTGCGGCATAGCCGAAGACAGCCTCATTGGACATCCAACTGGTCCAGTTCAGAATACCTGTCTGAACGACATCGTCGTCAGCCGATGCATTGGCAGCCCACATCCACGAACTTACCGACATCTTGTTGAAACCATCTGTGGTGCTCAACCATTCGTCCTTCGTAAGGGGCTGGTTGCCGCCAGTGTTGATGGCATTGCGTGCGGCCTGCTCTGCCTTGGCATATTCTGCCTGAGCATCGCCTTTACCTGTTTCCTCCAAGTAGCCGGCATTCCACATATAGAGACGAGCCTTCAGACCATAGACACAGGCAAGGTCGGGCGTAGTCTTGCTGCTACGGCTGTAGTTTGTGATAAGGGCCTCAGCCTTGTCAAGGTCGGAAAGAATGAAGGCGTACATGTCCTCGTGACTGGCACGCGGATTGTTCTGAACCTTATCCTCTGGGGTTTCGTCCGTTACAATGGGGATAGTCAAATAGTTGATACTGTGACCATAGGTTGTAGAGTCGGTAACTGTTTCACCAGCCTCAGCCTCGGTCTTGTAGTCAGCACCATAGACATCGTTGGGCAAGAACTCGTAGATGCGTGCTGCATCCAGATAGAAGAGCGCACGATAGGCATATGCTGCACCCAGATAGCCAGCACTGATGCCTTCGGTAGTTCCGGCCAGGGCGCCGATGGCATTGTTGGCGGTGTTGATGGCACCATAGTAGTAGTACCATGCAAAGGCCGTACGAGCGTAGCGACGCCCCTGGTACTGGTTGGCTGCCCAGCTGCTATACCAGTTGTAGCCACTGCTGACTACGGCCATGTCGGCTGTCATGACGTCGCGAATGTGCATCAGTGAGCCATAGCCCCAATCGTAAGCTTGGTCGTCGGCATAGACGGCAAACTTATTGAGGAAGGCAGGCATGGCCCACACCAAGGCTTCCGAAGCCTTACTCGAGGATGCCAGAACTTCGTCAGTCACCGTATTGGTGGGGATGGGCTCCTCGATGCAGCTGGTCAGCGTGAAGGTGCTGCCCAAGGCTGCTATTGCAAATATCTTATATATATTTTTCATCTTCATACGTTTTTAGAAGGTTACTTTCACACCTGCACTGATGGTACGGATAGTAGAATAGTAGGCGGCATTGGACTCACCGTAACTGAGGTCGGTGGCAGCAGTGCGTGGGTCGAGACCCTGACGCTTGCTCCACAACCAAACGTTGCTGGCATTCATGTACAGTTTGACAGCTTCAATCTTAGCCTTGCGCAGCAAATTGCTGGGCAGGTTGTAGGCGAAGGTCAGGTTCTGCAGACTCAAGTAACTGGCCTTGGTCAGGAAGCGTGTGCTCATGGCACTGCTGTACTGGTCGCCAAACATAAAGCGAGGTACATTGCTGGTGGCGTTGTTCGTCGACCAAGCGTTGAGCAGGTCAGCATGGAAGTTTGAGCCCTTGCTGCGGCTTGTGGGCGAACTCATGAAACTTGCATAGTCTGAGTCGTAAACCTTACCACCAATCTGATAGGCAAAGTCTACACCCAGTTCGAAGCCGTAAAGCTCGAAGTTTGTGTTGAAACCACCATAGACCTTGGGCAGCAGGCTACCACTCTGAACGTAGTCGTCAGAAGCACTGTAGTCCGTAGTCGTAATATGCTCCTTATAAGCAACCTGCTCGTAGGTAGGATTGCCAGCAGCGTCAAGCACAGGATCTCCGTTATCATCGACGATGGGGTCGCCATCGCGATATTTAGTCACGTCGCGGTACCACATGCTGCTACCTGCCAATGAAGGATCGTATGCATCGTCACCAGTCTGCTGCCATGTGTTCTCATTGTAAATACCGGCATAAACGGGCATGTAGTAACTACCGATGCTCAGACCTTCACCGATGAACATATTACCATTGGCGTAACCACGATATTCCTTGCCGTCGAAGTCCTTGACGGTGGAGGTCAGTTTCTCCTCAGGCATGGTCTTAATCTTATTCTTATAGTGAGTCAGGTTGGCACCAACGTTCCACTTGAAGTTCTTCGTGCGGAAAATGTCGGCGTTCAGTTCTACCTCAATACCACGGTTAACCATGTCACCGATGTTATCGTAGTAACCACCAAAACCGGAAGAACGAGGCAGGGTGAACTGGTAAATCATGTCGCTGGTCTTACGCCAGAAGTATTCGATGCTACCATTCAAACGATTCTTGAAGAGACCAAATTCGATACCGGCATTCAATTCGCCTGTAGTTTCCCATGTCAAATCGGGATTGCCCTTCAGAGCACTGGGTGAAACGGCAGGATTGCCACCGGCATTCACCACCGTATAGCGGTTAGTATAGAGGAAGTTGCTGATGCGGTCGTTACCCTGTTCACCATAACTTACCTTCATTTTCAGGAAGTCTACCCATTTGACATTCTGCATGAACTTCTCCTGAGACACAACCCAAGAGGCACCGATGCTGTAGAAGTTACCCCACCAGCGTCCGTCGTCTTTGGTGAAACGGCTGCTGGCCTCTCGACGATACTGTGCAGAGAGGAAATATTTCAGAGCGTAGTTGTACTGAGCACGTGCAAAGTAGGCCTCGTTATTGTACATGGTCGTATAGGACGATGCGCTGGAGTTGTCGTTTACGGCACCGTTCAATTCGAGATTATTGGGATCGAACATATTATACTTGCTGGCGCCCAGACGATAGTAATTGTCGCGATACCACTCGTGACCAACCATGACGCCAACATCGTGCCTGTTAAAGTCGTGGTTCCACTCCAAGCGCTGCTGGAATGTATAGTCCAACGTACGGGAGTGATACTTGTAGAGGATACCATTCTGACCAGCATAGTTGCCGTAATAGGGATTTGTCAGACTGGTGCTGCGACTCTCGTCCAGGTTCATGGTGTTGAGCGAAGTCAGTTTAAAGTCCTTCAGGAAACGAATCTCAGCAAAACCTGTAGCCGTGAAGGCATTACCCTCCCACTGTCTGGCATCAACCTGTTGCTGTTGCAAGGCATTGGAGCCTGTGAATACAGGGCGCTCCAGATTGGCATTGCCACGATCGCCCCAGTCGTACATGCGGAAACCATTGCGAGGGTCAATCATGATGCTTCCATCGGCATTTCGCAGGTAGAGGGGATAGATGGGAGCCACCTGAGTGGCAGCAGCAAAGATATTGGTAGACGAATTGCTCGTTCCATCCTCCTGCATCGACTTGGCATTGTAGTGGTTAAAAGAAACGTTGGCACCCACTTTCAGCCACTTCTTGGCCTGCAAGTCAGCCTTCAAACGGCCGCTGATATTCTCCAGGTTGCTGTTGAAGGTGATACCTTCGTTGTTTGTATAACCAAAACTTGCATAGAAGTTGCTCTTTTCGTTGGCATTGCTGACGCTGACGTTGTACTCCTGACGCAGGCCATGACTGTAGGCAGCATCAAGCCAGTTGTCGGGCATGAGCAGATAGTCACCTACCGTACGACCTAATGTAGCATTGGGATTCAACTTACCGTTCTGGCCAATCATCAACTGACCCGTGGGCACGTTGTAGACGTTGTAGTAGAGACCATAATCATTGGCAGCGGTCAGGTTATTATTGGCCCAGAGGTTTGCTCTCAGGGGATCCATACCACGGTTCTGAGCATAGTTATTCAGTGCGCCATAGTACATTTCATAGTACTGGGCGGGATTGTCCACGGTCTTGTACTCACGACGGGCGCGACTATTAGAACCCCACTTGGCATCGAGGGTAACCTTAGTCTCACCACGCTGTCCCCCACCCTTGGTGGTTATCAGAATAACACCATTGGCACCACGCGCACCATACAGAGAGGTAGCAGCTGCATCCTTCAGGACAGTCATGCTCTCCACGTCGGCAGTGTTGATGTTGTTCATGTCACTGCCATAGGGGGTACCATCGACAACAATCAGGGGTGCCGTTCCAGCAGTCAGAGAACTGATACCGCGAATACGGATGCTGGGAGTGTTGTTGGTAGGGTCACCCGTGGCGTTGTACAGCTCGACACCAGCCACGTGACCCGTCAGGGCTTCCAAAGCATTGGAACTCTGCAGGGCCTCGATTTTTTCGGTGCCTACAACGGTGGCCGAACCCGTGAAGGCAGCCTTGGTACTGGTACCGTAGGCAACAACCATCACTTCGTCCAGAGCCTTGTTGTCGACCTGCAGTTCTACATTCACAACGGGCTTCACACGTACCAACTGCGGAACCATACCCGAGCAGGACACTGCCAGGCGCTTAGCCGAGGCGGGGACTGTCAGGGAGAACTTGCCGTCCGCATTGGTGACAACACCCGTCTTAGTGCCTTCAATCAGTACTTGGGCACCAGGGATGGGTTCACCGTCCTCCACGCTCACTACGGTACCCGTAACGCGCGTTTGGGCGATGGCCAGGCTTGCTATCATGAAGCAAGCCAAGAAAAGTGCAATTCTCTTTCTCATAGAATACTCTTTTACTTTTAGTTAAACATATTAAAATTAAGTTTTTTCTCTCTCTTTACCTAATACTTTACGTTTATCTCTTACGCAGAGATAACAATTCAAGATGCAAAGTTACTACTTTTTTTTGATTTATTCACATTTTGGAGGTAGAAAAATGACATATTTATTAAAATTTGCTAAAATTAGTTATAATATATAACTTTTAATGCAAGATTTTTTGTGGAATGATGTTTGCTGCCTGTCGCAGCGATTCGCCCCTGAAAGCCTGAATATAGCGGTATCGGGCAGAAATAAGTACTCAAGCGCACGCGCGTAATATATATATAAGGTATATAGGCAGATAAGTGGACTATCTCTGCGTAAGAGATAAACGTAAAGTATTAGGTAAAGAGAGAGAAAAAACTTAATTTTAATATGTTTAACTAAAAGTAAAAGAGTATTCTATGAGAAAGAGAATTGCACTTTTCTTGGCTTGCTTCATGATAGCAAGCCTGGCCATCGCCCAAACGCGCGTTACGGGTACCGTAGTGAGCG
>CAMOUQ010000065.1 GCA_946626595.1 uncultured Prevotellaceae bacterium | reverse complement strand
TAGGGGATTAGATGAGATACTGGTCGCTGATGCTTTCGTTGTTGACGACACGCGAGATGGTGGATGCGATGAGTTCTGCGACGCTCAGTTGCTTCACCTTTTTGCACGTACCGCGATAGGGTATGCTGTCGGTGAATACCATTTCGGTGAGCGGACTCTTCTCGATGCGCTCGCTGGCGGGGGCGCTCATGATGCAGTGGCTGGCAATGGCGCGTACGCTGTTGGCTCCGTTCTCCATCATGAGTTCGGCAGCCTTCGTGATGGTGCCTCCCGTGTCCACGATGTCGTCGAGCAGAATGACATTGGCATCCTGGACGTCGCCGATGATTTGCATCTGTGCTACCTCGTTGGGACGGCGGCGCGTCTTGTTGCACAGTACCAGTGGGCACTGCAGGAACTTGCTGTACGTCGATGCACGCTTCGAACCGCCCACGTCGGGAGTGGCGATGACCAGATTCTCCAGGTTGAGACTCTGGATGTAGGGCAGCATGACGCTGGAGGCATAGAGGTGGTCGACGGGAATGTCGAAGAAGCCCTGTTCCTGGTCGGCATGCAGGTCCATCGTTATCAGGCGGTGGATGCCAGCCACGCTGAGCATGTCGGCAACCAGTTTGGCACCGATGCTGACGCGGGGCTTGTCCTTGCGGTCCTGACGGGCCCAGCCGAAGTAGGGGATGACGGCATTGATGGTGCGGGCCGATGCGCGCTTGGCGGCATCGATCATCAGGAGCAGTTCCATGAGGTTGTCGGAGTTGGGGAAGGTGGATTGCACCAGAAATACGTCGCGCCCACGAATGCTTTCTTCGTAGCTGACGGCGAACTCTCCGTCGGCAAAGCGGGTGATGACGAGGTTACCAAGCGGACAACCGAGTTCCGCACAAATCTTTTCGGCCAAGTAGCGCGTGTTGGTACCACTAAAAACCAGGAATTGTCTGTTCTGACTCATGAGGGTATGTGTATATTGTTTATAGTCTAAATGTCTGGGTCGGTGTCTTCTGGATTATTCCGTCGCCTGCCGCAGTTTGCGGAAGTGTGCGATGAGGTCTTTGTAGTCGTAGCCCCGGTGGATGTTGAACCGGCGCCAAAGGTCGCCACGAATGACCACTCCGCCGAAGCCGAACTGGCGCACGACGGGAATGTTCTCGAGCGAGATGCCGCCCTGGGCCATCACGTGTTTGTCGATGATGCCCTGCCGGGTGGCCTGGCGCAGGTCTTCCTCGGTGAACTTGGCCACGTAGTTGGGTTCCGATATGCTGTCGTAGACATTCTTCAGGATGACGTATTTGCTTTCCGACTTCGTCCGTGCCACCTCGTCGAGTGTGTAGCAGGTGCGACTGACCATGTCGTGATAGTCGGGTGGGGCAGTGGGATTGTGGTGGCTGAGGTGTATGCCCATCAGGTTAAACTCCTCCTTTAGGTAGAAATGGTCGTGCACGACGATGCGTTTGTGATACTCGTCGGGGAGCAGTGTAAGCAGTCGCTCGCAGAATACGGGTTCGCTATTTGGTTTTCGAAGATGCAGAATATCAAGTCCTTCCTCGAAAAGCGTGGATAGGATTTTGTCCTCTTCGATGAAGAAATCGGGAGATGTGAGTAGTATAAGTTTCATGCAGTCCGATTAAAATCACCGCAAAGGTAGCATAATTAATTCAAAATTCAAAATTGAATACTCAAAATTATTGGCCCTGAGACAAGGTTTTTGCTACGACGTACCCCATTGTCCAGGCGGCTTGCAGATTGAAGCCGCCCGTGACGGCGTCCACGTCGAGTACCTCGCCGGCCAGGAACAGGCCCGGGTAGTGCTTGCATTCCAACGTGTTGGGGTCAATCTCCGTCAGGGCCACTCCTCCGCAGGTGACAAACTCCGCCTTGTAGGTGCGTCGCCCGTCGGTCGGGTATGTGTCGGCGGTCAGTGTGGCAGTCAGTCGGTTCAGTTCTTTGTCGGGCAGTGTGTCCCACCTGCGGGATTCGGCCACGCCTGCACGTGCCAGCAGCATGGACCAATGGCGGGCAGTGAGGTGGTTGGGATGTTGGTTGGTGACTTGTCGGCACTGGCGGCTGTAGCTGCGCAGCAGTGTGCGCACCTCCTCTTCTGTTTGTCCCTGCATCCAGTTGACGCAGAGCCTGACGCGGTACTCCTGTTCGGCCAGATGGCGGGCAGCATGCGAGGACAGTCGCAACAGGGCCGGGCCACTCAGGCCGAAGTGGGTGATGAGCAGGTCGCCCTGTGCCTTGAATTTTGTTCCGGCTATGCTCACCGGAGTGTCCGCCACGACAATGCCCATGAGACTGTTCAGTGCCTCGTCGCCCACGTTCAGGGCAAACAGCGAGGGCACGGGTGGCTCTATCTTCAGGCTTGGAAGGAAGTCGAGGCCGCTCATGCGCGGACTGCCGCCTGTGGTAACTACAACGTTGTCAAACTGTTCCGTTGTGTTGTTGTATGAAACTTGGAAACCTCCGTCGGTGGCTCGGATGCAGGTCACCTTAGCCCCGGTGAGCAGTCGCACACCCAACTTCTGCATGGCCTGGAGCAAGGTGTCGACCACCTGCATGGCACGCTGCGAGCGAGGGAATACGCATTGGTCGTCCTGCACTGTCAGGGGCACGCCCATGTCCTGCCACCAGCGCATCGTGTCGGCAGGACTGAACTGTCGGAACAGGCGCTGCATCAGCCGGCCGCCGCGCGGATACACCTGGCGCAGGTCGTCCACGTCGCGAAACGAATTGGTAATATTACAGCGGCCGCCCCCTGTGATGGCAACTTTTGCCAGGGGGCGGCTGTTTCGTTCTATGACGGTGACGTCAGCCTCGGGTAGCATGCGCCGTAGATTGACGGCACAGAAACAACCCGCAGCACCGGCGCCGATGATGGCAATTCTCATGCCTGTTGTTTATCGGCCGCTGGTGCCGTCGGCACGCAGGGTGATGCTCTTGCGCAGGTTGTCGAGAGCGGCAGAGCGCTTCTGTTCGGCAGCCTTGATGATGTTGTCGTTGATGTCGTGGTTGTCGGAGATGGTTGCCACGTTGTCCTTAGCCTTCACCACGTTGTCCTGAGCCTTGGCCACATTGTCCTGAGCCTTGGCAACGCCCTGCTTGGCCTGGTCCACCTTCTGCTGAGCCTTGGCAACGCCTTGCTCGGCCTTGGCCACCTTCTGCTCGGCCTTCTTGACGGCGTCCTGTGCCTTCACCACGTTCTGCTCAGCCTTGGCCACGGCAGCCTCGGCCTTGTCCTTCTTAGCCTGCAGCTTGGCCACCTGTGCCTTGGCCTTAGCCACTTCCTTGTCGGCGGCAGCCTCCTGCTTCAGGGCAACCTTGGACGCTTTCAGGTTGGCCTTGGCCACCTTCAGGTCGTCCTGCTTCTGCTTCACCTGCAGCTTCAGTGTGGTGTTGCCCTTGTCGGCACTGAGTTTGGTCTTCAGCGAGGTGATGTCGGCCTGCAGACCCACAATTTCCTTCTCAAAACGTGTTGCCCAGTCCTGGCTGGTCACAGGCTGCAGTGGTGACATTGTGTTGATGGTAGGCTCCGTCTGAGCCATCATGCTGGTACTCATGGCGAGCAACGCAGCGGCAAGAATCATTTTTCTCATAGTTCCTTTTTATTAATTTGTTAATTATTTAGCCGAGTTTTGTCGCAAAATTACAAAAGAATCATTATCTTTGCAAGAAATAATACTTTTTTAACTATGAAACAATCAAAACTTTGCCTTTTGGTCGCTCTCCTGGTGGCCACCTTCGCACATGCTGCCACAGCGACGGAATCCGAAGCTGTGCTCAGAGACATCGAACGCGTCAACAACTACTGGCAGGCCCACAACTCTCCCTACAAGCGTGCCTTCTGGGACAATGCCGCCTACTACACCGGCAACATGGAGGCCTACCGCCTCATGGGTTGTGCCGACTGGTATCTCTACAGCGACCGCTGGTGCCGCCACAACGAATGGAAGGGTGCCAAGTCTAACGACCGCAGCCAGTGGAAGTACCAGTGGTACGGCGAGGGCGACGATTTCGTGCTCTTCGGCGACTGGCAGATATGCTTCCAGACCTACGTCGACATGTACAACCTCGTGCCTGCCGACTACAAGGTGGCCCGTGCCCGCGAGGTGATGGGCTACGAGTGTGCCATGCAGGACAACAAGTTCTGGTGGTGGGCCGATGCCCTGTACATGGTGATGCCCGTCATGACCAAGATGTACCTCCTGACGGGCGAAGTGCAGTACCTGGACAAACTCCACGAAAACTTCCTCTGGAGCGACAGCCTGATGTGGGACAGCGAGGCGCAGCTCTACTACCGCGACGGTAAGTACATCTGGCCCAAGGTGAAGACGGCCTGCGACGGAGGCAAGAGCTTCTGGGCACGCGGCGACGGATGGGTGCTGGCCGGTCTGGCCAAGGTGCTGGCCGACATGCCCAAGGAATACAAGGGACGCGACATCTTCGTCCAGCGCTTCCGCCAGTTGGCCGAGGGCGTGGCCCGCTGCCAGCGCCCCGACGGATACTGGAGCCGCTCGATGCTCTGCGAGCAGGATGCACCCGGACCCGAGACTTCCGGTACGGCCTTCTTCTGCTACGGCCTGCTGTGGGGCGTCAACCACGGTCTCCTGGAACGCAGCAAATACGAACAGACCATCGAGAAGGCCTGGAACTATCTCTCGAAGACGGCCCTGCAGGCCGACGGCAGCATCGGATACGTGCAGCCCATAGGCGAGAAACCCGACCCCACGAAGATTGTCGACAGCCGCTCGCAGGCCCCCTTCGGCACCGGAGCATGGCTGCTGGCTGCCTGTGAGCGCGTGCGCTACCTCGACCAGACGGCCTCCTACGACACCAAGCCCGGAGCACCCGCCATTGCCCGACTGCCCCGCCGCATGACCTTCACCGTCACCAATCCCTCGGCCGACAACCGCCAGGACGTCGTAGAACTGGATGCCCGGAAGGTCTTCGGCAAACTGAACATCGGCGGCGGACGCCAGTTCCTCGTGCTCGACGGCGACAATGTGGAGCAGCCCTACCAGCTGACCAGCGACGGAAAACTCCTTGTGCAGGTGTTTGTAGCACCCCGCTCCAAGGCCACATTCACCATCGTGACCGGTGAGCCCAAGGCCTACCGTCTGGACGTCAACGGGCGCATCTATCCCAACCGCGAGGACGACCTCACCTGGGAGAACGACCGCAACGCATGGCGCTTCTACGGCCCCAAAATGCACAACAAGGGCGTGGCAGGCTTCGACACATTCACCAAGAATGCCACCTATCCCATACAAGACCAGCTCTACCACAACGAACTGACCAGCTATGGCGTCAACGCCAGGCTGAAGAAGCAGGGACGCGGCGGCGAATGGGCACAACTGCACCGCGACGTCTACACCTACCATCGCGACAAGGGACAGGGCATGGACGCCTACACCGTAGGCGCCACGCTGGGCGCCGGTGCTCCGGCACTGATGGACGGCAACCGTCTGCTCCTGCCCGACGTCTACGAAAAGGCCGAAATCCTCGACAACGGACCGCTGCGCTTCACGGTGCGCCAGCACATGTATGAGCAGAACGGCATTCGCGAGACACGCACCATCAGCCAGGACCGCGGCAGCCACCTGGCACGCTGTCAGGTCACCTACGAAGGCGACACCCAGGGACGCCCCGTCTGCGCCGGCATAGCCGTTCACAAGAGCCAGCCCCAGGCCTACGCCATCAACAAGAAGCTGGGCTACCTCACCTACGCCGACGCCCTCGATACGCCCCAGGGGCAGAACGGACAATTATATATAGGTATTTTATTCCCCCAGAAGATGAAGCAGCTGCGCTATCTGCCCCTGGCAGAGGAACGCAACGGAGCCGTGGGGCACGTCATTGGCCAGGCCCCCTATGAGGCAGGCACCCCCTTCACCTATTACGTCGGCACGGGCTGGAGCAAGTACGACGTCCCCAACCAACAGGTGTGGGAGGCCCTGCTTCAGTCCTACGTCCGCAACATCGGCACCCCCCTCAGCGCAGACATACAATGACCATGCCCCACACCTTTCTCCTGCGCATACTGGTGGCAGCCCTTCTGGGCGGTGCCATAGGCATGGAGCGCGGACTGCGTGCCAAGGAGGCAGGCTTCCGCACCCACTTCCTCGTGGCTCTGGGCGCCGCCCTGTTCATGATACTCTCGGCCCACGGCTTTGCCGACGTGGCCTTCTCCGAGAGCCACCGTCTCGACGTTTCGCGCATCGCTGCCCAGGTGGTGTCGGGCATCGGCTTCATTGGTGCCGGCACCATCATCTTCCAGCGCCACGCCGTACACGGACTGACTACGGCTGCAGGCCTTTGGGTAACGGCAGCCATCGGCATGGCAGCCGGTGCCGGGCTTTATGTCATAGCAGCCTTTGCAACGGCCCTGGTGCTCCTGGGACTGGAGGTGCTCAACGGACTGCTGCCCAGCGTGGGGCATCGCACAGTCTCCGTCTCCCTGCCCAACGACGACGGGGCATCGCTCCACTGCTTGCTCGACCGTCTGCATGCCGAGGGACTGAAGGTGCTCACCTTTAGCACCGCACCCGAGGGGCAGCGACTGGGCGTCAAGATGGAACTGCGCTCCACACGTCCGCTCTCCACCGACCAACTCCTGCAGTGGCTCACCTCGCTCGACGGCCTCAGCGTGGAAGGCATCGAGTAGGCCGGGGGCTGGCTTGCGGGTCTAACAAACAAAGGGGGCTGTGTCGTATATGCCGACACAGCCCCCTCGCTTATAGGAAAGCCGCACTTGGTGATGTGATGAAACTCCGAGTATGTAAGTTTTGAGCGCCCGCATTCTTTGTAATCCGCCGGTACTCGCGTACTACCCCTTTCGGGGCGCGGCCCGCCATTGAGATGCGTAAGCATTCTCGGTTTTCAGTATTAATTTGATGAGTATCCCAGTCAAACCTTGTGCGGCTATGTCTTGGCTGTAACTCTCAATCGCATGACAAAGGTACTACAATTCGCCATAACGGCAAAGCCCTTTCCGTTTTTTTTTCTTTTCACGCATGGTTTATGAAATTTTAAGCCTTTCTATTTGGAAGTTTCACAAAATGGACATATATTTGTACCCAAATGGGCCAAACAGTATAAGAATGATATAGTATATTAAGTAAAACGTAAACTTGCAAACACCATGGTAGCAACAATCATTGTCATCGTCGTAGTGGTGCTCCTGGCACTCTACCTCATCAGCCTCTACAACGGCTTTGTCAAACTCCGCAACAATCGCGAGAACGCGTTTGCCAACATCGACGTACAGCTCAAGCAGCGACACGACCTCATACCCCAGCTCGTGGCCAGCGTCAAGGGATATGCCGCACACGAGAAGACCCTCTTGGAGGAACTGACCCGTGCGCGCACCGCAGCCATGAGCGCCACCACCATCGACGACAAGATCGTGGCCGAAAACCAACTTACCACGGCACTGAACGGACTGAAGGTGGCCGTAGAGGCATACCCCGACCTCAAGGCCAACCAGAACTTCCTGCAGCTGCAGGGCGAAATCAGCGACATCGAGAACAAGCTGGCCGCCACGCGCCGCTTCTTCAACTCCGCCACGCGCGAGCTCAACAACGCCGTCGAGACCTTCCCCGGCAACCTCGTGGCAGGCATGTTCGGCTTCCGTCGCGAGATGATGTTCGAGATAGCCGACACCGAGCGCGCCCAGTACGACAAGGCACCCGAAATCAGCTTCTAAACACACAACAACGGTGAGATACGTCGGACTCTACACACAACAGGTCAGGAACAACACCCGGAGCATGCTCCTCCTCGTGTTGTTCCCGACCATACTGCTCCTCATGGTCTTCGCCTTCATCGCCATCATGCAGCGCATGGCACTCGCCGACCCCACACAGTTCTCCTGGTACGACGTCACGGGCACCTTCCTCACCGCCATGCCTTTCGTCTTGGGCGGCGTGGCCATATGGTTCATCATCGCCTACTTCGGCAACACCTCCATGATACGCCACGCCACAGGCGCACGCCCACTGGAGCGGCGCGAGAACCCACGCGTCTACAACATCGTGGAGAACCTCACCATGACCTGCGGCATGGACATGCCCAAGGTGAACATCATCGACACCCCCGAGCTCAACGCCTTTGCCAGTGGCATCGACCGCGACTCCTACACCGTCACCCTCACCACAGGCATCTGCAACCGCCTCAACGACGACGAACTGGCAGGCGTCATAGGCCACGAACTCACCCACATACGCAACCGCGACACCCGACTGCTCATCGTCAGCATCATCTTCGTCGGCATCATGTCCACACTGGCCAGCCTGGCCATACGCCTGCTCTGGAACACCTTCATCTACGGAGGCAGCGGCTCGCGCCGACGCTCCAACTCCAACGACAAGGGCAACGGCGTCAGCATCCTCATAGCCCTGGCCGTGGCAGCCGCCCTGGCCGCCGTGGGCTACCTATTCACCCTGCTCACACGCTTCGCCATCAGCCGCAAGCGCGAGTACATGGCCGACGCCGGAGGAGCCGAACTCTGCGGCAACCCCCTGGCTCTGGCCAGCGCCCTGCGCAAGATATCCGCCGACCCCGCCCTGGCCGACGTCGACCGCCAGGACGTGGCCCAACTCTTCATCATCCACCCCCAGAGCCTCGCCTCTGGCTTCACCAGTTTCCTCTCCGGACTTTTCGCCACACACCCCAGCACGGAGAGCCGCATAGCCTATCTGGAACAATTTTAATAAAAAACTGAAAAAAAACGGCAAAACTCTTGGCCGTTCCAAAAAAACATCGTATCTTTGCACCGCAAAAGCAGAAAGGGGGATTAGCTCAGCTGGCTAGAGCGCTTGCATGGCATGCAAGAGGTCATCGGTTCGATTCCGATATTCTCCACCACCAAGAGGTTCGATGCTTTTGCATTTTTTTTGCCGAATTGGCTCAGTTGGTAGAGCAACGCATTCGTAATGCGTGGGTCGGCGGTTCGAGTCCGCCATTCGGCTCAGAAGATTAAACATTAAGCTATTTATAAGAAAGGGCTGCCACGCATGGCAGCCCCTTCTTTTCTAAGGCCCTTATGGGGGCTCTAAGGGCTTTAGGGGCTTTAGCGAAAGGGCGGGGTGGTTATTATTATTGTGTCGCGGACTCCGATATATTCCGTCCTCCCCATAGCAGGGGGAGTTAGCAATGACGGTCTGCCCCACGCCCTTGGCTTTGGTCGCATGACGTCTCCCTGTTCCTGTTGTGCACCGGCCCCACCGTACACGGCTGTGAGGGCGATGATGATGGTGATTTCTTGTTCATATTACTCTAACTCCATTGGGCTATATGGTCTGTCGGGGAAAGTATTTCCTTCCAGTGAAGTGACCCTGCCGCCATAGAGCACCGTAAGCCAGTTGATGTTGATTTTCTTCTGTAGCTTCAGCATGTCCTGTCGCTTCACTTTGCGGAACCGCGAGAAGTTCCATTGCATGATGGGACGTGGCGTGCGCTCCAATTTTACCAACTCAAAGTTGTACTCCTTCTTTGCATCCGAAATCTTCACAATGAGACCGGGCAGGCCGCCAAACTTCCACGGGCCGCGCTGAATGGGTATCTCTGATGTGAACCACGCTTCGTAGTCGCGCCCACGCCAGCGGCAGGTGGCCTTCTGGCAATGGTAGCCGAGGATGGTCTGCTGTTCTCCCTTCAGCGTCCATTGCTGCTTCGGCACTGGCTCTGTGTACTGGCAACATTCGCGGTCAAGGTTCATCGGCATGATGGCGTATTCCGTCAGTTGGCCATCCTTGATGTAAATCTCGTCGAACTGGTATTCCGACCATCGACTGGGATATTTGCCGCCGAACTTCCGTCCGGCGTATCCGCTCTCACCGTTACTGTTCTTTATCAATACAGGTTTGTAGGTCGAGTCGCTGTGCGCCACGAAATAGCTGGCATACTTCGTGTACTGCTTGCCCACCTGCAGCCATCCGAGGTCGATGTAGGTGCTCTCGTCTTTAATGTCGGAGGCATTGAAAGCGTAGTACACGGTCACTTCCGCCTTGTCTATCACCGTAGGCGCGATGCTCCCTCTCCTTAAAGACGGCGGTACATCGCCCTGTTTCCATTGAGCGTTTGCCCCGCCGCATACAGCGGCGAGGGTGATGATGAGGGTGATGATACGTTTGTTCATGTTGCTTACTCTTTCTCTAACTGCTCAAAGGGTTTGTCGGGGAATTGTGTTGACTGCGCTGTGGCTTTCCAGTAGTTCACTTGAAGAACCCGTTGCAGCTTGCGCACTCGCTGTCGAGTGGACTTTCTGTAGTTGAAATCATAGAGCATCATCGGTTCGTTCACTTTCTTCAGGCTGACAGCCTCGAAGGCGTAGAAGTGGTTGGTGTCGTACAGTTTGAGGATAAGCCCCGGCAAGCCGTTGAAACGCCAAGGGCCACGCTTCACGGGGATGTCGGGCGCGAACCACGCCACATAGTCGCGACCATGCCAGTGGCAAGTGGCCTTCTGGCAGCGGTGCTGCAGTATTGTTTTTGTCTCATTATTCAGTTTCCATTGTTGGGGCGGGCATGGTTCTGTAAACTGGCTCGTATTGCTTTCGTGGTACATGGGCATGTCGGCATACTCTGTAACCTGACCATCTTTGAAAAAGAGGTCGGTAAATTGAATGTCGTTCCAAAAGCTATTATTTTTACCCGGCTTGCCTCCTCGCATAATGGCTTGCCCGTCTCTGGTCGGACGTGTGCTGCCGACAAACTGTTTCAAAAACAGGCTGCTGTACTTCGCACAGTCCCGTCCTATTTCCAGACGCTGCTTGTCGATGTAAGTCCGTTCCTGCCCGATGGAGTCGGCGTTCATGGCATAGTCCACATACATAATCGTGGTGCCCACTTGTTTTTCTTTCAGTCCACGGCGCGTTTTTGTACTTGGAATCACTTCGCCTTGGTTCTGTTGCGCACTTGCCTCGCCGCACACTGCGGCGAGGGCGATAATGATGGTGATAATTCTCTTGTTCATGATGCTATGTTGTGTTTATTCCAGTTCCAGCGGTTCATAAGGATGGGGATTGGACTTCAGTTGGCCTGTGCGGCGGTCGATGGCTCCACCGGCTTTCAGGTGGTCTCGGTTGGCGGCTATCTGTAGTTTATAGACATGGGCGCGAGTGTCCTTGTGGAAGCCTTCGTATTTGCGCTTGGTGATAGGAAACGTGCCGGCGCGGAGGCTGACGGCCTCCCATGTGTAGAGGTGCTTCGTATCGTATATCTTCATGATGAGTCCTGGCAGACCGCCGAACGACCACGGCCCGAGGCGCACGGGGATGTCGGCGGCGAACCATGCCTCGAAGTCGCGGCCCCGCCAGTGGCAGCTGGCTCGCTGGCACTCGTGGCCGAGGATGGTCTTTCGCTCGTTGGTCAGCGTCCACTTCTGCTGTGCGGCAGGCTCGGTGTAGTAGGCGTTGTAGCGTTCCATCGCCCACGGCATCCAGGCATAGAAGGTCTGCCGGCCCTGCTCGGAGAATATCTCCGTGGATTGGTACTCGCTCCAGTACTGCCCCTCACGACCTATAGTATAAAAGGTTCTGGGCACACCCTCTGCGTTCGGGTTGGCCTTCATGTAGGCATCGTAGAGCGAGTCGCCCTGCTCTAAGAAGCGGCTGTAGTGCTTGCTCAGTTGCTTGCCAGCCCTGAGAACGTGAAGGTCGAGATACGTGTCGGGATTGCTGATGTCCGTGGCATTCAGGGCATACTCCACTACGAGTTGTGCCTGTCCTACCACGGTGGTCTTTCCCACACCCCTCGGCTTGGGTCGCATGACGTGTCCCTGCTTCTGTTGCGCACTTGCCCCACCGCATACAGCGGCGAGGGCGATGATGAGGGTGATGATACGTCTGTTCATAGTTTTTTATTCTAATTGAATTTCATTCAAGCTTCGTTCTGCTCTCACTGCTCCGTCAGTTCCAAAGGGTTATAGGGTGTGAAGATAGAAACCGACTCACCCATCACCATGTTTCCGGTGGCATCAATGTAACCTTTGCGGAAATCGACGGCTTTGAACCAGTTCTCGTGCCACTGCCGCTGCATCTTCCACACCTTCGCGCGGGTGGAACGATGGTAGTTCTTAAATTGCTTGAAACGGGTGATGGGATATTTGCGAGTCTCCAGTCCGATGGCCTCGAAGGTGTAGTGTTTGTCCTTGTCATAGACCTTCAGTATGAGTCCAGGCAGACCTTGGAACTTCCACGGCC